>DASYOE010000116.1:0-8413 GCA_036008105.1 Candidatus Lustribacter sp. | reverse complement strand
GGCGCGGGCCGCCGTTTCAACCGCACCCTGCAGCGTGCCGGCCGGTGCGCGCGCCGCCGCGCCGTCGATGCGCGCGGGACCCGCGATGCTGCGCAGATCGACGATGATGCCGCCCTCGGCGGGCGTGAGCAGACCGAAGTTCGACGTCCCCGCGCCGCGCGGCGTGAGCGGCAATCGATGGCGTGCGGCGATCGCCGCGAGACGCACGACCGCCGCTTCATCGGCCGGCGTGACGACGGCCGCAACGCCCAGCACCGGACCATCGGCCTCGTTGCGCTGCTCGAGCGACTCCGCGAGCACGGGCGACAGCCACGAGTTGTCGCGCAGGAAGCGCACGATGTCGGACGCCGACGAACGCACCGCGACGTCGCCGAGTTCGCGGCGCAAGTCGCGCAGTGCATCCGATTGGATCGTGTCCACGGCGAGCCTCAGAGTTCCGCCAGCGCGCGATCGGCCGCCTCGAGCGCGGCGGCGACCTCGGCGCGCTCGGCGGCGTTCAGCGAACGTTGCGGCGGGATCGGTTCGCCGACCGCGTAACCGCGCAGTTGCAACGCCGCTTTGATGCATGCCGGCAGCGGATACTTCCGGAAGCATTCGTTGATTCCCCACAGGGGCCGCTGCAGCGCCATCGCGCCTTGCACGTCGCCCGAGCGCACGCGCCGGTAGAGTTCCGCCGCCGCCTGCGGAATGACGCACGCCGGCCCCGCCATCCAACCCACGCCGCCGAGAAGAAAGACGAACGCCGGGATGTGGGCCGAGGCGCTGAATACCTCGAGCTTGCCGCCCAGACGGTTGATGAGGGTGAGGATCCGCCCGGTGTCGCCGGTGGCATCTTTAATGTAGCGAACGTTCGGCTCGCGGGCCAGCGCGTCGAGCGCCGCGTTCGAAAAGTCGGTGCCCAGGAGCGTCGGGTTCGTGTACAACACGATCGGGATGTCGACCGCGCGCGCGACCTGCGTGAAGTACTCGATCACGCCCTCTTCCGTCGCCGGAAACGCGCTCTGCCGCATCACCACGAGTCCGTCCGCGCCCATCGCGGCAAACTCGCGCGCCTGCTCGACCGCATCGCTGGTCGCGAACGCCGCCACGCCCGGCACGACCGGAACGCGCCCTTTAGCAACGCGCAACGTCGTCTCGACGATCGCGCGGCGCTGCTTCGGCGTGAGGTACACGATCTCGCCGGTGCTGCCCAGCGGCGTGACGCCGTCGACGCCGGCCGCAATCAGGTCGGCGACCAGCCGTTCGATCATCGCTTCATCAACGACGCCGGCCGCATCGACGGGCGAGACGAGATACGGATAGATTCCATGCGGTAGCGCGTAGCTGCTCAGGTCAACACTCCTTCGGATAACCCGTGATCGATAAAGCTCAGCACGCGGCTCGCGTACTCGACCAGTCGCGGATCGTCGGCCCGGCGCGAGCGCGGCAGATCGATCGTCACGTCGCCGACCACGCGGCCGGGGTGGGCGCTCAGCACGACCACCCGGTCGGCCAAGTAGCACGCTTCCGCGATATCGTGCGTCACGAACAAAATCGTGCGCACTTTCCGCACGCTCAGCGCCAGCAATTCTTCGCGTAACCGCGCGGCGGTCAGTTCGTCGAGGGCCGAAAACGGCTCGTCCATCAAGAGCAGGTCGGGATCGACCGCCAGCGCGCGCGCCAGTGCAACGCGCTGTTGCATCCCGCCGGAGAGCTGCGCCGGAAACTTCGTCGCCGCCTGACGTAATCCGACCAGCGCCAACAGCTCTTCCGCACGTTCGCGCGCGGTCGCTTGCGCGACGCCGCGCGTTTCGAGCACGAAGCTGACGTTTTCGCGCGCGTTGCGCCACGGCAAGAGGCGCGGTTGCTGGAACAGCATCGCCAGCGTGGCGCTGGCCGGCTCGCGTTCGAACGTACCGGTGTACTGCGTGTCGAGTCCGGCGGCGATGTGCAGCAGCGTCGTCTTGCCGCCGCCGGACGGCCCGACGACGGCGGTGAAGCTGCCGGGTTCGAGGGTGAGATCGAGTCCGTCGAGCGCGACCGACGCGTCGCGGCCGTTGCGGAACACCTTCCCCACGCCCCGGAAAACGAGCCGGGCGCTCATCGCGCCTCCGCCCGCCGCCAGCGGAAAACGAACCCCTCGAGCGGCCGCAGCACGCCGAACTCAAACGCCAGCATCAACACGACGAACGGGAGCGCGGCCGCGAGTACGCGGTTCATGTTCACCAAGTTGTAGAAATACTGGATGCGATAGCCCACGCCCGACGAGCGCCCGAGCAACTCGACGAAAATCATGATGCGCCAGGTCAGCGCGAGCCCAGTCCGGGCCGCCGTAAAGATGAAGGGCATCGTTTGCGGCAACACCACGCGCCGCAGTATCGTGAACCGCGGTACCGCAAAGACGCGCGCCATCTCTTGCAGCTCGGGGTTGATCGCGCGCATGCCGTCCCAGACGGCGAACGTCATCGACGGCGCGACGATGAGGGCCGTGCCGACCATCGCCGCGCGATCGTTGATCCCGACCGCCAGATACACGACGACGATGATGACGAGCGAGGGCACGGAAGCGCCGATCGTGACCCACGGGCCCAGTAACCGCTCGGCAACCGGCACCCGACCCAGGAGCGCGCCGGCGACGATACTGACGACCAGCGCGATTGCGAAGGCGCCGATGATGCGATAGGCGGTGACGGCCATGTCGGACCACAGGTAGCCGTCCTCGGCCGATTGCCGAATCGCGAGGATCGACGCAACCGGCCCCGGCAACACGTCGGCGCCGACGAGCCACGACACACCCTGCCACGTGAGCGCGAGCAACAGCAGCGATGCCAGCACGTAGAGGGGAGGACGTGACATTCCCCGACCCTTCGGGCGCGAAACGGGACTTTCATTTGAACGGGGAACCCGTACGACGTATGTCGACCAGCGCTGCGGAGATCCACGAATCTCGCCCGCTCGGCAAGCGCGGCACGCCCGCCCTGATGTGCAGTCCGGCTGCAACGGGGTCATACCCGTGCGTGATGATTTTGCACGAACGCTACGGCCTCGTACCGCACACCGAAGACCTGGCGCGCAGACTCGCCGCGGCCGGCTTCGTCGTCATCGCGCCGGACCTGTTTCACGACTTCGCCGACATACCGGCGCTGCGTGCCGGCACGACCTTCGCCCGGCCGAGCGATGCGGAGGTGCTGGCGGCGTGCGAGGACGTGTTCCCGAACTTCGCTATGATGGCGGGCGCCGACACCGGGCGGTTCGCGATGATCGGCGTCTGTCAGACCGGGCGGTATCCGCTGGTGTGGGCGGCGCACCACCCGATCAAAGCCGCGGTGACGCTCTACGGCGCGGCCTACGATTCGGACTGGGAACGAACCGATCTCCACCCCGACGGCCTCGACGGCCTCATCGACAAGATGGGCGCGCGCAAGGACGGCACGGCGGTGCTCGGGATCTTCGGCGAGGGCGACTTTCTGATCTCGGTGCCGAACGTGCAGCGTTTTCGCAACGCGCTCGAAGACCGCAATCTCTCCTATCAGATCACGATCTATCCGGCGGTTCCCCACGGCTGGCTCAACGACACGATGCCGGGCCGCTATCGCCCCGAACCGGCCGCCGCCGCGTGGGACGAAATCGAGACCTTTCTCAAGGCAAAGCTCGCGCCCGGCGCCAACGGACACAACGAGATTTCGTGGACGTTCCGCTCGGCCAAGAGCGTGAACTACGACTTCACCAAAGCCGTTCGCGAGGCATAGCACCATGGCACGAGTTTGGGACAGCTTCTTAACCGCTCAGGACAAAGCGTCGTTGAAGCAACGGCCGCACCAAGTGTGGGGCTTCGGCGAACGGCCGGCGCTGGTACTGATCGATCTCTACCGCTGGGTGTTCGGCGACCGCCGGCAGCCGCTGCTCGAAGCGATGAAAGAGTGGCCGGGCAGTTGCGGCGAGACGGCGTGGGATGCGCTGCCGCACTTGCAACGTTTGCTCGGCGCCGCGCGCGCGGCCGCGATCCCGGTCGTTCACGTGACCGGTTTACATCCGCTCGATTCGGGCGTGACGGGCTGGGCCGAGAGCCCCGGCCGCTCGCGCATCAACACCGAATCCGACCCCGCGATGGCCGAGCGCAACCGCCGCCGCTTCGACATCGTCGATGAGGTCGCACCGCTGCCGGGCGAGGTGGTGCTGCGCAAGTCGGCGCCGAGCGGCTTCTTCGGCACGCTGCTGATGCCGCAACTCAACGCGCTGCACGTCGACTCGATCATCCTCGTCGGCGAGAGCACCAGCGGTTGCGTGCGCGCCAGCTGCGTCGACGGGCGCGCGTACCGCTTCAAGATGACCGTCGTCGAAGAGTGCGTCTTCGACCGCCACCAAGCGCCGCATGCGATCAACCTATTCGACATGCACGAGAAATACGCCGACGTGCTCGGCGTCGACGAAGTGGTCGCGCACCTCGCGACCCTGCCCCGCGCTCAGACGGCCGAGCGAATCCGTTCGCTGTAGGTTTGCGTATTCAAGCCGGCAACGCCGAAGCGCGCGAGGTGCCCGAGCAGAAACGGGTGCGCGCCCATGCGATAGAGCGTCGCGACGTCGCCGGCAAGCAGCGCGCCGCGCTCCGCCGCCGTGAGGTCGGCATCGCGCGTCGCCGCGGCCACGTCGGCAACCGCTGCCCGGCGGAATTCCGGGTCGTGAACCAGGCGGTAGCAGACCTCATCGATCGCGTAGACAGACATTCACCGCTCTTGAGGGCGCTGCGGGCGCCGGAGGTTGCATGGCCGAGATCGTCGCCGCATTCGGGGTACCGCACACGCCGGCGTATCCGCGCCTGGTAGAACGCGAAGGCCCCGACTGCCTGGTCGCGCGCATGTTCGGGGCCGTTCGCGCCGAGCTCGAAGCCGTGTCGCCCGATGTCGTGCTGGTGTTCGACTCCGACCACATCAACACGTTCTTCTTCGACAACTGGCCGACGTTCGCGGTCGGCGCTGCCGCTTCGTTTCAAGCTCCCAACGACGAGAGTTCGGGCTTGCCGCGCCAAACCGTTGCGGGCCACGAGGCGCTCGGCCGCGCGGTGTACGCGAGCGGCGTAAAGGACGGCTTCGACCTCTCGCTCTCGGGGCGCTTCGAAGTCGACCACTCGGTGCTCGTGCCGTTGCACTTTCTGACGCCCGCCATGGGCGTTCCGGTCGTGCCGCTCTTCATCAACGGCCTCGCGCCGCCGTTACCGGCAGCGAAGCGCTGCTTCGCGCTGGGGCAAGCGGTGCGCGCCGCGGTCGAACGCTGGCCGGGCGATGCGCGCGTCGCGATCCTCGCAAGCGGAAGTTTTTCGCTCGACCTCGCCGGGCCGCGCGCGCGTCCCGGCACGATGGTTGCGGTTCCCGACCCCGAGTGGGTGAAGCGGGTCGCGCGTCATCTCGCCAATGCGACGATCGACGATCTGCTCGAGGAAGCGACGACCGAACAACTCGCCCGCGCCGGAAATATCGGCGGCGAAGTCTTGAACTGGATTGCACTGTTGGGTACGCTCGACCGGCGCAAAGCGTCGTTCGTCGAGCCGGACGCCGAAAGCGGGCACGCCTACGCCGCCTGGCGCTGGGACTAGTTGAGAAAAATATGAGCATTGACATCGAGACGATCGACTGGATCGCGCGCGCGAAGGCGCTCACACCGCTGATTGCCGAATGCGCGACCCGCATCGATCGCGAGTACGGTTTACCGGCCGAGCTCGTGCGCGCGCTGCACGAGAACGGCATGTACCGGCTTCTCTTGCCGCGCTCGTGCGACGGCTTCGAGGTCGACACGAAGACGTTTGCGGAGACGATCGAGACCGTGGCGATGGCCGATGCGAGTACCGCGTGGTGCCTCGGACAGAACAACGGCTGCGCCATGGCGGCGGCGTACCTTCCGTTGGAAGCCGGGCGTGAAATCTTCGCACGGCCCGGAAGCGTCCTGGCGTGGGGACCGCCGGACGCCGGAGTTGGGGCCCGCGCCGTCGTCGCCGACGGCGGATACCGCGTCACCGGCACGTGGCAGTTCGCCAGCGGCAGCCGGCAAGCAAATTGGCTGGGCGGCCTCACGCAGGTCGTCGATCGCGACGGTTCACCGCGGCTGGACGGCGACGGCAAGCCGGTAACGCGCACCGTGCTCTTTCCGCGCGCGGACGCAGCCGTCACCGACGTGTGGCAAGTCGTCGGATTGCGCGGCACCGGCAGCGACAGCTACGCGATCGACGACCTGTTCGTTCCCGACGCGCATACGTTTACGCGCAAGCTCGCGACGGATGCGCCCGGCACGCTCTATCGGCATTCGAGCGTCCACATCCACGCGATCGCCTTCGCCGCGGTGGGGTTGGGCATCGCGCGGCGGATGCTCGACGACTTCGTGGAGTTGGCGCGCACGAAACGGCCGCGGCGCGGGAACTTTGGCAACGTGCTGCGCGAGAGCAACACGATTCAAAACAACATCGGCCTAGCCGAAGCGCGGTTGCGCGCCGCGCGCGCGTATCTGATGGGAAGCGTCCGCGACGGCTGGCTGGAAGCTGAAGCGATGGAACGCGGCGGGCTCTCGCTCGAGCGCCGGCTCGACATGCGCGCCGCATCGACGTTCGCGATCAACACCGCGGCCGAGGTTGCCGACACGGCCTATCGGCTCGCCGGCGCGACCGCCATCTTCGACGCGCAGCCGTTCGAACGGCGCTTCCGCGACATGCATGCCGTCACGCAACAGGTGCAAGGGCACCAGGCAAATTACGAAACGATCGGCCAGTCGCGACTCGGCCTGCCGTTCGATCTCGTTATTTAGAGCGCGGCTGGTAGCGCGACACGAGGCTCGCCTCGGCGAGACTGTGGCCCGAAATCTGCTGCATGAATTGCTCGCGGGTCAAACCGGGCGCGAACGCGGCCGGCGGCAAATCGAGCGCGAACACCATCCAGAGGAAGTGGTGCGTCTTGGCGTCGGGTTCGGCGCACGGTCCGTGGTAGCCTGACGTTTTGCCGGCATCGCGCGGTACGGACGTCGCCGACGCCGGGATGCCGTAGGCGACCCAATGGTTCCCGCCGCGACCGGAGGCCGCATCCGGATCGTCCATGATCACGGCAAAACTCTGCGTGCCGGCCGGCGCGTGGGTCCAGGCCAACGCCGGGGACACGTTTTGCCCGCCACATGCCCACGGACCGCGCGTGCTCGTGCCGGTGCCGGCGTTGGGCGCGCTCAGGAAGCCGTTGTCGGTGAAATCCGGCGACGTCAACGCGAACAGATCGGGATGGTCGGCGGCTTGCGCCGCAAGCGGTCCGAGCGCAACGGCGAGGGCGATGGCGAGCAGCGTTTTCAGCATTTCCCCGCTTTCGTTTCGCCGGCGGAAGATTCTTACACGCACCGCGCAGAAGGCCGCAAACGGGAGGGTCTTGGTATGACCTATCGTTCGTTTCGCCGCGCTGTCTGTACGCTCGCCGCGGCCACCGCGCTCGTTCTTCCGCTGCAGCCGGTACCGAGCCGCGCAGCCGACCCGTTCGAAATCAACGTCATCGTCTCGCTAACCGGACCGTTCGCGTTCATCGGCTCGGCCGAGGCCGCGTCGGTGCGCGCGATCGAAACGCTGGTCAACAAGGACGGCGGCATCAAAGGTCAGCCGGTCAAGATGGTCATCGTCGACGATCAGTCCAACCCGTCGACGGCGGTTCAACTTGCCAGCGCGATCATCGCCAAGAAACCCAACGTCATGCTGGGGCCCACCTACCTCGCGTCGTGTCTCGCCGTTTCGCCGCTCGTGACCGCCAACAACGGACCGGTCACGTACTGCTTCGCACCGACGTTGCATCCGGCCGCCGGCAGCATGCTCTTCTCCGGCGGCACGTCGAGTAACGATCAAGCGCGAGCGCAGATGACGTTCATGGCCGCCAAAGGCTGGAAGACCGCCGCCTTGATCGCTACGACCGACGCGACCGGCCAGGATGTCGAAGGACGCTACGTCGACGAGCTCAATTCGGGCCGTTACCCGGGTTTGAAGATCGTGACGCACGAGCATTTCGCGCCCAACGATACGAGCGTCGCCGCGCAAGTCGCCACGATGAAAGCCGCAAAACCCGACGTGATCATCGACGCCACGGTCGGCACGTCGACCGCGACCGTCCTGCGTGCGCTCAAGGACGCCGGACTTGACGACCTGCCGGTCATGTCGAGCCTGGGCAACGTCATTCACGCGCAGATGGATCAGTACACCGCGATCCTGCCGCGCGAGATCTACTTCGTCGCACCGGGCTTTATCGCGCGCGACGTCACGCCGAAGGGCCCCGTGCGCGACGCCCAGCAGCTCTTCTATAAAACGTACAACACGCAAGGGATCGATCCCGACGTCGGCAACAGCCAGTCGTGGGATCCGACGCTCATCATCATCGACGCGCTGAAGCACGTCGGCACGAACGCCAGTCCGAAACAGGTTCTCGATTAT
>DASYOE010000115.1:0-15651 GCA_036008105.1 Candidatus Lustribacter sp. | reverse complement strand
TCTGTTCGGCGCCGACGCATCCTCGAACGGCGCCGCGTACTTCGCGGCCGGTCTCAAGGGTCGCCCCGACGAGGGGAAATACGCGGATCACGTCATGCGCGATGCGACCTACGATCTCGCCGTCCCCGACGGCAACGCCGTTCGCATCGACCCGCTTCCCTATCGGAACGCCATCAACGAAGTCGTGCGCGAATCGTACATCGAGGATTGCGAGCGCGGTCTCGCGCGCTGGAACAAGTGGATCGAGCGGTCCGGTTTGGCGTATCGCCTCCGGCTGCCGAGCCCGCGCTTTCGCCGGACCGTCGGCAGCTGGGCCAACGTTCCCACGGATCTCGACGGCAAACCGATCCCACCGGAAGCATTCGCCGCGCAGATCCCGGCGTGGCTACCGAGCAGCGCGGACCGCGACTTCATCCAAAGCCTCATGCAACCGGTTTTGGGACGCGGCAAGATGGCGTCGTGGATCGCGCCACCGGAGAAAGGCATCAAAGACCGGCCGGTCGACTACGAATACGTGCGGTTCGCGTAACCGGTTATGACGAATACCGCCGCATCGTTTGTCGACGTCGTTGCGCCGCTGCTGACGTGGCTGCGCGACCGCCCCATCACCACCAACTTAGCGGCGGATCTCGAGCGCGCGTTTCCGCCGGACGGCCCGGCCTTTGCCGCCATCGAACGCGCGTGCAACGACGGTCTCGCTGCCGGCTGGCTCGGCACACGCGGCGAGCCGAACCTGCGCTGGGGCCGCATCGTCAAGCCCAGCCCGGCATCGAACGATTTTAGCATCGACGTCGTCTCGATGGAAAACGTCGCCGGTCCGCATCACGCGCACCCCAATGGCGAAATCGATATGGTCATCCCGCTCGATGCCACCGCGACGTTCGACGGCCACGGGCGCGGCTGGGTGGTCTATGCGCCCGGGAGCGCGCACCAGCCCACCGTCAGCAACGGCCGCGCGATCGTGCTCTACGCGCTCCCCGCCGGCGCGATCGCCTTCACCTAGACGGCTACTGGTTATCGAACACACGTTCGCGTGCGCGGCGCGCGGGCGAGATTCAAGCACGGCCAGGGTTGCTCCGGTCGTACCGGTGGGCTATAGTGGTACTAAGTGGATGGCAATGGTGCCTAGTGGAGTACCCTTTTGGCAGCGGAACGGCCCCTGTTCACCGGTTCGGTCGAACATAGCCTTGATGACAAAGGCCGTCTCGTCGTGCCCGCACGCTTCCGGGAACGGTTGGGGTCCGGCTTTTTCGTAACGATCGGCGAGCCCGATCCGTGCCTGGCGCTCTACCCCGCCTCCACGTGGAATGAATTTTGCGCGCGGCTCGAGGCCGCGCCGGTCAAAGATGCCCGCTATCGCGCGTTCGTCCGCCACCTCTTCGCGCACACCGAGGAAGTCTCGTGCGATAACCAAGGCCGCCTCTTGTTGCCGCCCGTGCTGCGCGCGTGGGCGCACATCGAAAAGGACGTCACCTCGATCGGTTCGCTCACCCGCGTCGAGGTGTGGGCGCACGATCGCTACGCGTCGGTGACGGCCGGCGCCGGCGAGATGACCGATTACCGCTCCGAGCTCGGGCTGTATTAGTGCGTGCCGCTTCACACCTCGGTTCTTGCAACCGAAGCGCTCGACGGTCTGGCGATCGTGCCCGACGGGAGGTACGTCGATGCGACCTTCGGCGCGGGCGGGCATACGCGCCAGATCCTCGAGCGCTTGGGACCACGGGGACGGGTAATCGCCTTCGACGTCGACCCGCTCGCCGCGTCGCTCGCCCCGGACGATCCACGGCTTACCTTAATACATGCCAACTTCCGCGCGCTCGCGGACGAGCTGAGCGCGCGCTCCATCTCCGCCGTCGACGGCGTGCTCTACGACTTGGGGGTGAGCTCGATGCAGCTCGATGACCCCGCGCGCGGTTTTTCGTTCCGCAGCGACGCGCCGCTCGACATGCGACTCGATCCGACTCACGGGGAGACGGCGGCCGACTATATCGTCTCGCACGACGAGGTCGACCTCGCCGACGCGATCTTCCGCTACGGCGAAGAGCGCAACTCGCGCCGCATCGCGCGCACGCTCAAGGCCAAGCTGCCGCGCACGACCGGCGAGCTCGCGGCGCTCGTGGCCGCCAGCGTGCACGTGTCCGGACGGCGCGAACGCATCCATCCCGCCACCAAGACCTTCCAAGCGTTACGCATCGCGGTCAACGACGAGCTCGGCGCGCTGCGCGCGAGCCTCGACGCCGCCGCCGGCGTCGTGCGTCCGGCGGGCCGCATCGCCGTCATCAGCTTTCACTCACTCGAAGATCGCATCGTCAAGCTGTTCTTCCGCGAGGATGCCCGCGTGCATCCGTTGACCCGCAAGCCCATCGTGCCGAGCGATGAGGAAGTGCTTTCCAATCCCCGAGCGCGCAGCGCGAAACTGCGCGTTGCCACCGTCGAAAGAGAGGTAGCCGCGTGATTGCAGCTCGAGCGGTCCCCCGGCCACAGCCGAAGCAGCCCCAACCGCCGCAGCGCGCGCGCGAGGCCGCGCGCCGGCGCGGCCGCCGCACGCGGCTCAACGGTTACGCGAAGCCGGCCCGCATCGCGGCCGCGTTCGCGATCGTGCTGGTCCCGGTCATGATCTACGTCCTGCTGATGGGCAACCTCACCGCGCTCAACTACTCGCTCGCGCAAGCGACGGAACAGAAGAGCGCGCTGGTGGAGGAAACGATGCGGCTCGACGATCGCATCGCGCAACTCGAATCGCGCGATCGTCTCGCCGCCGTTGCGGCGCGCCTGCATATGGGCGATCCGCGCGTGTACGCCGTGGTCGACGTTCCCGCTCCGGTTGTGGCGCCTCCGTCCAACGGCATCGCGTTCCTGGGCGCATTCTTCCACCGCTAAATGATCGACCGGGCGTTCGCGCGCGTTCCCGTCGTACGCGCGAAGCTCGCTATTCTCGCGACGCTTCTGGTTACGGCGTGGTTGACGTATCGTCTCGCCGACGTGCAGATCCGGCAGAGCGCGACGTTGTCGCGCCTAGCGCTCTCGCAGCACAGTGAAACCGTCGACGACTTCGCCAAGCGCGGCTCGATTCTCGATCGTGACGGCACCGTGCTCGTGCGCTCGCTGCCGTCGGAGAGCGTGTATGCGGTGCCGACGTCGATCGACGCCGACGACGTGCCCGGGATCGCGGCCAAGCTGTCGCCGATCTTAGGTTATCCGCCGGACCGGCTCGAAGCAGCGTTGCGCGAACGCACGCCGTTCCGTTACTTGAAGCGGAAGATCCCGCACTCGGTCGCCGAACGCGTCGAAGCGCTCGGCATCGACGGCATCGGACTCAAGCCCGAAGAAACCGGCTTGCGCTACGCACCGTCGGGCCGGCTCGCGTCGACCGTCTTGGGTTTCGTCGGTACCGACGAAAACGGGTTGGCCGGGCTCGAGTATTCGTTCGACGACTATCTGCGCGGAACGCCGGGCAAGACGCGGGTCGAAGCCGACGAGTTCGGCCGCGCGATCCCGTTCGGCGATTCGACGGTGGTCGAACGCGCGGTTCCCGGCAAGACGCTCGTGCTCACGCTGGATTCCTACGTGCAGTTCGAGGCCGAGCATCTGATCGGCAACGCCATGAAGACGTGGCACGCCAAGAGCGCGACGGCCATCGTGATGGACGTGCACACCGGCGAGATCTTAGCGATGGCCAACGCGCCGGACTTCGACCCCAATCACTTTGCCGCGGCGCCGGAAAATGCGTGGCGCAATCGCGCCGTGGCCGACGCCTACGAGCCGGGCTCGACGTTCAAACTGATCACCGCCGCCGCCGCGCTCGAAAGCGGCAAGGTGACGATGGCGACGCGCTTTCCGGCGCGCGATCAAATCAACGTCGGTGGCCACACGATCCACAACGCCGAGGACGGCTTCATGGCCGGCTCGTCGAGTACCGAAACGCTACAAGACATCGTGGCGTACTCGCACAACGTCGGCGCGGCCGAGGTCGGCATGCGCATCGGAAAGTCCACGCTGTACGCGATGATCCGCAAGTTCGGATTCGGGGATTACACGCACATCGAGGTCGACGGCGAAAATACCGGCATCGTGCCGCCGACGGACGAGTGGAGCGACAGTTCGGTGGCGACGATCTCGTTCGGCCACGGCATCTCGACGACGCCGATCGCGCTCGCGCGAGCGTACGCGGCCATCGCCAACGGCGGCATCTTGATGCGGCCGCGCTTGGTCCACGCGCTCGAAGATGCCGACGGCAAGACGATCTACACGTACGGACCGGAGATCGAGCAGCGCGCGATCTCGGAGGCGACCGCGGCGAAGCTGCGCCAAATCCTGCGCGCGGTGGTGGTGTACGGAACGGGAAATCCGAGCGCGCGCACCCCCGGCTACACGACGGCCGGCAAAACCGGCACGGCGCAAGTCGTCGAAAACGGACGCTACGAGCCCGGCGAGTACATCGGGTCGTTCATCGGGTACGTGCCGGCGGACGCGCCGCGCTACGTCATCCTCGTCAAGATCGAACGCCCGCGCGGCGCGTACTACGGCGGCGTGGTGGCCGCGCCGATCTTTGCCCAACTCGCGCGGACGGTGATGTTGCACGACGACATCATGCCCAGCGCGCCGCCGCGCTTGGTTCGGCGGCCACCCGCGCCGAAGGTGCGGCGATAATGCGAGAGCTTGCGCCGTTAGTCGACGCACTTGCCGCGCCGCGAATCGTGGGGACGCTGCCCCCGACGATCACGGAGCTCTCCGTCGATTCCCGCACCGCGCAGCCCGGCAGCTTGTTCGTCGCGGTCCGGGGCGAGCGCGTCGACGGGCACCGGTACGCCAAGAACGCCGTCGCGCGCGGCTCGGTCGCGTTGGTCGTCGAGAGCGCGGTCGACGTCGACGTGCCCCAGATCGTCGTCGACGATACGCGTGCCGCGATTTCGCGGCTGGCCGACACGTTCTACGATCATCCCTCGCACGCGCTGACGATCTTCGGCGTTACCGGTACCAACGGCAAGACGACGACCACGTATCTCGTGCGCGCGATCGCCGAAGCCGCCGGCATCCCGTGCGGTGTGATCGGCACGCTGGGCGGCGTCTTCGGAGAGCACACCTGGGCGCTCGATAACACGACCCCGCTGGCGGTCGAGTTGCATCATCTGCTCGCCGAGATGCGCGCCGCGGGTGCCCGCGCGGTGGCGATGGAAGTCTCGTCGCACGCGCTCGCGCTCGGCCGCGTCGACGACGTGCGTTTTCGCGCCGCCGCGCTGACCAACGTCACGCGCGATCATCTCGACTTTCACGGCACGCTGGCGCACTACATCGCCGCGAAGCGTCACCTCTTCGACCTCGCGCCGCTGGCCGTCCTCAACGTCGACGATGCGGTCGGCCGCACGTTCGCCGGCGAGTTTGCCACCGCGACGACGTACGCGATCGAGCGCGTCGCGCAACTGCGTGCGGCGAACATCGTGCTGCAGGGTGACGGAACGAGCTTCGACGCCGGCGGTTTGCACGTCGAGCTCGCCTTGCCGGGACGCTTCAACATCGCGAACGCGCTGGCGGCGATCGGCCTCGCGCGCGCGGCCGGCATCGAGGATGGCGCCATCGAGCGCGGACTCGCCGCGGCGCGCGCCGTGCCCGGCCGGATGGAGCGCATCGGTGCGTTCGGCATCGACGTGATCGTCGACTACGCGCACACGCCCGACGCGCTCGCCAACGTATTGCGCGCGGCGCGCGAGACGACGCGCGGCCGGCTCATCGTCGTTTTCGGTTGCGGCGGCGATCGCGATGCGGGCAAGCGCGTCGAGATGGGGCACATCGCCGCCGCGGCCGCGGATGCGGTGATCGTCACGTCGGACAACCCGCGCGGCGAAAATCCGGCCGCCATCGCGGCCGCGGTAGCCGACGGCATCGTGGCCGAGGTGATCCTCGACCGGCGCACCGCGATTCGCCGCGCGATCAACGACGCGCGCGCCGGCGATACGGTCGTGGTCGCCGGAAAGGGACACGAGACCTACCAGATCATCGGCGAAGAGCGTTTGCCGTTCGACGACCGCGACGAGGTGCGCAGCGCGTTCTCCCTGCGCTCCGGAGCGCTCCGCGCATGAGAATTCCCACCAACGATGCGCTGGCAGCGCTGGGCGGGATCGTCGTCAACCGCGAGCACTTGCCGGCCACGATCGCCGTGTCGACCGACACGCGCGAGATCCGCCCGAGCGAAACGTTTCTGGCCTTGCGCGGCGAGCGCTTCGACGGGCACCGGTTCGTCGCGGATGCGATCGCCGCCGGCGCATCGGCCGCGATCGTCGACGACGCCGGTGCGCTGCCCGACGGGCAAGCCGGAATCGTCGTCGGCGACACGCTCGCGGCGTATCTCAATCTCGGCGCGCTCGCGCGCGACCGCGTGCGCGGGCCGGTCATCGCGATCAGCGGCAGCACCGGCAAGACGACGACGAAAACGTTGGCGGTGCGCGCGTTCGAAGCCGCGGGGCGGCCCGCGACGGCAACGCCGGAGAACGAAAACAACGAGATCGGCGTGGCGAAATTCTTGCTGTCGCTCGACGAGGGCGACCAGCGGCCGGCGATCGTCGAGTTCGGCGCGCGCAAATATCGCGATCTCGAGCCGCTGGTGCGCGCCGCGCGGCCGGACATCGCGGTGCTCACGAACATCGGCGACGCGCACCTCGAAATTATGGGTAGCCGCGAACGGCTCGCCGAAACGAAGTGGGGGCTGTTCGCCCTCGGCGCGCAGGCCGTCCTCAATCTCGCCGACGCCGTCTCGCGTGAGCGCGTCGCGACGCTCGCGGCTCCGCCGGTATGGTTCGGCATCGATGCAGAACGGCCGCCGGATGGCGCGCGCGCGGTGATCGTGCGCATCGACGATCTGCTCGCGATCGCCGCCGATGAGACGCGCGCGCTGCCGCTGCACGTCGACTTGCCCGGCGACTACAACCGCCGCAATCTCGCCGCGGCGCTGGCCGCGGCGTGGGCGGTGGACACGGATCCGGCGGCCGTGACCGCGGCGGCACCGCATTTCGAGTTGCCGCACGGCCGCTACGAACGCATGCGCATTGCGGGCGGACCGGCGATCATCTACGACGCATACAACGCCTCGATGAGCGGGGCGCTCGCCACGCTGTCGGCGTTTGCGCGCGAGCGCGTCGGGGGCCGGCGCATCGTCGTGCTCGGCAGCATGGCGGAGTTGGGTCAGGACGCCGGGCCGATGCACGAGCGCGTCGGCGCGGCCGCGGCGGAATCGGCCGACATCGTGCTGGCCGGTGGTGCGTTCGCGACGTCGCTCGCCGCAGGAGCGCGCGCCGCCGGCCTCGCGCCCGCGGCGCTGATCGCCTATCAGAGCAACGACGAAGCGATTGCGTGGCTGCGCGAACACGTGCGGCCCGACGACGTCGTCCTGCTCAAGGGTTCGCGGATGTACCGGATGGAGCAAATCGTCGCGGGGTTGTCGGCGTGATACCGCAGCCGATCCACGATCCCTCGCTGCCCGACGGTTTGGTCGCGATCCCGGTGCGGACGCGCCTGATCGTGAAAGGTGACGATCTCGCCGCGCTGATGCGCGAAGCGCTGCACGGCCTCGCGCGTCCCGGCGACGTCGTGGCGGTTGCCGAAACCGCGGTCGCGATCGCACAAGGGCGCTTCATCGGCGCGGAAACGATTCGCCCCTCGCGCTTGGCGCGCGTGCTGGCGCGCCGCGCCGGCGCGCTGGCCACGATCAACCAGCCGGAGTCGCTGCAACTCGTGATCGATCAGGTCGGCGCCTGGCGCGTGTTCGGCGCCGCGGTGCTGCAGGTTGCCGGCCGCGCGGTCGGCCGCCGCGGCGTGTTCTACGAGCTGCTCGGCGAGGCGATCGCCGCGATCGACGGATACACCGGAACGCTGCCGCCGTACGAACGCGCGATCGTGCTCGGTCCGGCCGAACCCGATCGCGTCAGCACCGAGCTCGCGGCCGCGCTCGGACTGCACGTTGCCATCGTCGACGCCAACGATCTGCGCCGCGCGAAAGCGCTCGGCGCGTCGCCCGGCGTCGTGCGCGAGGGGGTCGAGCGGGCGCTGCTGGGCAATCCGGCCGGCAACGGCGACGAGCAGACGCCGCTGGTCGTGATCGCTTGGCGCGGCACGGGTCCGCATCCGCTGGTGCGTGCGGCATGACGGTGACGCTCAGCCTCGCCTTCGGGGTCACGTTTGTGCTCGTGGCGGTGCTGGCGCCGGCGCTGATCCGCTATTTGCGGCGCGCCGCCTACCAGCAGCACGCCTACGAAGACGCGCCCCAAACGCATCAGAAGAAGACCGGCACGCCGACGCTGGGCGGCCTGCTGTTTCTGTTCGCACCGCTGGTCGCATTTGCGGTCGCGCGCGACGTGATCGCGCTGGCATACGGATTCCTGATCGCCGGCTCGGCCGCGATCGGTTTCCTCGACGACTTCCTCGCGATCCGCGGCGGACGGAATCGCGGCTTGCGCGCGCGCACGAAATTTCTCTTGACCGGCCTCGTCGGCGCTGCGTTTCTGAGTTTGGTCGGCGCGGTCACGCCCGACCCGCACGCGCTGTTCTTCGTCGGACCGGTGCCGTTCTGGGTGTGGTACCTGCTCTCGCTGGCGGTGATTCTCGCGACGACGCATGCGGTCAACCTGACCGACGGGCTCGACGGCTTGGCTTCGGGAACGATCGTGCCGCCGCTCGCCCTCTTGGCATTCGTCGCCGTACGTCAGGAAAGCGCGGGCGTCGCGACCGTCGCGGTCGCCGTCATCGGCGCGGTGCTCGCGTTCCTGATCTATAACCGGCATCCGGCGAAGATTTTCATGGGCGACACCGGATCGCTCGCACTCGGCGCGGCGCTGGCCGGCGCGGCGATCCTCACCGGCTCGCAACTGCTGTTGTTGCTCATCGGCGGCGTGTTCGTCGCTGAAACGCTTTCGGTCATCATTCAGGTCACATCGTTCAAGACCACGCGGCGGCGCGTTTTTCGCATGAGCCCGCTGCACCATCATTTCGAACTGGGCGGCTGGCCCGAAACGCGGGTCACGTCGTCGTTCTGGTTTGCTTCACTCTGTTTGGGAATCATCGGCTTCTTCATCGTGGTGAGGGCATGAACACACCCATTTCAAGCGTCCGCTTCGATCGCAACGAACGCGTGCTCGTCATCGGCCTCGGCCGCAGCGGCCGCGCGAGCGTCGCGGTATTGCAACCGCGCGTGGCGCAAGTGTACGGCACCGACGAAGGCGCCGCGGCCGCACTGGGCCCGGCGCTGGCCGAGCTCGACGCGCTCGGCGTGCCGTTCGTCGCACCGGACGCGCTCGGCGATATCTTGCCCAAGGTGACGGTCGCCGTGCTCTCGCCGGGCATTCCGCTCAACGGCGAGTTGGTGCGCCGCATTCAAGCGGCCGGCGTGCCGGTGTTCAGCGAAGTCGAGGTCGCGTACCGCATTTGCCAGGCGCCGATCGTGGCGTTGACCGGTACCAAGGGCAAGTCGACCACGACCGCGCTGATCGGCGCGCTGTTTCGCGAGGCCGGTTTCACCACCCATGTCGGCGGCAACATCGGCAACGCGCTGATCGCCGAAACGGCCGTCGCGAAACCCGAAGACTGGGTGATCGCCGAAGTTTCGTCGTTTCAGCTCGAGTCGATCCGTTCGTTCAAGCCGCGCGTCTCGTGCATCATCAACATCACCCCCGATCACCTCGACCGGTATCATTCGATGGACGAGTACGCCGAAGCGAAGTTCCGCATCTTCGCCAACCAAGGACCGGGCGACACGTTCGTCGGCAACCTCGACGACCCGATCGTCGCGCTCGCACCGGGTGAGGACAACACGCGCATTCGCGCGCGCGCGCTGTGGTTCTCGCGCGAGCCGCACCGTCAGAGTACCCTCTACATGCGTAACGAGCAGACGATCGTGTACGCGCCGCCGACCGGCGATCCGCGTCCGGTGGAAATCATGAGCGTCGCCGATATCCCGCTGCACGGCGCGCACAACGTCGACAACGTGATGGCGGCGGTGCTGGTGGGTCTCGCGGCCGGGCTCGACCGCACGGCGATCGCCGCCGCGGTGCGCGCGTTCAAGCCGCTGCATCACCGGCTCGAAACGGTGGCCGAGCGCGACGGCGTGACCTACGTCGACGACTCGAAGGCGACCAATCCCGGCGCCGTGATCGCGGCGCTGCGCTCGTTCGACCGGCCGATCGTGCTGATCGCGGGCGGAAAGTCCAAAGGCACCGAGTTCTCCGAGATGGGCAAGGTGATCTCGTCGCGCACGAAGGCGGTCGTGCTGATCGGTGAGGCGGCGCCGGAAATCGGCAAGCACGTGAAACGCTCGACCGTGTCGCACGCCGGCTCGATGGATGAAGCCGTCGCGCAAGCCACCACGCTGGCCGAAAGCGGCGACGTCGTGCTCCTCTCGCCCGGTTGCGCATCGTTCGACATGTTTGCGTCGGCCGAAGCGCGCGGCGAAGCGTTCGCGGCGGCGGTTACCGGGACGGCGCATGTACGTTAGGGCGGCGCGCGCCCCGGCGGCGCCGGGACCGCAACCCCTGCGGCTGCGCGTGGGGCCGGCGCCGCCGGACCCCTGGATTTTCGCCACCGTCGCGGGCTTGATCGCGATCGGGCTCGTGATGGTGTTCAGCGCATCGAGTGCGACCGCATACGCCACCTATCACGACACCGCATATTTCCTCAAACGCCAGCTGATTTGGCTTGGGATCGGCGGCGGGCTCGCGTACGCCGCGTACCGCATCGACTACACGAAGCTCAAGCGCGTCACGCCGGCGCTGGTCGGCATCACGGTTCTCCTCTTGGTGCTGACGCTGATCCCGCACGTCGGCTTGCAAACCGGCGGCGCGCGCCGCTGGCTCGGCGCGAGCTTCCTCAGCTTCCAACCGTCGGAACTCGCGAAGCTGACGCTGGTGCTGTTTCTGGCCGCGAAGCTCTCGACGCTCGGTCCCACGATCCGGTCGCTCGTGCGCGGCGTCGTGCCGGCGCTGCTGGTCGCGGCGTTGCTCGCGGTGCCGATCCTGCTCGAGCCCGACATGGGTACCGCCAGCCTCCTGATGTTCACCGCCTTCGGCATGCTGTTCTGCGCCGGCGCGCGGATCGAGCACCTCGCGCTCGCCGTACTCGCGCTGCTGCCGCCGGTCGCGCTCGCGGTCGGTGCCAGCGCCTACAAGCGGGCGCGCATCCTGGCGTTCATGGATCCGTGGAAGGACGCGCAGAATACCGGCTTCCACATCGTGCAGTCGTTGCTGGCACTCGGCAGCGGCGGGATCTTGGGCCTGGGCCTCGGCGCGTCGCGTCAAAAATTCTTCTACTTGCCGGAGGCGCACACCGACTTCATCTTCGCGGTGCTGGGCGAGGAGCTGGGGTTGCTCGGGACGCTGATCGTGCTGGCGCTGTTCGCGACGTTCGCGGTGCGGGCGTTCCTGCTCGCCCAACGCACGACCGACCGCTTCGGTTTCTTTCTCATCGCGGGCTGCGCGCTGCTCGTCGTCATCCAAGCCTTCATCAATATCGGTGTGGTCACGTCATCGTGGCCGGTCACCGGCGTTCCGCTGCCGTTCATCTCGTTCGGGGGTACCTCGCTGATCGTCAGTTTGATTGCGGTGGCCCTGATCATGAACGTCGCCCGCCGCGCGCGGTGAGCGCCGGACTGCGCGTTGCGTTTGCCGGCGGCGGTACGGGCGGGCATATCTATCCGGCGCTGGCCATCGACGATGCGATTCGGGCCGAATTCGATCCGCAGGAGTATGAGCCGCGCTTTTTCGGCAACCGTCACGGGTTGGAGGCGCAGCTCGTCACGTCGATGCCGCTGACGTTCGTGCCCAGCGCCGCGCTACAGCGCCGCTTTTCACTGCGTACGCTCTATACGGTCTGGCGCAACGCGTTGGGCATCGCGGTGGCGCTCGTCGCGTTGCGCCGCTTCCGGCCGCTGATGGTGATTGCCACCGGCGGGTACGTCTGCTTTCCGGTCGTCGTCGCCGCGCGCATCCTGCGCACGGCCCGGCTGCTGCGCTGCGGGATCGCATTGCTCGAGATCAACGTGCAGCCGGGGCTCACGAACCGGCTGCTCGCGCCGCTGGTCGACGAGGTCTGGACGAGCTACGATGCATCGGCGCGCTACTTTCGCGGCAAGGCGTACCGCACCGGAACGCCGGTGCGCGCGTCGCTGAGCCGGAAAGTCCATCCCTCGCGCGCTCGACTCGAACTCGGGCTCGCGCCCGAGCGCACGACGATCGTCGCCATGGGCGGCAGTCAAGGCGCGCGTTCGATCAACGAGGCGGTGGCGGCGCTGGTGACGCGCCGGACGCTGGGCGACGGGCGCCAAGTGCTGCATGTCAGCGGAGAGCGCGATCACGCGTACATGGAGGCCGAGGAACGCGACGTCGGCCAGAATCACGTCAAGCTCGTGGCGTACTTGCCCGATCCGGCCAACGCGTACGCGGCGGCGGACGTCGCGATCGCCCGCGCCGGCGCGTCGACGCTGGCCGAGTTGGCCGCGACCGGCACGCCGTCAATTCTCATCCCGTATCCCCACGGCACCGACGATCACCAAGCCTCGAATGCGGACGTGTTCGTCGAGCGCGGCGCCGCGATCGTACTCACCGACGCCGAGCTCGACGGCGATCGTTTGTGGTGGACGCTCGACGCGATGCTGCAACCGGCCAAGCTGGCGGAAATGCGGGCTGCGGCGGCGTCGTTGGCATCGTCCGACGTCGGACGCACGATCGTGAGCCGCATCGAATTTCTCATGCCCGCACGGGTCGTGGAATCAGCCGAAGCGAACGGGGCAAGCCGTGAATAACGCAGCGACGCCGGGCGCCTCGTACCATCTCGTCGGCATCGGCGGGATCGGCATGAGCGCGATCGCGCGCTTGCTGTTGGCACGCGGCGCGCGCGTGAGCGGCTCGGACGTTTATCGTTCGGAACTCGTCGCGACGCTCGAAGGCGAAGGCGCCTCGATTGCGATCGGTCACCGCGCCGAAAACGTCGGTACGCCCGATCTCGTCATCGTCTCGAGCGCGATCGCGCACGATAATCCCGAATTCACCGCCGCGCTCGAACGCGGCATCGACATCAAGACGCGCGGCGCGATGCTCGCCGAGCTGACCGGCTCGCGCAAGACGATCGCGATTGCCGGTACCCACGGCAAGACGACGACGACCGCGATGACCGCGGCGATTCTCGAATTAGGCGGCCTCGATCCGACCTATGCGATCGGCGGCCTGCGCGTCGACACCGGCACGAACGCCGCCGCGGGCGCCGGTGCCTGGTTCGTCACCGAGAGCGATGAGAGCGATGGATCGTTCCTGCATTTGCAGCCGACGGTCGCGGTCGTGACCAACGTCGAGAACGATCACCTTTCCAGCGACGACGAGCTGCCGGGGTTGCTCGAGCAGTTCGCGACGTTCGTGCAGCGCGTCCCGCCCGACGGCGGTGCGATCATCGGGCTCGACAATCGCGGCAGCGCGTTCATCGCCAAGAATGCGAACGTGCCGAAGACGACGTTTGCCACCCGCACCGAGGCCGACCTCACCGCGCGCGACATCACGTACGACGGTCTCGGTTCGCGCTTCATGCTGATCGAGCGCGCCAGCGCGCTGGGTGAAGTGCGGCTACGCGTTCCCGGCGAGATCAACGTGCAGAATGCGCTGGCCGCGATCGCGGTCGCGCGGCTGCTCAAGGTGGATTTTCCCACGCTGGCGGCGGCACTGGCCGACTTTCGCGGCGTGCAGCGCCGCTTCGAGGTCGTCGGTGAAGGCGGCGGGGTGACGGTGGTGGACGACTACGCGCACCATCCGACCGCGATCGCGCAAACGATCGCGGCCGCGCGCGGCTACACCGACAAGCCGATCGTGGTGGCGTTTCAACCGCACCGCTTTTCGCGCACGCGGTATCTGGCAGCCGATTTTGCGATCGCGCTCGCCAACGCCGATGCGGTCGTGCTGGCACCGATCTACGCGGCGTCCGAGGCGCCGATCGAAGGCGTGAGCGAACGGTCGATCGGCGTTCCGCTCGCGCACGCCGGCACGCCGGTGACGTACGTTGCGAGCGTCGAGGATCTGCTCGAAGCGATCCCGCGCACGATTGCGGCGACGGGCGGCGGTGACGCGGTCGTGTTGATGCTCGGTGCGGGTTCGATCTCGGGCGTCGCGCATCGCCTGGGCGCCGCGCTCGAAGCCCCGGCGGCCGCGCGATGAACGCCGCCGCCACGCTTCTCACCGACGACGACCGCAGCGCGCTGACCGCGCGCTTCGACGAGCGGGTGCGGTTCGACGCGCCGCTCGCGCCGGCGACGTGGTGGAACATCGGCGGTCCGGCCGACGCGACGGTTGCCGCGCGCACGACCGCCGAGGCGGCCTTCGTCCTGCAGTGGTGTTTCAAACGCAAGGTGCCGTGTTTCGTTTTGGGCGCCGGATCGAATCTGCTCGTCGGCGACGGTGGCATGCGCGGCGTCGTGCTGCAACTCGGCGGAATCTACGATGCGCTCGACGTTCGGCTCGAGGATGGGATGGTCGTGGCGCGCGCCGGAGCGGGCGCGATGCTGCCGCAACTCGTCGCCCAGGCCGCCTCGCTCGGCGCCGACGGCGTCGACGGGCTGGCCGGGATTCCGGCCACGGTCGGCGGCGCGCTGCGCATGAATGCCGGGACGGACCGTGAGATCGGCGAGTTCGTGCGCGAGGTCCGCGTGCAATCGCCGGCGCATCCGCAGCCGGCGCCGGTCTGGGTCGGATTTTCGTATCGCAGCACGACGCTGCCGCGTGAAGCGGTCGTGGCCGACGTGACGCTGGCATTTCCGTGCGGCGACCCGGCGGCAGTGCGGGCGCGCACGCAGGACCGGCTCGTGCGCCGCAAGGCCACCCAGCCGGTCGCCGTCCCCAACGCCGGCTCGTGCTTTCGCAATCCGCCCGGCGACCGTGCGGGCCGGCTCATCGAAGCGGCCGGCGCCAAGGGCTGGCGTGCCGGCGGGGCGGAAGTCTCCACGCTCCACGCCAACTTCATCGTCAACGTCGGCGGCGCGAAGGCGCTCGATGTCAGCTCGCTGCTCGCGCGCGTTCACCGCGCGGTCGACGAGACGTTCGGCATCGATCTGCACCTTGAAGTCCACCTCGTCGGAGAGTTCGTAGCGGATGCCTAACATACGGGTCGCGGTCGTGATGGGGGGCCCCAGCGCCGAACGCGAGGTTTCAATCGACAGCGGACAAGCCGTGATGCGCGCGCTCGCAACGCTCGGACACGAAGCGCAGTCGCTGGATTTTGACGGCCGTTTCGTCGACGCGATTCGCGAGATCCGGCCCGACGTCGTTTTCAACGCGCTGCACGGAACGGGCGGCGAAGACGGCACGATCCAAGGCGTGTTGGAGTGGCTCGGCATTCCGTATACCGGCAGCGATCTGACCGCATGCGCGCTGGCGATGGATAAACACATCACCAAAAAACTCTTGGCTGCCGAAGGTCTGCCGACGCCCGCGTGGGACACGTTCGATCTCGCCGGCGGAACGCTGCCGCTCTTGCCGGGTTCGCTCAACCTGCCGTTGGTCGTGAAGCCGCGCAGCAGCGGTTCGAGCGCCGGCGTCTCGATCGTGCGCACGCATGAAGAGTGGACCAAAGCGATGATCGGCGTCGCACCGCGAACGACGCAGATCGTCGCCGAGGAATTCATCCCCGGCCGGGAAT
>DASYOE010000114.1:0-5800 GCA_036008105.1 Candidatus Lustribacter sp. | reverse complement strand
ATCCGGCCGCGACTCGTCGTGTTGCCGGCGACGACCGACGAGGTCGCAGCGTGCGTGCGGCTGGCGCGCGCACACCAGCTTCCGATCGTTCCGCGCGGCGCCGGAACCGGGCTCTCGGGCGGCGCGTTGCCGGTCGAGGGCGGCATCGTCATCGGCACCGCGCGCATGAACCGCATCCTCGAGATCGATCTTGCCAATGCGCGCATGCGGGTGCAGCCGGGCGTGATCAACCTCGACATCTCCAAGGCGCTCGCGCCGCACGGGTACTACTACGCGCCCGATCCGTCATCGCAGAGCGTCTGCACGATCGGCGGCAATGTCGCCGAGAATTCGGGCGGCGCGCACTGTCTCAAGTACGGCTTCACCGTCAATCACGCGCTCGGTGCGCGGATCGTTCTGTCCGACGGCAGCGTGGTCGACATCGGCGCGCACGACGGCGAAGCCGATGCCCTGGGTTACGATCTGATGGGCGTGTTCGTGGGCAGCGAAGGATTGCTCGGCATCGCGACCGAGGTCGTCGTGCGCATTCTGCGTACGCCGCAAGCGACGCGCACGATCTTTGGGACGTTCCCGTCGACCGACGAAGCCGGCGCCGCGGTCTCGGCGATCATTTCGGGCGGCATCTTGCCGGCCGCGATCGAGATGTGCGATCAGCTGGCGATCGAGGCGATCGTCGCGGCGACCGGCGTGGACTGGCCGCTCGACGTCGGCGCGGCGCTGCTGATGGACGTCGATGGACCCGAGGTCGAGGTCGAGGCGACGGCCGAAACGGCGATCGCGCTGATGCGCGCCGCCGGCGCGCTCGAGATTCGCGCCCCGCGCGACGAAGCCGAACGGATGCTGATGTGGAAGGGGCGTAAGTCGGCGTTCGCCGCGATGGGACGTATTTCGCCGAACTACTACGTCCAAGACGGCGTGATCCCGCGCAAAGACATCGCCGCGGTGCTGCGCGAGATCGCGCAACTGGGCCGCGACGCCGGATTGCGCATTGCCAACGTGTTTCATGCCGGCGACGGCAATTTGCATCCGCTGGTGCTCTACGACGACCGCGTTCCGGGTGAAGAAGCGACGGCCGAGCGCGTCGGCGGCGAGATCCTGCGCGTGTGCCTCAAGTACGGTGGATCGGTTACCGGCGAGCATGGCGTCGGGCGCGACAAAGCGTGTTACCTGGGCGAACAGTTCTCGGCCGACGATCTCGATACGATGAAACTCGTGCGTGCGGCGTTCGATCCGGCCGGGATTTTCAATCCGGACAAAGTCTTTCCGACGCCGCATCTCTGCGGCGACCGGCCCGGCGTCTACGTGCCGCACGCGATCGAACGCAGCGGCGAAGCGGGCCGCGGATGAATCCGGCCCTGGCGATCGCGGGCGTCGTGCCCGCAGCGACCCTCGAGCCACGCAATCGTTCCGAACTCACCGCGATCGTGCGCGAACTCCATGCCGCCGGCAAGACGTTCGCGTTCGTCGGCGGGGGCACCGAACTCGAACTGGGCAACCCGCCGCGCGCCCTCGACGCGGTCGTCAGCATGACGGCGCTGAACCGCATCCTCGAGTACTCGCCCGAAGATCAGACGGTCACGGTCGAAGCCGGCGTGCGGCTCGCAACGCTCGACGCCGCGCTCGCGGAGCACGGCCAGATGCTCCCGATCGACACCGGCGATCGCGCGCACGCGACCGTCGGCGGCGCGATCGCGACCAACGCGTTCGGGGCACGGCGGCATCGCTACGGCTCGATCAAAGATCTCATCGTCGGTATCGAGATCGTGCGGCCCGACGGCGTCACCGCGCACGGCGGCGGGAAAGTCGTGAAGAACGTTGCCGGCTTCGATCTGCCGAAACTGATGGTCGGCTCGCTCGGGACGCTGGCCGGCATCGCGAGCGCGACGTTTCGCGTGTTCCCGCAGCCGGCGCTCACGCAGACGGCGCTCGTACACGCCGCGCCCGACGGTGCGTTGTTGCGCGCGGTCGCGGCAGATCGTGCGCTGGAGCCGGTCGCGGTGGTGCACTATCCGGTCCTGGATGGGATCGCGTTCACGTTCGGCGGCAGCGCGGCGGCGGTGGCGGCGCAGCTCGAGCGCCTAGCGGCGCACGGCGCGCCGGTCGAGATACTCGATGCCGCCGCGGTCGAACGCTGCGCGGCGCTCGAAGCCGCCGTTCGCACCAGCGGTGAATGGCGCTGGACCTCGCGGCACAACGCCGCAACGTCAACGCGGTCCGTCGCGCTCGCGCTCGAAGTCGGCTACCCGACGTTGGGGGTGTTGCTCGGCAGCGCCGACGATGGCGCGCCGCTCGATGCGCTGATCGAGGCGCGCGGTTCGTCGCTCGTCTTCCGCGCGATGCCCGCGCGCGCGCGCGCCCGGGTCGACGCGTGGGGCACGCCGCCGCCGTCGTTCCCGCTCATGCGCGCGCTGAAAGCCAACTTCGATCCTCAAGGCCTGTGTAATCCGGGACGGTATGTCGGCGGCCTCTAGCACGCGAACCTATCGCGACATCATCGGCGACTGCGTGCACTGCGGGTTCTGCTTGCCCGCGTGCCCGACGTATGTATCGTGGGGCGACGAGATGGATTCGCCGCGCGGGCGCATCGACTTAATGAAAGGCGTGCACGACGGCGTCATCGCGCTCGATGCCACGGTGGTCGCTCACTTCGATGCGTGTTTGGGCTGCATGGCTTGCGTCACGGCCTGCCCGTCGGGCGTGCGCTACGACCTGCTGATCGAATCGACACGCGCCACGGTTGAAAGTGAAGCGTCACGGGCTCCGCTCGATCGCGCGTTCCGCGCGCTGATGTTCGCGCTGATGCCGTATCCGGCGCGCTTGCGCTGGTTCGCCGTGCCGCTGATCGCCTACGCGAAGAGCGGGCTCCAAGGATTGGTTCGCCGCTCGGGCGTGTTGCGGTTGCTGCCGCGACGGTTGGCGCAACTCGACGCGCTGCTGCCGCCGCTGGCGTTTGCCGACTTGCGCCGCGACGTACCGGCCTTCACCGGTGCGAAGGACGACCGCACGCGCGCCAGGGTCGGCCTGGTCGCCGGTTGCGTGCAACGCGCGTTTTTCCCCAACGTCAACGAAGCCACGGTGCGCGTGCTCAGCGCCGAGGGCTGCGATGTCACCGTTCCCACTGGTCAAGGTTGTTGCGGCGCACTGTCGCTCCATTCGGGGCGGCTCGAGGAAGCCAAGCGCTTCGCGCGCGGGTTGATCGAACGCTTCGAGTTCGCACCGATCGACGCGGTCGTCGTCAACGCGGCCGGCTGCGGTTCGGCACTGAAGGAGTACGGCGAACTGCTGGGCGGCGAGCCGGCGTATGCCGAGCGTGCCCGCGCGTTTTCGGCCAAGGTGCGCGACGTGAACGAGTTTTTGGTCACGCTCGAACCGCAGGCCCCGCGCGGGCGCATCGAACAACGCGTCGCCTACCACGATGCATGCCATCTCGCGCACGCGCAGCGGATCCGCGAGGCCCCGCGTGCGCTGCTCGCTTCGATCCCGGGGTTAGAGCTGCTCGAGATCCCGCAGGGCGATCAATGCTGCGGCAGCGCCGGCACCTACAATCTCTTCGAACCGGCGTCGGCGCGCGAGATCGGCGAGCGCAAAGCCGACAACGTCGCGAGCGTCGCGCCCGACCTCTTGGCCAGCGCGAACCCGGGCTGTACGCTTCAGATTCAGTCGATCATGCGCGAACGGGGCGCGACGTTAACAGCCGCGCACCCGATCGAGCTATTGGATCTTGCGATCAGAGCCGCTGGCGCCGGCTCGACGAAACCCCGATCCCGGTCGACGTAACGTTCACGGGAATCGATAGGCTCGCACCCGATCCGTCACCTTGTCCGGTGACCGTGATCGTGCAGGCGACGGCCGGCGGCGGATTCGTGGTCGGCGCGGAGTTCGCGGTAACGGTGAACTTCAGCGGGCTCGGACCCGTGGCACCGGTCAGCGTGACGTTGGCTGCCGTCGCACCGCCGGGGCACACGATCGACGCGGTGAGCGTCGAACCGGCCGGAGCTTGCGACACCGTGACCTGCTGCGATGATGGAACCTGGGTGAACGAGATCGGCGTCGTTGCCGGATTCGTAAGCGTCACGATGCCGAACACGTTGAACGAGGTGGTCGGGAGCGTGTAGCCGTTGGCGCTGCCGCCGACGCTGAATTGTCCGGCGGTGAGCAATTGCCCGGTCAGCACGCCGTTGAGCGTCCCGCCGGTCACGCTTTGATTGGCCGTGCACGTGATGATGTTCGACGGCGTGCACGTGAACGTCGCGTTGCTGGTCGCCTGCAGTTGGCTGAACGGCCAGTTGAAGTTGTACGGGAAGTTCGTTGCGCCCGGGAAGCTCAGCTGGAGCACGAGCGTGCCGGGTTGGGTCGACGGCGCCGGCGACGAGGTGCCGCCCTTGCCCGCAACCGCTGCCGCTGCGCCCGCTGCTGCCGCGCCGGCCGCAACCGTGGTCACGACGCCGCCGCCGGCCGCACCGGCGCCCGCCGTTCCGGCACCGGAGAACGAACCGGTCGGATCGAGACCTTGACCGGTCGGATTCGGGCTGAACGGGTTTTGGTTACCGTTGAATTGATTGACCGCCGGATTGTTGACCGTCGGATTGGCGCTGATCGACGTCGTGGCGGTGAGCGGGTTCGAGCCGAGCACGGTAAGCGTCTGGTTGGTGACGACCGAAATCGTCTGTTGTCCGACTTGCACGGTCACGTCGCCGGTCGCGCACGAAACGCAAACGACCTGCGTGCCGTTGGCACCGGCAATCAGGAAGCCTTCGGTACCGCGTACGGCGATCTGCGACGTTGCGGTAACGAAGTGATAGTTTGATTGGCCGCCCTGCGGGTGGCGAATGTTGAAGTGCAGCGCGCCGCCGTTGAGGACGATCGTATTTTGATTGCCGGTCGCAGCGGGGCTGAACGCACCGACTTGCACTTTCGTATTTTCGCCGATGTCGATTTCCGACGAGTCGGCCAAGCGCAGCACCGCTGAGGCGTTCGGTTTCGTTATCGCATACGCGTCGTCGGGCAAATCCAACCGGCCGAAAATCGGCTTGAATTCACTCGTCGCGGACGCTTGGTAGCCGACGACGCCCTTGACGCGCGCCAGCTGCTTATCCCCCGTGTCCGAGGAGACAGCGGAGCAAACGAGTGCAATACTAGCTAGGAAGCATAAAGCTCCCGCGCTGAGCCGTCGAACCAGCATGGTTGTTGGTTTTGGCAAGCGGCACCATGAACCATGCGTGATTGGAGACATATTCCTGAGCCGTTACCACGACTTGACGGTTGCCTGGCGGAGTTTGCGGGCCCGGACGGGGCTCCGGCTGCGCGAAATCGCCTGCGTCGGGTCACCGCGAACGCTGTTGCTGGCCGAACTGGGCGACCATCGCCGGCCCGTCGTCACGATCTCGGCCGGCGTGCACGGCGACGAGCCGGCCGGGGTGTGGGCCCTGCTCTCGCTCGTGGCCGACGGTCTATTGGACCCGCGATTCGCCTACCGGCTCTGGCCGTGCTTCAACCCGACGGGCTTTGCCGCCGGGACGCGGACCAACGCCGAAGGCACCGACGTGAACCGCAGTTTCGGCCGCGGCGGCTCCTCGCCCGAAGCCAAGGCGATCCTCACTGCCAACCGCGACCGGCGGTTCGCGCTGTCGATCGATCTCCACGAAGACCACGAAGCGACGGGGTTCTATCTGTATGAGACCGCGCCGGCGGACTGGCGCGGCCGGTATGCCGAACCGGTCACGGCCGGGGTCGCGGACGCCGGCTTCCCGCTGCAGTTCTTCACCCCGGAATTCGAACTGGGCCCACCGGGGTCCGACGC
>DASYOE010000113.1:0-28292 GCA_036008105.1 Candidatus Lustribacter sp. | reverse complement strand
GGTCACGGCGAAGCGAAACACTTCGCGGCCTTTCATGACCATCTTGTTCTGTTTGTCGTCGATGCCCGCGCTCGACAGCGGCGCCACGGTGCCGCCGGCCGGCACGAGCAAGAGCGAGGGGTCGCTGCCGTCGCTGCCGAGTTCCGAGGCCAGAAAATCGTTGCGCTCCGCCGCTTCGAGGACGACCGCACCGGCGCCGTCACCGAACAGCACCGCCGTGCCGCGGTCCGCGTAGTTCGTGATCGACGAAAGTTTCTCGCTGCCGACGAGCAGCACGCGTTCGTAGACGCCGGCTTGGATCATGCTCGAGGCAACGGTCAAGCCGTAGATGAAGCCGCTGCACGCGATCTCCATGTCGAAGGCCGCGGTGCCCTTGATCCCGAGCTTGGCGGCGAGCACGCTCGCGGTCGCCGGGAAGATGTAATCCGGGGTGACCGTGGCGACGATCACGCACCCGATGTCGGAGGCTGTGCGGCCGGCGCGTTCGAGCGCCATCGTTGCAGCGGCCAAGCCCATGTCGCTCGTCGACTCGTCGTCGCGCGCGATGTGCCGCTCGTGCATTCCGGTTCGCGAGACGATCCACTCATCCGTCGTATCGAGAATCTTCTCGAAATCGGCGTTCGTCATGACGCGTTCCGGAACGTAGTGCCCGACGCCCGCGATACGGACGCCGCGGGTCAGCGGCACCGCCTAGTTATTCGTGGTTGTGGCCGGCGTGGTCGCGTTCGTCGCGGGGTGCGATCACTTGCCGGCCGTCGTACGTGCCGCAGAAATCGCACACGAAATGCGGCCGCTTGGGCTGATGGCACTGGGGACACTCAACGGTCGTGACCGGATTGAGTTTCCAGTTTGCCGCCCGGCGGCTACGCGTCTTCGAGCGCGGTGTTTTCCACTTGAGATTCGCCATGATCGCCTTCCGTAGCCGGGCAGTCGCAACCGCCACCCGGATTTTTGCTCCGGCCGCAGGTCACGCATAACCCGCGGCATTCCTCGTTGCACACCAACCCGAAGGGAAGTGCGCTCGTCACCACTTGCCGGACGAGATCGCCGGCATCGAAATTCGTACCGTTGAGGACGTTGTTCTCGGCGAAGGGGTCGCTCGCCCCGTCGGGCGGATCGAACCGTTCGTCGACGACGACCCGCAGCGGGGTCGTCACCTCCTCAAGACAGCGGATGCACTCTCCCGTGACGTCGACCCCGACCATCCCGTCGATCTGGAGCCCCCGGTCGACCCGCCGCAGATCCAGTTCGGCGTGGGCCGGCTGGAGGAAGCGGAACTCGGCAAACGGGGGGAGAGCGACGTGCTCGTCGAGCGACATCGGGCGCCCCGTAACCAGTAACGATCCGATGTCAATGACCACGTGAGAACCCATACCATAGAACGAGGCTCCCCGCGAGGGAAGCCCCATGCCAACCACGGTATTGTAGACCCCCCTCCCACCCTTGTCAAACACGTTGGTCCGCGTGAAGGGCGGGCGTGACAAGCATCCTCCCGCTGGCGGTTCCGCCCTCAATCGCCGCTCTCGCCCAGCCCGTCGAGCTCGATTCGGCCCTCCCGGCGGCGCCGGCGTCGGGCTGGACCGATCGGGACGCCATGATCCCCGACCTGGCCGACACCAGCTCCGAGCTCAACCAGCTCCAGAGCCTGAGCGCCATGCCGTCCACGATCCCCGCCCCGACGCTGCCGACGACCCAGCAGCAGACCCAGGCCCAGCAAGCGGCCGCCTTGCCGCCGCTCAAGCAAGATTTCTACGCCGACGGCGACGACGGCGAGTAAGACGAGGAACACATGGGATTCAATCCGCTCGGCATGATCGTCGGCGCCGCGACGGGCTTTCTCGCGGGCGGCCCGGTGGGCGCCGCGATCGGCGGCGTCGCCGGCGCGACCGGCACCACCAACAACGCGACCTCGGTCGTCGGTAACCTCGGCAACACGAACTCGAGCGCCTGGCAGAGCAGCATTCTCGCGCTGCAGGACGCGCAAAACGAACAGAACGCGATCTACTCGCTGCAGATCAACCAGCAAGCCTCGCAGTTCAACAACATGATGGACGAAAAGTCCGAGATGATGCGCGAGAGCAACGCGCTGCGCGACGTCGCGCTCGAACAGAAGAAAGCCGACACGCAAGTCATGAAGAAATACATCGAGTCGATCATATGATCGCGCTCCAACCCGCCCCCCTCGTCACGCGTCCGGTCCGCACGCAAGCATCGTCCCCATCTGTCACCCTGAGCGAAGTCGAAGGGCAGCCCGAATCTTCGACACTCGACGAAGCGTTGGCGAAGGTCAAGACGCCGGAGGACGACGCGCTGGCGAAACAGCAGCAGGCGTTCGATCAGATGATGCAGATGCGCACCGAGATGGAGCGCGAAGCCAACGCGATCCGCGAGTTCGGCATCGCGCAGCAAAAGAAAGAGAACGACTTCCTGAGCGAATACATCCGGATGATCTAATGAGATCGAAGAGGATGTCGTTGCACCGGTCGCCGAGATGCACGGTGAGATGGCGTCTCTTCAAGACATGGCGGAGTTTGTCGATGAGACCAAGGAACGCTCGCGCCGGGCGCCGGTTCTGTTATATGCGGGATCGTGCGCGAAGTGCCGGTTCATTTCGTCCTTCGTGGGAACGTTTTCGCTCCAGAGCATTGAGCAAATCCCGCTCGACGTCGCGGAATGGGACGCATTGTACCGCGACTACTTTCCGGAAGCTCGCGGGTACCCGATCCTCTTCTATCGGGGCCGGCCCTGGTTTGGAGGCAGAGTTTTTCTAGCGACGCCGCTCGTCGCCGTCATCTCGGCACTCCGCGCCCTCGACGCTGCTCTGAAGCGGTGAGCCTCGAGCGGGGCATAGCGATGCTGTTGCGGGCCGCCGGTGACGGCTTCGCCGAAGTCGTGCACACGATGCCCTTTCCGCGCGAACAGGGCTTCGACGTCGAAGGCGATACCCAGAGCGGCGACATTTTCCAGCGCGCAGCGATCCTCGATGCCCTGGCCGATCTGCGCGCGTTCGACCCGCGCCTCGATGCGTTGGTCGAGCGTGAATCCCAGTATCTGATCGACGCGCGCGGTCGCGAACACCCGGGAGGATGGAGCTACTTCCCCGGCCTGCGCGAATTGCCCCCGGACGCGGATGACCTCGCGCAAATCATGCAAGCGCTGATTCGCAACGGCCGAGAAAATGATGTCATCGCGTATTGCGCCGAGCCGCTCGCGGTTTTACTCGACGAGTGCAGCGAGCGTCCGGGCGTCTTCGAAACCTGGATCGTTCCGCGGGCCCGCGACGCGCGCTATGAACGTCAACGCTGGTGGATCGCGAACGCCTGGGGCGCCGGACCCGACGCCGAGGTAATAGCAAACCTTCTATATGCGCTCACTCTCCACGCACCCGAGCAGTATGCGGATGTCATCCGCGGCGGCATGCAGTACGTCGTCGATCAACAGAACCGCGAGGGCGTCTGGTCGGCCAGTTGGTACCACGGCCCCTTCTATCCCACATATGTCGCTTGCCGGTGCATCGCCTCCGGTTCCGGCGACGCAGCGGCGTTGGATCGCGCGCGTAGCGCGGTCCTAAGGGCCCAACGGTCTGACGGCGGCTGGGGATTCGGGAACACAAGCGATGCGCTCAGCACTGCATTTGCCTTGCTGACGTTGCCGCGAAGCGAAGCCGCAGCAAAATACGCCATTGCATACCTCACGGAAACGCAAGAATCGGACGGCGGTTGGGCGGCGGTGCCGTGGATCAAAATGGAGTTAGGAAGAGCTGAAGGAATGGTTCGGCACGTGCTCAGTTACGGAAGCCGAACGATCACCTGCGCCTACGTACTGCGCGCGCTGGCCACCGCGTACAGATGATGGAATTTCAAACGCTCGGCGAACGGGTGTATCGACTCGCGCGCTACAGCGACGTTCGTGCCGCCCTCGAAGATACGCGTTTCGTCCATTGGACCATGCGTGACGGACGCGGGTCCCCGTTCCACACCGCCGTCGATCGGTGGTTGGACGCGATGGACCCAAGCAACGCCTCCCCCGTACGCGAGCTGCTCCTGCAGCACATCGGAGCGGCGGCGATGCGGCGACACCGCGAACGCGTCGCCGCTACTGCAGGGGCGCTGCTCGCCGGCATCGAGGGCGATACGGTAATCGATTGCGCTTCCGGCTTCGCCGCCCCCCTAGTCCACACGTTGCTCGCGGAAATCCTCGGCGTTGATGCGTGCCGGCAGGAGCAATTCGCAGCCACGGTCGGGCCGTTGTGCGAAAGCATTCCAGCGCTCATGTTCGCCCAAGACGCCGACGCCGGCAGCAACGCAGCGCTCGCGTCGTGGATGGCTTTCCTCGATGAGGTCGACGCGGGCGACGGCATGGTGAACGCGCTGCGCAGGCTCGATCCGCCGCTCGCACCAGGCGATGTCACGGCGTTTGCGGCCATGCTGGTCTATGCGGCGTTCGTTAACGTGACGACGTTCATAGCTCTAGCAATCTGGACCGTGGGACGCGATCCGCAGCAGTGGGACGAACTTGGTGCCGCGCCTGCGCGCATCGCACCGGCACTAGAGGAATTGCTGCGCAGGCTCTCGCCCCTGCGAGCGGTGCACCTCGTCACGCGCGAGACGATCGTCGGTGCCGATATTGTCGTCCCGCCCGGCAGCTCGGTCTTCGCCGACCTTGCAGCTGCGAACCACGACGATGAGCGCTCGGGCCATCATCTTGCATTCGGCGCCGGGGCCCTTGCATGCATCGGTGCCGCGCTTGCGCGGATGCAGAGCGAAATCGCGCTGTCGACGCTCGTCTCGGGATTTATGCCGTCGGCACCGCTCGACTTTCCGCTGTTGGCGATTCGCCGGCGCTGATCGGTTTCGTGTACAGGTTCAGCCGCGTCGTTCCATCGAGCGAGCGCCCCATGCCGATGAACGCGACCTCAGCTCCGGGATGCAGTGCGCGCGCAGGAAGCGGCGCCCACCCAAAAACCCAGCAGAGTACGTCCAATCGCTCACGCCAGCCGTCGGAGCCGAGATGCAGACACGCCGGGCAAGCGCACAAATCGACCTTGATCCCGGCCGGCTCGCCGGTTGCAATCACAAACCCAGTGCTGAGCACCAATCCCGAAACGCGCATAGCGTTGTCGCCCATCGCGGTCTCAAGGAAGCGCATGATGTCCCGCGCGGTCGAATCGTCCGCCGTCACAAGGCTGAGCGCAGCAAGATCGGGCACGCGCCAGTAAACCTTGACGACGGCACGGTCCGCCTGCGTTCCCTCGATTCCGACCGATTGAATTTCGACAGCACTCGCAAGCCGGTCGATCGTTTGGCACGCCGGCGCTGCGTCGGCAAGCGTCGCGCTCAGATACTGCCCCAACTTCGACCAGGCTTGTTCAGCGTCGCCGCCTGATCGCGCATCGATGTAGGCACAGAAGCCGGTGCGCGCAATCGGCGCGCCGACCCAGGCGTAACCGTCGGGAAATCCTTGGTCATCGTCGACGCAGAGTGCATCGACGACGCCGCGGAGAACGCTCGCGAGCTGCGGCTGCGCCGTCATCCGGGCCAGAGCGTCGAATGCCATTTGGGTCTGCTCCCAGCGAGAACGCATCGAACCAAAAGCGCCCGGATCCACCAGCAAGCGAACGCCGTCGCCTCCGCTCGGCCAGACGAGTTGAATCGCCGATCCGTCGCCGTTGAGCCCTGACGGTCGCAGTGCATCAAGCTCAGGATCGCTGCAGAGTTCGCCCGCAAGAGCGGCCGCCTCCGCACCGATGCTGTCTTCCAAAAAGCGCCGGATCGCCGACGCTGCAGCGATCATGCGGACCGAGTGATCTTCTCCACATCGGCGCGTAGCACCGTGTACGATGAGACCGTGCCGCCGGGTTCGATATGAACGTTCCGCACGGCAAGCGCTGTTGGTAGCCCCTCGATCGTAAGCGCGCCGCGCGACGTTACATGCAATTCATCGAGTACGAACAGCGCTGCATGGAAGGGGCCACGAAGCCGTTCCAACAGGCGCTGATACGCAGCAGCGTCACGCGCACGGCCGAAGAGGTACCAATGGGCCGCAGCGTCGGTTTCAGCGAACGCCGAGCGCTGGTCACGCGACCAAAGACGCTGGATCTCGTCGGGCGAAAGTGCGGGCCGAATAGATTGAGGTGTGATGAGACCGGCATCGATCTCCGCATCCGCAACGCCGATCCAACGCTTGAAATCGTCAACCCGCCTGGAGTACGCGAGGCGATACGCCCCGCCCGCATCGAGGACCACATGGGGCGCCAGCACGATCGGCGAATCGACAACGAGCCGGCCGCGCAGCTGATCGCTACCGAACCCCAGCCGTTGGAGTGCGTCGCGCATCGAGCCCAACTGTAAGATGCCGTCGGTGTCACGCTCGAGCGCGTCCCACATTGCGTTGGCCACTAGTGCTTCGTTATCGTAATCGTTGAGATTGGACCCGGTGTGCCGGGCGTACCTAACATGCCAGCCGGGCCGGCCGCTCCGGCCGCTCCGCCCGGGTTTCCTCCGGGTCCCGCCAAGCCGCCGGGCCCGGCCGCACCAGCGAGACCGCCCGGCGCGATGTTTGGCACCCCGACGATGGTACCGCCGCTCGAGGAACTATACGCCACCGTGACCGTGCCTCCTAATCCGCCGTTTCCGCCCTGGCCGCCGTTTCCGCCCGGGCCGCCAGTGGCGCCTGCGCCGCCGTTGCTGCCACGGCACGCGGGCCCGGACGCACAGGGACTAGGCGCCCCGCCGGACCCGCCGGCGCCACCCGAGCCACCGGCACCGCCGAGGCCGCCGGCGCCACCGCGACCGGCCGAACAGAAGATCGTCACGTTACCTTGCACGTCGCCAAAAGTAAATGTCGACGGCGCTGCGGCCACACCCGTTCCACCGAGGCTGCCGGCGTTACCCGCAGCTCCATCTGCGCCGGGTCCCCCAGGCGTTGACGGTGGCGTGCAAATGGACTCCCAGTTGCAGTTGGCGTTCGTTCCCGCCGCCCCGGCCGCGCCGCCGCTTCCGCCGCTACCGTTAAATCCCGGCGCGCCGTCCTGTCCGACAACGTTGAAGTCATAAATCGGTTGATTCACGGCTTACGATTTCTCCAATCGCTCGCAGCTTACGATGACCGGATTATATGAATAGATGCTGCCGGAGTTAAGCAGCTGGATAGCTATGAAGGAGACCGTACCAGCCGGCAAAACCGCCGTGCCGGGGAAGAGATTTCCGTCCACGTACAATATCGGGGTGGGGAACCCGGACGAGGGGGTTGGGTCTGCTAGCGGCGGCGGGCCACCTGATGCAGCTGAAGCACCACTGCCTGCGTTTGCCGAAGCCGGCGTCGTGCTGATGTTGCTGCCGCCACCGCATGCCGCGAGGAGACTACTGGCCGTGCCCGTTGCAATGAACGCATTCCGCCGCAAGAAAGGCTCCGCTCTAACCACTGCTGGTAGTCGCGTCCTTACAGCTAACGAGGCGGGGCCCCTTTGAGCTTTTGTAATTCGAGCGGATTCGCGCGGAGCGGGATCGTGTCTACGTGCACGGCATCGGGCGCCGTACCGATCACATACGAACAGTAAAAATCGTCCCCCACCGCATAGACATCGATGCGGCCCTCGCCGCGGACCTCGTGAAAAAAGCGCAGCGGCGCATCCGCACTAACCACGAGCGCGGCGCAAGCGATACGAATCGCTCCCGAATGATTCGGCGGCGAAAAATGGTAGAGCCCGTGGTGCGCGATAACCGCCGTCCCCGCGGGGACGTAGAGCGGACGCGCATACTGGCCGCGTAATACGGATTCGAACTCCTGGTGCGGAAAGCGGGCCAAGAACGCCCGCGGCTCCGGGTCGAGCACATGGCTGCCTGGTACTACCCAGAGCGCTCCGTTCGACTCGGTCAGGTCGACCAGCGGAAACCACACGTTCGCGGATGTGTAGTACGCATCGTCGACAAACGAAGGGTCCTGGTGCATCCCCAGGTAGCCGCCATCTCCCGGAAGCTTGGTGACGAACGAGCCGATGACGAGTCGAACGTTCGGCATCAAACGGTGCACGTGCGGCACAATACGCTCGCAAATCGCACGACTCGTTCTTCGCCGGTAAGCGGCATCAGTCGAAAACATCGTCGCGCTGAACGCCTGCTGTTGCACCGGATCGGAAATCGTTCGCCAGCTCTCGGCCAGCTCGGAGAGCTCGGCAGCATCGAGCAGCGGAACGGTCACATAACCGTCGCGCTGGAATGCTCGCTCGAGCTCGGCATCGTCGAAGATCGGTTGTTTGCAGCTCATTGACCGGCTACGTCCTCTTGAATGACGGTTGCTATCGCGCCGACTTCTCATCTAGATCCGGACCGCGATCTTGCCGACCTGCGCGTTGGATTCCATGAACGCTTTCGCCGCGGGCAGATCGGCGAAATCGAAAACGCGATCGACCACCGGCTTGATGCGGCCGGAGGCGATGAACGGCAAGAGGTCCGCCGTGAACCCGCGCACGGTTGCCATCCGCTGTTCGCGCGTTCGAAAGATGGCGGAAACGCCGAACACCTTCAGCCGCTTGGCGTGCAGCGTGGCGAGGTCGATCGTGCTTTCAACGCTGCCGTCGACGTAGCCGACCGTTGCGAGCCGGCCTTCAAAGGCGAGCGAACGCAGACACTCCGCGAACATCGTGCCACCGACGCCGTTGACCGCGATATTGGCGCCCTTGCCCGCGGTCGCTTCCATGACGTGCGCGTAGAAGTCGGGGCGGCGCGTCTCGATGCCGACGTTCAGGCCGAGTGCGCGCAAACGATCGAGCTTCTCGCCCGACCCCGAGGTCCCGATCGTGAACGCTCCCAACGCTCCGGCGGCTTGCATCGCGGCAACGCCGACGCCCGATGATGCCGCCGTGATGAGCACCCAGTCGCCTGCTTTGATGTTCCCTTGACCGATCAGCATGTCTTGAGCGACGAGAAACACGAGCGGCGTGCACGCCGCTTCTTCCCACGTGAGCACGTCCGGAACGCGAATCGTCAGTCCCGCATCCAAGAGCACGAACTCCGCGAACGAGCCGCGCCCGGTCGCCATCACGCGGTCGCCAGGCGCGAAGCCGGACACGCCGGGCCCGATCGTTTCGACCACGCCGGCCGATTCGGTGCCGGCCGGTCGCGCCTCGCTTCCGCCGTGCAGATCGCCGCGCGTGATCAACTCACCGCGATTCATCCCCGCGGCGTGCACGCGAACCAGCAGCTGCCCATCCGCCGGCACCGGGATCGGAACGTCGCGTTCCTCGAGCACCGTGCTGCCGCCGGCGGGTTTGATCCAATACGATTTCATCGTGACGAGCCGGTTCCGCCCGGGGAAGCGGCTCCCTGGAGCGGCGGTTCAACCAAACGCGGTTGACAAGGCGACGCCTGCGCCCTACGATAACCTCCGTTCTTCGACGGGATCGGCCCGCCAAAGACACATGGGCCATTAGCTCAGCTGGTTAGAGCGCATGCTTGATAAGCATGAGGTCCCAAGTTCGAACCTTGGATGGCCCACCATGAAAGCCTCCGGCAACGGGGCTTTTTTGTTTCCTTCCGTTGCTCGGGCGAAGCGCGGCTCAGAGCAGCGTGACGTTGATTACGCACGTCGGAGTGTTCCCCGATGTGAAGTTCGTGCTCGTCGTTGCAAGCTGAATTACGACGGCTCCGTTCTTATCGACGGTCGGTTTCCACAGCGTGGTATCGCATTTTACATTCGATTGGAGCTGGAACGATGGACTCGGCGTGAAGTGGACGTCGACGGAGGTTGGATACGAGAAGCCGCATTCCAAACCGCCCGATCCCCAGCCGTAGCCGTAGTTGCTCCACGAGCCGCCTTCCTTGGCGCACTGCGCTTGATCGATGAACGCATCGACGTCGAGAATCAGGTTGTTGTAGACGCTCAGATTTTGGCCGGCGGGAACGTACAGGCAAGCCGACGCCGCGGCTCCCGCGCAAAACGCGCGCATATCCGCGGGTGCGCCGGCATAGTCCGATCCCGGTTCGACCACGCTGGTCGAGATTGGGACCCCGAATGCGACGCGGCCGGAGTTGGTTACCGGCTTCGTTCCGGTGTGGGCCGTCGCTGACGATTGTACCGTGTTGAGTTTCGCGATCGCGACGCCCGCCGCTCCCGCTTGCGCGAACGCGGCTTCCCGTGCGTTGTGCGCCGCACGCAGCGCTCCCAGCGTAAAGCTGTGCCCGGCGAATTGCACGAGCGTTGAATCGGGCGCGGTTTGCAAGCGCGCGGCGAGCGATAAGCTTGCCAGCGGCGCGGCCGCAGCGTCCGCGCGATTTGCCAAAGCCAGTATGGCAAAGGCCGCAAGAAAGGCAGCGCACGGCTTCTTCATCTCACGACAGTAAGCGCGGTGGCCGCTGCCGTCAACAGGCGAGCCGGGAGCGGAAGCCTACTGCGAGCTTGAGACGTGCAGGCCGATGCCCGATTGCGCCAGCGTGTCGGGCTGGGTCGCGGGCGCTTGGCCCAACGTTCCGAACGGGTTCGGCGTTGTCACGACGTTGAGTTCGTGATCGGTCGTCGAGGCGGTGAACGTGCGATCCGTACCGTCGCTCAGCGTCTGGGTCAGCGGCAAGCTGCTGGCGGTGCTGTTCGTGGGCGACGCCTGGTACGGCGCGGTCGACGAGGTGACATAGCTGTACAGCGGGGCTGTTGAACCCGGCGAGACGGCTCCGACGCTCATATTGCTATTCTAGTATACGGGCGCACGGCTCCGCAACGGCCGGCCCGGCTCACGACCAGTACGCGAAGGCCATCGCGGTTCCGGTCCCGGCTTCCGAGCGGTAGCAGGGGACGTAATCGAGCAGGTTCATCGACAGACCGCTGGCGTTCATGGCGGAGACCATCGGCAGCCAGTTCTTCAGCTCGGCTGTGCCGCCCGAGAGCAGCCACGCTTCGTCGATGGCGGCGAGCGCCGGCAGATCCCGATTCTTCATCGCGTCGAGCACCTTGCGGTCGAAATCTTCGTCGATCACGTAGTGCGTCAGGCCGCCGGACGCGATCACCGCCACCCGCACGTCCTCCGGCCACGACGCGATCGCCGCCGCGAGGCCTTCACCGAACTTCAGACACCGCGCCGCGTTAGGACGGTTCGGCGGGTAGTGTGTATTAACGAAGACGGGCACGTTCTCGATCACGTCGTCGTGCATGATGCGGCGATAGACGAAGCCGAACGCGTGCTGGATCGAGTTCGTGCCCTGCGGTCCGACCGGTAATTTCGTCGTCTGCCCGACATCGAAGCTGCTCGTCATCAGCGAGTCGATCATATGGTCGGCCAGCTCGGGCACAGACGTATATGTCGCGCGTTCGGGCGGGCAGTAGCCGCGGGCCGTGGGCGCGATGCCGGGCGGCATCTTCGCAATCTGTTCCGGCGTCTTGGGAATATTGTCGAACGTCTTGCCGCGATAGACGCTAAACGCGGCGACGTTCTCTTCCGAGAAGCATTCGGACTGGTCGTTGCCCACGACGACTGCCACGTCGATCTTCGCTTTCGCGAACACGTCGCCGAGACGGTCGAGCGCATCTTGGTTGCGCTGGTGCTTCGCCTGCTGTTTGGCCGGCACGATCTCCGACTTGAAGTCTTGGTCCGCACGCAGCGTGACCAGTTCGTCGAACGAGATCGGTTTGCAGCGGAAGAAATGCGAGTTCTGCTTGTCGGCGGCCACCCGCAGTTGCCATTCCTCGACGGTGGTGATGAGCTGCGGAGCGTGTGAGGTACCGATTCCGAGAACGATCTTTGCCATAGTTACGCTCCTACTTGATGCTTCATCACGATTTGCTGGCCCGTTCGGGCCGATTCGAGAATACCGGCGCAGACTTCGAGCGTCGCGAGCCCCCAAGCGCCGTCGTGGTGCGGCTGGCTGTTCGTGACGATCGCCCGGTGCATTTCGGCTAACTCGGCGAGCCGTCCGCCTACCGCACGTTCGACCGGGACCTCGCGGCGCCCGTCGGCTCCATAGACGTAGAGCCCGTCCGGCGACTGGCGCAGGGTCGCGTCCTCGCAGCTCACGACGACCAGGCCGAAGAACGGCTGCCGGACCATCGCGTCGGCCGGGTGCCGGGAGACGTGCTGGAGCGCCCCGTAGCGGCCTTGCTCCTTCTGCGACTCGAGCACGGCATCGCGTTTTCCCGGCACCGCGTCGCGCAGTTCGAGGAACGCCGTGCGGCGCTGGGCCGCGAGTTGCGGATCGCGATGGTCGCCACCCTCGCCGCGCCACTCGAAGAACTCGGCCGTATCGAAGAGGCTGCGGCCGTCGTAGACGAGCGTTGCCGGCACGCCCGACTCGAACTCGAGAAAGCACGAGTAGCCGCCCTCGACGCCCGTGATACTGTCCGGAATCGTCGTACCGCGCACCGTTCGCACCTTGCCGCCGCCGAGCAGGCGCACGATGTCGACGTGATGCGGTCCTTGATTGAGCACCGGTCCGTGCGTGTCGACCAATTCCGAGTGCAAGCGCGGACGGTGGTTGAACTCGTTGAAGTTCCAGCAGTTGATCGCGCGCAACGGACCGACCTCGCCCGATTCGATCATCCGCGCCATGGCCTTGATCGGTGCGTCGAAGCTGTGCGTGTGCCCGGCCAAGAGCTTCGTGCCGGCTTGGGCGGCGATCCCGACCATGCGCCGCGCCTCATCCAGCTCGAGTGCCAACGGCTTCTCGACCACCGCGTGCTTGCCGTTGCGCGCGGCGAGCGACGCATGCTCGAGGTGCATCGCGGGCGGCGTGGCGATGTAGACGACGTCGACGTTCTCGTCGCGCACGAGTTCGGCCGCATCGGCGTACGCGTTGCAGCCGTACTCCTTGGCAAACGCCTCGCGCGCGTGTTCGCGCGGATCGGCCCCGGCGACGACGCGCCAGCGCGGATCTTGCGCGGCGCGAATGCGGTCGAGGATCAGCGCGGCGGCTTGTCCCAGGCCGATGAAACCCAAGCGCATCTGATATTCGCTCACTCGCGCCCCCTAACACGGCCGGACGGAATCATCCTCCCGTTTGCGAAGAAGGCGTCGAGATGGGAGTTCCGCTTCGCTAACCGATCGTAATTTTCGCGAGTACCTCATTGCGGTGCTCGGCGGCGACATCGGCGTGCAGATCGTGTCGCTGGCGATCAGTTGGCACGTCTTCATCCTCACGCATCAGCCGTTCGCCTTAGGCTTGATCGGCTTCGCGATGTTCGTCCCGGCCCTCGTCTGCGCGATTCCCTCGGGCGTGATCGCCGACCGCTTCGATCGCCGGCTCATCGTCACTATCGGCCGCTGCCTCGAACTGTTGTGCGCGGGCGCGCTGTTCGCGCTCGTCTCCTTCAACGTGACCGCGCTCGTGCCGTATCTGCTCGTCGTCGCGCTACTCGGCTGCGAACGCGCGCTCGGGCGGCCGGCGGAGAAGGCCTTCCTGCGCAACATCGTCGAGGCCGACCGCTACGTGAGCGCGCAAGCCACGTACGCGTCGGGCCGCGAACTCGCCAGCATCGCCGGCCCCGCCCTCGGCGGCGCGCTGGTGGCGGTCTCAACCGCCGCCGCGTTCGGCGTTGCCGCGGCGCTTGCCACGATTTCGGCGTTCGCGTTCGCCATGTTGCGCGTAAAGCGACAAGTGCGCGCGCCGGAACCGCAGTCGTGGTCGTCGGCCCTGGCAGGCTTGGCGTTCATTCGCTCGCGGCCGGTGATCTTGGGCGCGATCACGCTCGATCTCTTCGCCGTGCTTTTCGGCGGCGCGAGCGCCCTCATGCCGATATTCGCATCGACGATCCTGCACATCGGTCCGGTCGGGCTCGGCTACCTCAACGCCGCCCCCGCGCTCGGCGCGGCCTCGGTCGCCGCGTTCATATCACGCTGGCCGCCGCAAGAAAAAGTCGGGCTCTTGGCGTTCGCGTCGGCGATCGGCTTCGGCCTGGCGACGATCGTCTTCGGCGTCTCGACCAACCTTTGGCTCTCGCTCGGTGCGCTCGTGATTCTCGGCATGTTCGACGTCGTCGGCGGCGTGCTGCGTAACGGCTTCGTGCAGCTCAACACACCGGACGAAATGCGCGGGCGCGTCACCGCGGTGCAATCCGTCTTCACGACGACGTCCAATCAGTTGGGCGCGTTCGAGTCGGGCACGCTGGCCGCACTGATCGGAACGGTGCCGTCGGTCGTTGCGGGCGGGATCGCGACGCTGGCCGTCGCAGCCATCTGTGCCTGGGTGTTTCCGTCTCTGCTGGCGGCCGATCGGCTCCAGCACGAAATGGGGTGAGACCATGAAGCGACTCGATTTCACGCGTGCGCTGAGCGCAACGGCGTTCGGTACCGCCGCCGGCCCGGCGGCTGCGCAAACCACGACCGACCTCACGACGATCCGGCTCGGCACGAACGTGAACAACGACAGCACGCCGTTGTTCTGGGCGGTCACCAGCGGCATCTTCGCCCGGGCCGGCCTCAAGGTCGACATTCAGAAGTTCAACTCCGGCACCGTGGCGATCGCCGCGCTCGTGGGCGGCTCGCTCGACATCGCGCGCGGCAGCCTGTTGCCGCTGATCAGCGCGCGCGCACACGGCATTCCGATCCAAATCGTGGCGCCGGCGGAGCTTTCGGTCGTCGGCGATTCGAGCGAAGGCATCGTCGCGCTCAAAGAATCCACGGTCACGACGGGCAAGGATCTCAACGGCGCGACGATGCCGGTTCCGGCCCTGCACGATTTCGATGAAGTCTCGACGCGTGCGTGGATCGATGCGACCGGCGGCGATTCGAAGACGGTCAAGTTCATCGAGTTGCCGTCATCCGCGGTCCTCGCCTCACTCTTAGCCGGGCGCGTCAAAGCGGCGTTCCTGAGCGACCCGTTTCTCACCAGCGCGGTCGCGTCGGGCCGCACCAAGGTGATCGCGCATCCGAACGCCTCGATCGCGCCGCGCTTCTTGATCACGTGCTACTGCTCGACCGAAACCTTCGTCGACAAGAACCGCGCCGCGATCCGCCGCTTCGCCGACGCGCTCGGGCGCTCGGCGACCTACACCAACGCGCACCACGCCGAGGTTCTCGCAACGGTCGCCCCGTTCTGGGGCGTCGATCCCGCGGTCGTCAACGCGATGACCCCGACGGTCGGCGCGTCACGGCTCGATCCGCGCGAAATCCAGCCGTTGCTCGATGCGGCGCTGCGCTACGGCGTCATCCCGGCGCCGATCACGGCCAAGTCGATGATCGCGCCGGGCGTGATCTAGCGCTTCTTCAATTCTTCGATGCGCGCGCGCAGGTAGTCGAGCCAGCGTTCGTCGTCCCAGTCGGTGACGTCGGCCGGGACGCCGAGATCGGGGAAAAAGACGACTTGGAAGTTGGTCGTGGCGTGCTGGTCCCGCGGGATCGTCTCGGGATCGGGCAGCAGTTCCAGTTCGCCGCCCGGCATGCCGAGGCGGTAGTCGCGCGAGACGGCCGGAAACCCGGCCTGCACCAGCAGCTTGTTCGCCTCGGCCAAATCGTGAAGGCGCTCCTTGCGCTTCTGCGCCGGCATTCTCTGCATCCCGATTCTTTGGTCTGCCCGGATGCCGACGCCTACCGCGCAGGGTGCGAGCGAGCCGGTGCAGACTAACCCCCTTTGGGGGGTAGCCCGATGAGAATGAAAGCGCTGCTTGTTGTTGCGACCGCTGTAACGATCGCGGTCGTGCTGTCACTCGGCGGGGCGCTGCACGCGCAAGCCGCCTCGTGGGCACTCACCGGAACGGTGAGCTCGGCCGCCGAGGGCCGGATGGAAGGCGTGCTCGTCAGCGCGACCCGCGCCGGTTCGACGATCACGACGACGGTCGTGAGCGACGAGCGCGGCACCTATCACTTTCCGGCATCGGCGCTCGGGCCCGGCCGCTACGCGCTGAAGATTCGCGCCGTCGGCTACGACCTCGCCGGCCCGGGCGCGACGACGGTTGCGGCGCAGAAGACGAGCACCGCCGACCTCCGGCTCGTCAAGACGAAGAACCTGTCCGCGCAACTGAGCGACGCGGAGTGGCTGATGAGCATGCCGGGGTCGTACGATCAGAAACGCGACCTCAACGACTGCGATGACTGCCATAGCTTGAGCCGCATCGTGCACTCGACGTTCACCGCCGACCAGTTCCAGCACGACATCCTGCCCCGGATGCAGGGTTACTTCACCAACAACAGCTCGCCCGAGCATCCGCAACATCGGCCCGGACCGGTCAGCACGCCGTCCCCGACGCAGCTGACGCTTTACCGGCCGATGGCCGAGTACTTGGCCAGCATCAATTTGAGCGGCGGCCGCAGCACGTGGCCGTACGCGTTCAAGACGCAACCGCGGCCCAAAGGCGCCTCGACCCACGTCATCATCACCTCGTACGCGTTGCCGCGGAAAGACATCGAGCCGCACGACGTGATCGTCACGCAGCAGGGCGAGGTCTACTACTCCAGTTTCCTCGATCAATTCATCGGTCAGCTCGATCCCAAGACGGGCAAGGTCACGGAATACCCGACCCCCGTCCTCAAACCCGGCTTTCCCATCGGCTCGCTCGATCTCGAGTACGATCCGCGCTCGGGCGATCTGTGGCTCGCGATGATGCATCAGGGCGGCATCCTGAAGTTCGATACCCGCACCAAGGCGATGCAAACGTGGTCGATTCCGGCCGAGTATCAAAACAACTCGACGCAACAGGCGTTTCTCACCGTCCCGTCACCGGTTGACGGCAAGGTGTGGATCAAAGACTCGGCCCGCCGCACGTTCTATCGCTTCGACCCCGCCACCGGCGCGTTCGAGAACTTCGGACCGTTCCCGACGCCCGACGGTCACACGGTCAGCGCCTACGGGCTGAATGCGGATTCGCAAGACAACGGCTATGGCCTCGACTTTAGCAACCGCGTCGGTCAGGACTACATCGTGGAAGTCGACGCTAAAACCGGCGCGATCTCGATGTATGCGACCCCCACGCACGAATCGCGTCCGCGCCGGGGGCGCTTCGACGCGCAAGACCGCTACTGGTTCGCCGAATACAACGGCAACAGCATCGGCGTGTTCGACGCCCGCACCAAAGCAATGCGCGAGTGGCCGATGTCCGATCCCTTCATGTTCCCCTACGACGCGGTGGCCGATCGCACCGGCGCCGTCTGGACCGGATCGAAATTCGACGATCGCGTGGTGCGGCTCGACCCGAACACCGGCAAAATGGTGTGGTACCTCCTGCCCGAGTCGACCAACATCCGGCGCGTGTTCGTGGACAACTCGACCACGCCGGTCACGTTCTGGGTCGGCAGCAATCACGGCGCCTCGATTCTCCGGCTGCAAGCGAACTAAGGAGCACGTAGCATGACGATGAAACGCAGCGACGTTTTACTGCGTGGCGGCAGTCTTACCGCGGCCGCTCTGACCGGCGCGCAGCTCGCAACGCCGGCTGAAGCCGCTACACCGGCCGGTGCGCCGATCGTGTGGCAGCATACCGCGGATGTCGTCGTGATCGGCTCGGGCGCGTCGGGAACACCGGCCGCAATCGTCGCGCGTGAGGCGGGGAATTCGGTGATCGTCATCGAGGTGCAACCGCATACCGGCGGTCACGGCATCTGCAGCGGCGGCAACGTTCCGCTGGGCGGCGGCACGAGTCTGCAACAGAAATACGGCATCCAGGATTCGCCGGATCTGCTCTACCGCGACTTAACGGATTGGTCCGTGGTGGAGACCAACGGTTTCCCGGATTTCCGCTACAACGATCGGGAAATCATTCGCGCGTTCGCCGACAACTCCGCGGCGACGTTCGAGTTTCTGGTCGCACACGGCGTCGTGTTCATGGACAAGTCGCCCGACACGCTGGGCGGTGAATCAGTAGGCAACTCGGTCCCGCGCGAAGCGCACGCCGCCAACATGCAGTGGCCGTTGGTGCAGACCGGCAAGCCCGTCGACCCGAGCCAGGCGCTGACGAGCGGCTCCGGAAACGGGCTCCTGGCGCCGCTGCTCGCTGCAGCGCATAAAGCCGGCGTGCAGTATTTGCTCGAACACAAGATGACGGCGCTGCACCGCGAGGCACCGCATGCGGGCCGCGTGCTCGGCGTTGCCGCGGAGCACAAAGGGACGACGGTCAACGTGCGGGCGCGCAAGGCCGTCATCCTCGCGACCGGCGGTGCCACCTCCAACATCAACTACCGCCGGATGTTCGATCCACGCCTCACGGAAGAATACTGCGGCGTCGCCGGCACACCGTATTCCTATCAAGACGGCAGCGGCGAGTTGGCCGCACTCGCCGTCGGCGCGTCGTTGTGGGGCCTCTATAACCAGACCGGCGAGTTCGGCGCGAACATCACGAAGCCGGGCACCGTCGGCAGCCAATTTGGTTACGTCAACCTGTTTTGGCAGCCCGGCAGCCCGGTGTTCAACAAAGCTCGCGCCTCGGGTTTGAAAGTCAACGACTGGCAAGATCTGATTCTCGTGAATATGGTCGGGCGGCGCTTCTACGACGAAACGGCCCGGCAATATTCGGCGAACAACTGGAAGTCGGTCGACCCCTACACGCAAGACAGCTGGCGCAACGTCAAAAACGTGAAGTTCAATCCGAACAATTTCCTCAACGCCGCGCTCGCGGGGATCGAGGATGCGCACAACGGCGGCGGTCCGATCTGGGCGATCTTCGACGCCGACGCGGTCGCGCGCGAGAAGTGGGATCCACGTCCGCCGAACGTCGATACGGCAGCCGGCTTCTTCTTCCAGGCCGATTCGCTGGCCGAGCTCGCGCGCGCGATCAAGATGCAATATCAGCGGCTGGCGATGCCGCCCGAAGCGTTAGAAGCTACGGTCGCGCGCTTCAACGGCTTCGTCGACGCCGGCAAAGACGACGACTTCGATCGGCCCAAGCCGCTCTACAAGATCGCCAAACCGCCGTTCTACGCGGCCTGGGCGACGCCGGTGTTGCACGATACGCGTGCCGGCGTGCGCATCAACGCCAAGGGCCAGGTCATGGACATGCAAGCGAAGGTGATTCCCGGGTTGTATTCGTGCGGTGAAACGGCCGGCGGCTTCAGCGAGCACGGCTTAGCCCGCGCGACCTGTCAGGGCCGCATCGCGGGAATGAATGCCGCGACGGAGCATCGCGCCTAACGTGCGCGGGTTCGTCGTCGTCGCCGCGGTCCTGCTCGCGCTCGTTGGTGTCGCGCGAGCCGCTCCGAACGACGACCCGGCAGTCGTGCAAACCGATAAAGGATCTGTGCGCGGAACCGTGACCGGCGGGATGCGCGCGTTTCTGGGCATCCCATTTGCCGCACCGCCGCTGGGAGCGCTGCGCTTCAGCGCGCCGAAACCCGCCGCGTCCTGGAACGGCGTGCGCGACGCAACGCGGGCCGCCGCCGCGTGCCCGCAGACCGGACGCCAGGCGCAAAACACGACCGAAGACTGTCTGTACCTCAACGTCTGGGCACCGGTCGGTGCGTCGAAAGCGCCGGTGTACGTGTTCATCTACGGCGGCGGCTTCACCGGCGGCAACGCCGCCTCGTACGACGGTTCTCAGCTCGCGGCGGCCGGCAAGATCATCGTCGTCACGATGAACTACCGGCTCGGTATCTTCGGCTTCCTCGCGAACGAAGCGCTCAGTGGCAGCGGCGGCGGGACGACGGGCAATTACGGCATCGAGGATCAGCAAGCTGCGCTGCACTGGGTTCAGCGCAATATCGGCAGCTTCGGCGGCGAACCGCGCAACGTGACGCTGGGCGGCGAATCGGCCGGTGCGGTCAGCACGTGCGCGAACCTCGCGGCACCGAACGCGAACGGCACCTTCGTGCGGGCGATCGTCGAGAGCGGACCGTGCTCGGTACCGCTGCCGACCCTCTCCTCCATCGAAGGCGCGCAAGCCGGTATTCCGGCGCAACTCGGCTGCACCGGTTCAGGTTCCCAGCTCGCCGCGTGCCTGCGTTCACCCGACCTCACGGTGCAAAAGATTCTCGCCGTGCAGCAGACCCTCGGACGGCGCACGTTTTCTCCCAGCGCGGAGGGCGACGACATCCCGGTCCAACCGCGCACCTATCTCGGTCGCGTTCCCCTATTGCTCGGCGGCAACCATCTCGAAGCGGGCTACGACGTGCTGCCGAATCCGCCGGCGACCGCGGATGCGTACACCGCGGCGTTGCGGCGCGACTACGGCGCGGATGCCGCCGCGATCGCCGCGCAATATCCGGTGACAACATATCCGAGCCCCGGTCTCGCGTTGTCGAACGTGGAAACCGATTCGGGACCGTCGCCGGTGATTTCGGTGTGCTCCGACGTCGCGAGTTGGCGCCTCGCGCGCGCCACCAGCGGTTGGCGTCCGTATGCCTACGAGTTCGACGACGCCAACGGCTTCGCCGTCAACGGTATCCGCGGCCCGGTGCATACGGCCGAGCTACCGTTCTTGTTCCCGCAACTCGATGCTGCCGGCAAAGGCCTGCCGCCCGCATCGCAGGCGCTGTCGAAAACGATGCTCGCCTATTGGACGAACTTCATCAAGAACGGCGATCCCAACGGTACGGGTCTCCCGAATTGGCCGGCCTATGACACGCCGACCGCGATCTTGCAACTCGCACCCGACGGCGTGACGACCGGAACCGACGTGGCCGCCGAGCACAAGTGCGAGTTCTGGAATTCACTCGGCCGTTCGCTCTAGTCGCAGTGATGGTGGTGCTCCATCGCGTGCGACGCGTCGAGTCGCCATAGATAGATCGCGAGCGCGCCGAAGAGTAGGTTCAACCAGAACGTGTAGTTGAGCGAGAACATCGTCAAGTCGTGCACCACGTTCGGGTTCGGCTTCGGTACCAGGTGCAGCGCCGTGAACGCGCCGTCCATCAGAAGCGCCGAGATCACCATCGTGGCGAAGAACACTGCGAAGATGTAAACCGTCATGCGCAGGCCGTAGTACTTCCGGTAGACGTCGAGCAGCGGCAGCACGATGAGGTCGGCGTAGATGAACGCCAGCACTCCACCGAACGAGATGCCGCCCGACCACAGGATCGCCGCCATCGGTACGTTGCCGATGGAGCACACGAACGACAGCATCGCGATCACCGGTCCGACGAGCGCGTTCTCGACCAGCCGCACGCCGGGGGAGGCGCCCTCGAGAAAGAGCGCGCGCCACGCGGCGTCGGGGACGAAAGCGCCCAGCACGCCCGCGATGAGGAACCCGATCAGCAAATCTTTCCACAGCATCGAGAAGTCCATCATCGCGTTCTGCGCGACGGCGACGCGGGTTGCCGGTAAGCGCAGCCGTTCGAGCAGCGGGCCCGGCGGGATTTCCATCGAGCCGTGATCGTGACCACCGGCCGCGTCGACGTGCCGGCGCGCCGCCTCGACGAGCGCCTTCGGATAGGTCAGGCGCACGAGCAGCGTCAGCACGGCAATCAGCACGAAGCCGCCGATCCATTCCGCCGCGGTAAACTGCCAACCCATCAAAACCCACAAGATGACGCCGAGCTCGATGACCAGGTTCGTCGACGAAAACAAGAACGCCAGGCTCGGGACGAGCGCCGCGCCTTTCTTGAACAACGTCTTGCTCATCGCGGCGGCCGCATACGAGCACGACGAACTCGCGGCGCCGAAGCCCGTCGCGAGCGCGATCTCGCGAGTCCCGTCGCGGCCCAGCAACGCCTGCATCCGTTCTTTGGACACCAGGGTCTGCACGAGACCCGACAGCGTGAGGCCGAGGATCAGGCTCCACGCGACTTGCCACATCATCCCGACGGCAAGCAGCAGCGCCGAACCGAGCATGGCGACCAACGCCATCAGACGAGTTCGCGATGAAAGTTGAGGGTCTCCATCAATTCGGTCACGGCGGCGTCGGTCTTACCCGCGCGCACCGCGTCGACGAAACAACTCGAAAAGTGCTTTTCCAGCAGCAGCCGCGCGACTTTGTCGAGGCTGGCGCGCGCCGCGGAGATCTGCTTGATCACGTCAACACAATACGCATCGTCGTCGACCATCTTGATGATGCCGTCGGTCACGCCGCGAACGGTCTTCAGCCGGTTGAGCACGTCGGTCTTCAGAGGTATCTTCTTCGCCACGTTGCCGACGATACCACACCCCCACCCCGGGTGTCCACCCCCCTCAAATCGGCGACGGCGCTCGCTTACTAGCCGCGCTTCCCGGCGGGTACAACGTGCCGAGCACTCTTCCGAACGGAGATCCCACCATGCTCGACGCCCTGCTGGCCGCGATTTCACTGCCGATCCTGGCCATGACGGCCAACGGCGCCTGCGCCGGCCCGACGATAACTAACGCCATTTCATCGGAGACCGGCAACAACGGCGACCTGAAAACCTACAACGTTGCGGTCACGGTCAAGAATACCGGCTCGGCCGCGGAGCCGTCATCGCTCCTGCAGTCGGTCCAGGTCTACCAAGACGCCACCAAGGTGGATCAAAAGGGGACGCAGCCGCTCGCGGCCGGCGGCCAAACGACGGTGCACTATATCTTCACGCGCTCCTCGGAAGCGCAAGCCGGCTCGACGCACTTGCACTTCCGGCTCGTGTTGTCGGACCCGCACGGAACGCCGTTTACCAACTGCACGCCCGAGAGCAACAGCTACCGGCTCGACGTCTAGCTGGGGTTCATTCCTCTTCGCGAACGACGCGCAACATGCGCAAGTACAGGCGCGCAACGACCTCGGCGGCTTGGGCGGGATCGTCCGTCTCCAGGCCGCCGATCGCGCTGAGGGTACGATCGGTTAGCGCGATTGCCTGGGCGCGCAGCTCCGATTCGTCCTCGAACACCTCGACGTCGTGTACGTCACCGTTGCCGTTACCGTTCATGCCACCGTCTCCTTGACCGGAACGTCAAGCACCTTCACCAAAAACGCAAAACGATCGGTCGCCTCGGCGATCATCTTGCCGGTCGGCCTGCCGGCGCCGTGCCCGGCTTTCGCCTCGATGCGAATCAGCACCGGCGCGGCGCCTCCTTGCGCCGCTTGGAGCGCGGCCGCAAACTTGAACGAGTGCGCCGGGAAGACCCGGTCGTCATGATCGGCGGTCACGATGAGCGTCGCCGGATAGGCCGTTCCGGCGCGCAGGTTGTGCAGCGGCGAGTACGCGCGCAAGTACGCGAACGCATCGGCTTCGTCGGACGAACCGTAGTCCGCCGCCCACGCCCAGCCGATGGTGAATTTCTGATACCGCAGCATGTCTAAAACGCCGACCGCCATGACCGCGGCGCCGAACAGATCCGGACGCTGCGTCACGCAGGCACCCACGAGCAGTCCACCGTTGCTCCCGCCATAGATGGCGAGCTTCGGCGTCGACGTGTACCCTTCGGCGATCAGGTACTCGGCGGCGGCGATGAAATCGTCGAACACGTTCTGCTTGCGCTCTTTGGTGCCGGCGAGATGCCAGTCCTCACCGTACTCGCCGCCGCCACGAATGTTGGCCACCGCAAACGCGCCGCCCATTTCGAGCCATACGAGCGTCGCCGGCGAGAACGCGGGCGTGAGCGAGATGTTGAAGCCGCCGTAACCGTAGAGAATCATGGGCGACGTGCCGTCGCGCGGCGTGCCGATCTTGCGCGTCACGATCATCGGGATCCGCGTGCCGTCTTTGCTCGTGTAGAACACCGCTTCGCTCTCGAACAACGCCGGATCGAACGGCACGCGCGGAGCAAAGACGAGCGACGTCGCGCCGGTGACGAGATCGAGCCGGTAGATCGAGGCCGGCGTGGTGTAGCTCGTGAACGCGAAGAACGTTTCGTGGTCGGTCTGTTTGCCGCCGAACCCCGACGCGGAGCCGAGTCCGGGTAACGGAAGATTGGCCAACGACGTGCCCCCGACGGTCACGCGGCGGACGACCGAATGCGCGTCGTGAAGGTATTCGAGAATCAGCTGCTCGCCGAACAGCGCGGCGCCTTCGAGTGAGTCGCTCGACTCGGGCACGATCTCGACCAGCGCCGGATCATCGAAGCGCAAGCGCGCGACGCGCCCGCGCGGTGCGTCCTTCGTCGTCACGAAGAAGAACGTCTCACCGCGGTTGCCGGCAAAACGGTATGACGCATCGCCCGCGGTCAACAGGCCGACCACCTCGCTCTGCGGGTTGCGGAGATCGCGCACGAACACGCGGTTGTTGGGATCGGTCCCCTGCGATGCGTTGACGATCAGCCACGCACCGTCATCGGTCACGTGAGCGTTCAAGTTCCAATCGGGATGATCGGGGCGCTCGTAGACGAGGTGATCGGCGGACTGCGGCGTTCCGACGCGGTGAAAGTATACCTTGTGGTCGTAGTTCTCGTCCTTGTACTGCGTGGTCGTTTCGGGTTCCGGGAACCGGCTGTAGTAGAAGCCGCTGCCGTCGAGCAGCCATGATGCGCCGGAAAATTTGCTCCAGCGAATCTCGTCGTCGAGGTCGCGGCCGGTTGCGACCTCGCGAATGCGCCACGTCATCCAGTCCGAACCCGACGCCGACGTGGCGTAGGCCATGTACCGGCCGTCGTCGGTGAACGCGGTGCCGCTCAGCGCGACGGTCCCGTCGGCGGAAAGTTCGTTGGGATCGATCAGCACGCGGGCCGGTGCGTGAAGCGCCGGCGCGATGTAGACGACGCCCTGATTCTGCAGCCCGCTGTTTTTCGTGTACACGTACGCGTCGCCGACGCGTTGCGGCAGCCCGAAGCGCTCGTAGTCCCACACCGCCGTGAGCCGCTGCCGGATCGCCTCGCGCGCCGGGATGGCGGCGAGAAAACGTTCGGTCAGCTCGATCTCCGCTTCGATCCACGCGCGCGAGGCCGGCGCATCGGCGTCCTCGAGCCAACGGTACGGATCGGGAACGGCATGACCGTGATACTCATCGACGACGTCGCCGCGCGCGGCTGCTGGATAGGTCATGCGGCCCCGCGCTTTCGCGCTACGGCCGAAAATGCTTTTGGCGCAAGCACAGGAAAACAACTTTCATGAAGACGCCGACGATATGCACGCTCGGTTTGGCCCTGATTTTGGGCGCCGCAAACCAGGCCGGGGCTCAGACGACGACGGGCGTCCCGCCCGCCATTTGGACGCAAATCCAGGCCCTCGGCCCGGTCGTCGATCAGGTCGGCGTCAGGAAGATCTACGCGCAGCTTCGTTCGCAAATGCCGGCCGACGGTGTGAAGAAAACGCTCAACATTTCCTATGGACCGGCCGATGCGCAAAAACTCGACTTGTACGAACCGGCGACCCCCGTTAGCAAAGCCCCCGTCTTGATCTTCGTGCACGGCGGCGCCTTCATCGGCGGCAGCAAGGGCACGTACGACAACATCGGCTACTACATGGCGCGCCACGGCGTGATCGCGGTGCTGCCCGACTATCGGCTCGCACCGGCCAACCCATGGCCTGCCGGCGCACAGGACGTCGGCGCGGCCGTCGCGTGGACGCGCGCCAATGCGGCCGCGCATGGCGGCGATCCGAACCGCATCGTGCTCTTCGGCCACTCGGCCGGTGCGTCGCACGTCGCTGCGTACGCTTTTGAGAAACGCTTCCAACCGGCATCGGGCTCCGGCCTCGCCGGCGTGATCCTGGGCTCGGGGCTGTACGACCCGTCGATCGAAGGACCAGGCCCGGCCAACACCCCGTACTACGGCCCCGATCCAAAGACGTACGCCGCGCGCTCGACCGCGCTGCACGCCGACGCAGCCAAGATTCCGACCTTGATCTTCGAAGTCGAACTCGATCCGTTGCCGATGGTCATCGAAAACGGGTCGTTCTATACTCAGTTGTGCCATCGTGATAACCAGTGCCCAGTCATGTACCGCTTTCTCCAATACGACCACATTTCGGCGCCGGTCGCGATCAACACGGGCGATGAAACGATAAGCGCGCCGCTTCTCGACTTCATCCGCGCACGCTAAACGCCGGCGGCATGCTCGAAACTCTCCTCTCGCCCGTCGCGCCGGACACGTTCTTCGCCGAATACTGGGAGCGGCAGCCGCTCTACGTCGCGCGCGACGCGCCCGGCTACTTCGCCGACCTCTACGACGTCGCCGATATCGAGGAATCGCTCATCGTCGGGGCGCGTGACCTCGACCGATTCGCGCTCGTGAAGGCCGGCGCGCCGCAGGCGGCGCTGGACGACTACGTCGTGACGAGTCCGGCCATCCGCTGGAAATCGACCGGCAACGCGCCGGCCGCTCACGTCGATCCACGGAAGGTCGCCGCCCTCCTCGAGCGCGGCTACACGCTCGTCATCAAGGATGCATCGCTGCTCAGCGCGCGACTGCAGCGCACGTGCAACCGCTTGCAGCATGACTTCGGCGCCTACGTCGGCGCGAACGTCTACTTCACGCCCGCGGGCAATCAAGGGCTGGACGCGCATCACGACACGCACGATACGCTGACGATCCAGCTCGAAGGCAGCAAAACGTGGCGCATCTACGAGCCGCTGGTCGAATTGCCGCTGGAATCGCAGCCGCTGCACCGCGGCACCACCGTCCCGCCCTTGACCCTGCATCGTGAGGTCATGCTGGCGGCGGGCGAAACGCTCTACTTGCCGCGCGGCTACGCGCACGAAGCCGTCGCGACGACCGGACGCGCGTTGCACGTCACGTTTGCGCTCGCGCCGCTGCGCGTCGCCGATCTGCTCCACGAGATCATCGATACGGCTGCGAGCGCGGACGTCGCGTTACGGCGCGCGTTACCGCCGGGCTGGGCGCACGACCCCGATTTCGCAACCGCGTTCGCGGCGGAGTACGGAGCACGGCTGGGCGCACTCGACGCGGCCGGCGTCGACGCCGCGGCCCACGTCGCGCTCACCGGAATGTTTGCCTCCTCGCGCGGTGAAGCACACGCCGCGTTCGATCAACTCGGCGCGCCTGGAAATCTCGCGGCGGATGTCGTGCTCTTCGCCAACGACGGGTTGCCGTTCTTCGTGCGCGAGCGCGCGACGAGCGTCGACGTGTTTCTCCCGGGCAAGCTGCTCGGGTTGTCCAAAGCCTGTCTTCCGGCGCTCCTACGCTTGCAAGCAGGCCCGGTCCGCGTCGCCGATCTCGCGCCCGAACTCAGCGTTCGCGATCGCGAGCTGCTTCTCAAGACGCTGCTGCGCGAGGGCATTCTGCTCGTGGATCGCGAAAGCGGCGGGAGCACTTCGGGGACGTAGCTCAGCTGGTAGAGCGCCGCGTTTGCAACGCGGATGTCAGGGGTTCGAATCCCCTCGTCTCCAAATGTCGCCCTATGCTCGCCAGATGATTTCTCGGGCGTCGAAGCGGGTGGCGATGATCTTGTATTTTACGGCCAGGTCCACGACCGGCTGGATTTGCGCTGGGTCGAGTTTGGTGCCGCACGTTACGCGCGTCATGTTCGTCACGTCGTCGGGGGCGACGCCGGTAAACTTTGAGATCATGTCGACGGTCTCGGCGGGGTGCGCGTTCGTATAAGTCGACGATTCGGCGACCGCGCGTGCGAAGCGGGCGATGACGTCGGCATTCTTGGCCGCGAAATCCGTCGTGGTGAAGTAGCCGGCTTGCAGATAATACTTGCCGACCGAATCGCAGCTCCAGGCGAAGACGCGCGCTTTCTTCGTATTGAGGGTCGCGGCGAGCGACGGGTTCGCAAGCGTTGAGGCGTCGACCCGGCCCGCCAGCAGCGCCGCCGAAGCGGCCGACGGCGAGAGCTCGATATAGTTGACGCTATTCGAATCGCCGCCGTGCTCGTCGATCCATTTCATGAGAGCGACTTGGAGAAACCCCTTGAGACTCTGCACCGAGACCGTCTTGCCGCTGAGATCGCGCGCCGTGCGAATGGCCGAATCGCTGCGCACGAGCGTTCCCGCCACCGGCGCCGCCGAACTGTACATCGATGCCGGCGCGACCAGCGTGAACGGGACGCCTTTCGTATGTCCCGCGATGAGACCGAGGAGGCTAGCCTTGCCGATGTCGATCGATCCGCCGACGACGCCCGCCGATGTGGCCGCACCGCTGTTGGCCGCCGAGACGCTCACGTCGAGTCCGTAGCGCCGGAAAATTCCGCTGCTGACGCCGTACAAACACGCGACGGCGTCTTCATCCGGCGAAGTCGAGACGCTCAGCGGCACGACCGTTTGCGCCCGCGTTGCGGTGGGTGCGAGGATGGCGGCGCTCCCGGCCGCCAGAAAGGCTCGCCGAATCAGCGCCGTGGCTGAATGCCGAGCGGGTGAACCCCCATCGGCGGATCGCCGACACCCGCGTAGTTGCGAGCGCTGAGCCAGTCGAGCTCGTTTTGCGGCACGTTCGCGGCAACCCAGTCCTTGTGGATGCGCATAACGAGCAGCTTATCCGTCGGTCTCAGCACGGCGATGAGGCGTTCGGAAATTTCCGTGTTCGTCAACTCTGCTTCGACGATCCAGGCGAACTTCTGAAACTGGTATGCGTCACCCATCGACTTGATTGCGGTCTCCAGCGCCTGCGTTTCGT
>DASYOE010000112.1:0-8872 GCA_036008105.1 Candidatus Lustribacter sp. | reverse complement strand
GCCAGCAGCTCCGGACCGTAGCCGTAAAGCGCCTCGTAACCGACCTTAAAGGTGACGTCGATGCCGGCCAGCACGTCGACGAGGTGCCGGGCTCTGACAAAGGTCGGAGTGTCGATCGCGACCACGAGCCGAGGTTTCACGCTGAAACGCTGTCTTGGGCGGCCGCTCTCACCGTTCCCGCATCGTATCTTTACGGAGAAAATCAGATGAGAGGTGAACCGCGGTGATATTTCGGCCGTTATAGGATATAGGAACGACTCGCTGCAAAGTAGCGGCGAGAAGGGAGAACCGAGATGGCCGGGATTCAGGTCTTCAAGACGCTAGCTGACGCGCTAAGAGCGGGCTACAGCGTTTACGACCGCACCGAAGACGGATATCTCGTCCGCACGCGTACCGCGAGCGGTTGGGCGATGGCGATCGTTACTTGCCGCTAACGGCCTAACGAATAGCTTGGAACAGCAAGAGGAGCGGGTCGCTACGGCGGCCCGCTCCTCTTGAATTTTGCGGCTTTGCGCTACTGGCGATCGGGCGGGGGAACCGGTCGCGCGAGCTGTTCGTAGACCGGTCCGGGCTCGCCGGGTTGCGCCGAACCGTACGAGCGTTGCGTCGGCGGCGGGGGCCCGAGCGGTCCGCGCGGGGCCGCGGGCGGCACGCGGAAGCCGAAGACCGCGCCCGACATCAGCGCGATGATGATCTGCGCGATGCCCACGAACATCGGGATCAAACCGCCGAGCAGCCACGGTCCGGGACGAACGGTGGCCGGCGAAAAGGGTCCGTCGCCGCCGTGATAGCCGATGAACGAGAGCCCGATCAACAGCGCAAAGCCGACCATCGCGGTGACGATTCCGCGGCGCAACGTGCACTGCGCCGAGTCGGGATCCTCATATTGTTGATAGCCCGCGCCCGGCGCGGGAGCACCCGGAGCGACGCCGGCCCACGGCGGCGGCGCCATGCCCGGACCGGCAAAGCGCCCGCGATTCCAGCCGCGGTCGTTCGGCGGCGGCACCATCCCCATGCGCAACATTTCCATCCGCTCGCGATGCTTCATCATGCGGCTCAGGATCAGCGCGATCATCGGTAACCCGAAGACGCAGAAGATGCCGAGGACCGGGATGAAATTGTCGTCCATGTGCTAGCCTTCCTGACTGAGGTCGATACTGCCGTTGCTCGTATGGACGTCGAGCCGTCCGCTGCCCGCTCCGACGCGAATCGTTTTCGCTGCCGGCGCATCGTCGTCATCGCTATCCGAATCGTTGCCGCCCGTCTTCACCAGCGAAGCGGGGACGGCAAACCCGCTCACGTTGATGCGCCCGTTGCTGGTCGCCGCGGTCACCGTCGTGTCGGCGCCCGCCGCAAACCCCAGCGAAACCCGGCCGTTCGAGCTGGAAACGCGGCCGTCGCGCAGTTGCACGGCGGTGCCGATCACGCGGCCGTTGGTGCTCGAGGCGTCGATCTGGGCCGCGTTCACGTGCGTGAGCACGAGCCGCCCGTTGGACGCCGAGGCGTGCAGCGTCGAGCAGTCGGCGTCGGTGACGTCGATGCGCCCGTCCGAGCTGTAGGCCTCGAGGTCGCCGCGAAAATCGCGCACTTCGATCGCGCCGTCGCGGCTGTCCAGCGACGTCGCCGCGCGAAAACCGCTCAGCGTGACGTCGCCGGCGTCGGTCACCGAGACGCGCGTATTCGGCGGCGCAATGATCTGCAAGGTCAACTTTTCGAAGCCGAAAACGTGCGTTTGCTGCACGTCGTCCGAGGTGACGTGAATCGTGCCGCCTTCATCGCTGGCCGAGATCTCTTGCGCCTTCCCGGTAAAGGGCCCGCTGCGCTCCGTATGCAGGGTCACGAAGATCCGCGGAATGGCCTGCGTCTCGACCACGACGTCGACACCGGCGGCATCGACGATCACCGCCGGGTGCGCGCCGGCCGGAAACTGATAGCTGCTCGGCCGCTGACCGAAATGCGGGCCGGGAACCGTATCCGGCGCGGTCATCGCGACCGGAAACCAGGACATGCCCCGGCCCTGAACGGCGTTGACCATCGCCACCAGAAGGGCCACTTCGACGCCGATGAGGACGGCGATGAGGGTTGCGCGTGGAACCATGCCCCATGTACGGCCGAGCCCCGGCGGTGTTTCGTGCCGCGAAACTTGGGCGGCCGTCTAACGTACATGCGCGCAGATGGGAGTCGCACTGTTGGCCGAACCGCCGACGGAAGGGGTCCGGACCGTCGCTCCTTCGGACGACGAGTTGATCGCGCTCGCCCTAACCGGCCGCGGCGACGCGTTCGGGACCCTCGTCGAGCGCTACGAGCGCGCGGTGTACCATCTCGCCTACCGCACGCTACGGGAGATCGAGGAAGCGAAAGACGCCTGCCAGGAAGCCTGGATCAAAGCCTACCGCGCGCTGGCCTCATTCCGGCCCGGCGCCAAGTTCGCGACCTGGATTTTCACGATCTGCTACCGCGTTTGCTGCGACCGCTTGGCCAAGCGCAAGCGCTATAGCGGCGAGGAACCGCCCGATTTCGCCGACCCGTCGGCGGGCCCCGAAGGGGTTGTCGAAGCGGCCGAAGAGGCGGCTCGTCTGCGCGCCGCGGTGGAGGCGTTACCCGAGAAATACCGGGTCGTCGTCACCCTTTTTCATCTCCAAGGCAAGCAGTACGAAGAGATCGCCGAAGTCTTGAGCTTGCCGCTGGGAACCGTGAAGACGCATCTATTTCGGGCAAAAGACCTGTTACGGGCCGCACTGGGGCCGACCGCCCAACGGAGAACCACATGACCGACGACGAACTGGACCGCGCGCTTTTCGCGCTCCCCCTCGAGGAGCCGCCGGCCGATCTGCATCGCCGGATCATGGCCGCGACCGTGTTGCGCCCGGCTCCGACGTTCCGCCAATGGGAACTATGGGTCGTCGTCCTGGGCGTCGTGCTGCTGGCTTTCGCCGCGGTGTGGACGCTCACGTTGCCGGCCGCCGGCTCGCATCTCGCCGATTCGGTCGTCGCCGGAATGCGCGCCTTGGGCCTGTTCTCCCGCGCGACCTACCTGTGGCTCGCGGTCGGGATCTCGTCGGTGTGGTGGATTTCTAGTCTGCCTTTCATGGCAGCACCGCGTCCGAACGTGTATAACGTGTAGGTGAGCGAGCAACCGAGCACGTCCTTGTGAGCAGCACGACCCCGGCCACCGACCGCACCTACAAAGTGCTGATCGTCGAAGACGACGCGCAGATCTTGCGCGTGCTCGAACTCGAGCTGAAACACGAAGGCTACGAGGTCGAAACGGCGCGCGACGGGCTTTCGGGACTGGAACGCGCGCTCAAAGAACCCGACCTCGTCGTCCTCGATCTGATGCTGCCCAAGCTCGACGGCATGGAAGTCTGCGCGCGCATCCGCGCCAAGAGCAACGTGCCGATCATCATGCTGACGGCGAAGGACCGCATTCCGGATCGCGTCGCCGGTCTCGACCACGGCGCCGACGACTACCTGACCAAACCGTTTTCGATCGAAGAGCTGCTGGCGCGCATCCGCGCCCGGCTGCGCGACCGCGACCCGCACGACAACGTGATCGGCGCCAAAGACCTGACGATGGACCGCGACCGCCACGAAGTGCGCCGCGGCGGCAAAGACGTGCAGCTGACCGCCAAGGAATACGCGCTGCTGGAATACTTGCTGCTGCACCGCAACAAGGTGCACACGCGCGACGAACTCTTCAACGGCGTCTGGGGCAGCGATTTTCTCGGCGATTCGAACTTGATCGACGTGTACATCCGCTACCTGCGCGGAAAGATCGACGACGGCTTCGAGGACAAACTGATCCAAACCGTTCGCGGCGTCGGTTACGCCCTAAAAGATTAACGTCAGCCTGCGGACGCGGATCGCCGCGTCCTACGCCCTGCTCATCGTCGTGATCATCGCGATCGGGGCGATCGCGATCGGCATAGCTTTTCGCTCGCTCTTGATCGAACAAGCCAAGGCCGTTCTCGTCGCGACCACCGACCAGATCGCGCTGGTCGCCGAGGGCAGCAACACGCTCGGTTTCAACGATCCCGAAACCGCGCTGGACACGCTCGCCAACCGGGAACAGCTCGACCAGTGGGCGTCGATCAATCGCTACGTCCAGATCGATTCCCCAAAGGGCTACCCGATCGGGAAGAGCTCCAACATGGGCGACCTGCGCTTGAGTGCGCTCCCGCCCGGCGTCACGCAACGTTTCACGTTCGCGCGCGACACCGACGGCTCGCCGTTGCTCGAGCTCGACCGCCTGCTCAGCCGCAATGGGAAGCCGGTCGTGATCGCGCACGTCGCGGAGCGGCTCGACATCGTCGACGAAGTGACGCGGCGCGCGCAAACGATCCTGATCTTTGCCGCGGTCGTCGCGTGCATCGCCGTGGTGATCGCGTCGCTGTTCATCGCGCGCAGCTTGGTCGACCCGGTCGTGCGGCTGACCGGAGCGATGGAAGAGATCGGCTCCGAGCAACTCGATCGCCGGTTGCACTGGAAACGCGGCGACGAGATCGGCCGGCTCGCCGCGACCTTCGATGCGATGCTCGACCGGCTACAGGGCGCGTTTGCGCGCGAGCGCCAGTTCATCTCCGACGCCTCGCACGAATTCAAGACGCCGCTCACCGTCATCAACGCCAACGCGCAGTTGATCCGGCGCTGGGGCGACGGCGATCCGGCGGTGCGCGCCGACAGCGTCGCGGCGATCGCCGACGAGTCGGCACGCCTCGCCGAGATGGTCGGCGGCATGCTCACGCTGGCCAAAGCCGATTCCGGCGATCAGATTCCGAAGGAACCGCTGGCCCTCAACCCGCTCGTGGCCGACGTCGTCGCGCACCTGCGCGAACGCGCCGCGCAGAGCGGCCTCGAGTTGCGCGCCGAGCTCGATCCAAACGGGCCCTACGTGTTGGGCGATACGCCGCTGATCCGTCAGCTCGTCTCGAACCTCGTCGACAACGCGATCAAGTTCACCGAACGCGGCGAGGTCGTGGTTGGGGTGCATCACGCACCCGGCATCGCCCGCATCACGATCAGCGACACCGGGATCGGCATCGCCCCCGAGACCGCGGAACGGCTGTTCGATCGCTTTTTTCGCGGCGACCCCTCGCACTCGCGGATCATCGAGGGGACCGGGCTGGGTCTGGCGATCGTGCGCAGCATCGCCCGGGTCCACGGCGGCACGGTGTCGGCCGCCCCGCGGCCCGAGGGCGGGTCCGTGTTCACCGTGGAGTTGCCGGCCATCGAAGTGCCCCCGGGAGACCCACTCCTCACCGAAATTCAATGACCGCGGCCAGGCCTGAACGCTATGATCGGCCGGTGGCCGCCGTCCGCGACGCCCTGCGGCGCGCAGCCGCCGGGTTCGCCTTACTGATCGGTTTCCTTCACCCTGCAGTCGCGAACGCGGCATCGGGCTCGTTTCTCATGGGCGATCAGAGCGTCGTGCAAGTCCTCTCCGGAGCGCGCTCGCAGATCACGGTCAAGGCCTGGGACCGGCCCAACGTGCAGTTCGACACCGACGACGAGGCGGCGCAAGTCGACCGGCGTCCGCTCACCTTCGGCACCGTCCAAAATCCGCTGTCGGTGCAGATTCCGGTTCAGAACATCCAAGTGCGCGACCCCACGACCGGCGTGGTCACGCGCGGCACGCTGCCGCCCGAGGAGTTCCCGTACGCGTCGGACTTCCGCGCCGGCGTGCACGACTCGGTGCGCATCGTCACGGCCGACGATACCCACATGACCGTGATGGTCCCCGCCACCACGGCGCTGCTCGTCACGCGCATTCGCAACGGCGCGGGCATTCTCGATATCGAGGACTATCACGGCGGCACGCTGTTCGTCGCTGCCGGCGGCGGTTCGATGCGCTTGTACGACGTGATGAGCGCGGCGTTCATCCAGCTGAACAACGGCCGGCTCGACGTCGTCGACTCGAGCTTCGATCGTCTGCGCGCGCGCGGCAACACCGCCAGCTTCGTCTTCGAGCACAATCGCGCGCGCCAGATCGAAGTCTCGACCGTGTCCGGAAACATCGTCTACGACAACGGCACCTTCGATCCGGGGCTGGCGCGGTTCGATTCGACCTACGGCTCGATCGGCATCGGCGTCGCATCGGGCGCGCAGGTGTCGGCGCGCTCGACCGACGGTCACGTCTACTCGATGTGGGATCGCCGCACGCCGCTCGACCAGCGCGGCGACAACGACGTGAGCGCCACCATCGGCGGCGGCGGCCCGGTCGTCAACGCGCTCACCGGACGCGGGAACGTCTACCTCTACGACGGCACGATCGCTTCGCGTCAGACACTCGCGCCGGAATGGCGGCCGATGCGGCAGGCGATCGCGCAACCGTTGCGCGCACCGCCGGGCCAACAAGCACCGGACGCCTTCGAACGCTTCCGCGCCCTACGCGGTGGTCGACCGCCCTAAGAGTTCCGCACCGACGGCGAGCACGCCGTCGAGGGCCGCATCGAGATCGGCCTGGGTCGTCCGGTGGTTCATGATATTCATGCGCAGCGCGAGCTTGCCGTCGACACGCGTGGTCGACGGCACCGCGATGCCCCGCTCTTGCACCTCGATTGCCAGCTCGGCGTTCACCTCATCGCTCGCGCGATACCGGAAGCAGACGATGTTCAACGTTACCGGCGTCAGCAGTTCGAGTTGCGGCGTCGCGGCGATTCGTTCGCCGAGCGCGCGGGCCAGCGCGCACTGGCGCGCGATCAATTCGCCGAAACGATCGAGCCCGTAGGTTTTCATCGTGAACCAGACGCCGAGGGCGCGAAATCCGCGCGAAAGTTCGGGCCCGAAATCGGTCAGCCAGGGTTCGCCGCCCGCCGTCCCGCGCTCCATGCGCGCGAGATACGGGGCATGGTCGGCGAAGGTCGCTTGGTGCAGCGCTCCGTCGCGCACGAGCACCGCGCCGGAGTCGTACGGAACGTGCAGCCACTTGTGCAAATCGAACGCCAGCGAATCCGCGCGTTCGATGCCCGCCACGAGATGGCGCAGCTCGGGTGCCAGTTGGACGAGCGCGCCGAACGCGCCGTCGACGTGAAACCATAGCTTCTCGTCGCGCGCGACGTCGGCCAAGGATTGCAGATCGTCCATGCTGCCGGTGCTCGCGCTGCCCGCCGTCGCGATGATCATGAACGGCTGCATCCCGGCCGCCCGATCGGATGCGATCCCCGAACACAACGCCGGGACATCGGAAAAGATCCGCAGCGCGTCCGTGCCCAAGCCGGCGAGGTCGAACGCCCTCGCCAGCGATGCGTGCGCCTCGGGCGACGTGTATCCGGCCAGCGGTTCCGCCGCCAAGCCTTCACTGCGCACCGCTGCGCCGGCGGCCGAACGCCGCGCCACCAGCACGCCGATCAGGTTCGCCATCGACGTTCCGGTCGTCAGGTAGCCACTCGCCGTCGCCGGGAAGCCGAAGACCTCGCACCACCAGCGAATCACGCGCCGTTCGACCTCGATCGCGGCGTGATCGCGGCCGCCGGCGTTGACGTTCATGCCGCCCGCCAGCAGAGCGGCGAGCATGCCGGTCATCGTGCCCGCGCCGTGGACCCAACCGAAGAATCGCGGATTCCGGTTGTCGACCGCGTAGGGCGCGATGTTTTCCCGGAAGGCGTCGTAGACGGCGCGCGGGTCGGCGGGCGCGCGCGGTAACGGATCGTCCGCAATCGCCGCGCGCACCGCGGCCGGAATCGGCTGCCAGGGCGGGTGCGCGCGAATGCCCATGACGTCCTCGATCATCTCGTCGAGCGCACGGTGAGCGAGGGCGCGGAACGTCTCCCAGTTCTCGGGATCCAGCGAGCTCATAACAAAAATTTCCGGACCATGGCGACGTCCAGCTTGAACGTATGCTGCGGCAACACCGCTTCCACGTGGTAGCCGCTGCCGGTGAAAAAGCGCATCGCCGGCCCGTCGTTCATCACCGCCGCGCTCACCTTGTGGCAGTTATAGTAGTTGGCGAGTTCCTCGCAGCGCGAGAGCAGCGCGCGGCCGACCCCGCTGCCGCGCTGGGCCGGCACGACGTAGAGCGCCTCGACGTGCGCCAGCGACGCGGCAATTCGAAGGTTCAGCGCGCCGACGATCGCACCGTCGACGCTCGCCGTGATGTCGTGCGTCTGTTCGTGCCACACGACCTTGAAGCCCCACGCCTCGCTGCGCCAGGCGCGGTCGTTCGTCTGCCAGAACGCCGCGGCGTCGCCCGGCTTCGCCACCGCGATCTCAAGCGACATCGACGCCCCGAACCGGGGCGTCAAACGTCCACCCGTCGTGCGCCGCGTACACGCGGATCCCGAGTTCGTCCTCGAGGTCGTGCGCGATGCGCCGCGGGTCGCGCTCGAGCATCTTCGTGCCGAAGTGCGTCATGATGGCCGAGCCCGGGCGGATGCCCGCGATCAGCCGCTTCGCGTCGTCGAGGGTGAGGTGGTCGACGTCCATCGAATCCGCGTAGCGCAGAACGTTGATCACGAGCACGTCGGGGGCGTGCGAGCGATAGTCCTCGATCAAGCCGTCGAAGTAGCGCGTACACGGCAAGTACGACACCGTCGTGCCGGAATAGCGAAAGTGCAGCCCGTACGTTTCGACCGGATGCTGGTGACGCACCGACGCGCGGACCTCGACGTCGTTGATCGCATACGGTCCGCCGTGTTCTTCGATCACCTCGTGGCGCGGCACGAAGCTGCGCGCGTAGGGCAGCAGGATCGAGTCGCCTTCCCAGGCGTCGCGCGGCGCGAACAGCACGCCGCGCGGCTTCCAGCCGCCCTGCGCCATCGCTTCGATCATCGCGTTGACGTCGCCGGCGTGATCGAGGTGCTTGTGCGAGAGCACGATCGCGTCCAACTCGGCCGGCCGCTGCGGCGGGATCGTGCCGAGCGCGCGCACGAGCGCG
>DASYOE010000111.1:0-2477 GCA_036008105.1 Candidatus Lustribacter sp. | reverse complement strand
TCGTATATTTACGCGTACCGCACGGCGTTGCACGGCTTCGCACCGAACGCATTCAACCCGACCTGGAATGCCGCGGACTGGAGGCTCTGACCTGAACGCGATCGTCGCGGCCGGCTATCCGTACGAGATGGCCGGCATTTTCTACTACGCGCTCTTCCTGATGATGGGCCGCAAGCGCTACGCCGGCGTGTACTCGCGGCGTTCGCGCTTCCTGGTCGTGTTGGCGGCCATCGTCATGGTCGGCTGCGTGCCGTTCCACTACGCGGCGACGTCTCTCGGCGCGACCGCGATGTTCGCTATCGCCGGCCTCGCCTTGCTTTCAACGCTGGCCGACGCGTTCGCGGCCCGGCGGCGTTAGCGGTACGTGGTTCCGTTCAGGGTCAGGAATCCCGGCGGATGCGGTCCGCGGTCGGTATGGTGCGTCCAGTGCACGCCCTCGCGGCCGTCCGGGTCGTAGTAGTACTCGCCGCGCACGACCGCTTGCTCGCCGCTCGCGACCGGGAAATTCCCCATTTCATCGAGGTTGGCGTCGATCTCGATGACGTCGTTGTGCCCGACGTCGACGTAGACGTCCCGGTGCACGCCGCTGCGCGTGCGCTGGGGCTGCCGCACGCGTACGACGGTGCCGCAGAACGTCACCTCGGCGTGATTGACGTGGGCGTGCTGCGCGGCGAGAAAACCGGCGTTGTTACATGCCCCGGCGTCGCCGCCGGTGCTCGAACAACCGGCGAGACCGGCGGCCAGGAGCGCAAACTGTGCTAGACTGCTCTGGATGAACTTCATCGGTCAGTTGCTTCCGTTGCTCGTCTTGGGCACCATGGTGTGGCTGATCGTCGCGCGCCGGACCGGCGCGAGCTTACCCCGTTTTCGCATGCCCGCGCCGCCGCCGCCGCGCCCCAAGCGCACGACGAAACTGAAACTGGTCAAGGGCGCCGCCATGGATCGCCAACTCGCCGACCTGCTCCGTAGCGAAGATGCGCACCCCCGCGACTAGAGGGGTTTGCTGCCGAGCGCAACGCACTCCGCGATCGCGTACATCGCGTCCGGGCTTTGACTCCAGAGTTCGATTTCGTTTGCGATCTCGCCTAACTCTTCGCGCGTAGCATCGCCGTTGGCGACGATCCGGTCGATGAAGCCGGGCTCGCGTACGCGTCCGAGGATGAACGGGACGGAACTGGTCGTGGTCGAGAGGGCGCGCGAGTAACTCGGCTCGGCGACGACGTTGACGAAACCGGCGTCCAACAACACGCGCTTCAGTCGCCCGCCGATGAACGGATCGCCGCCACCACCGCGAATCAAGCCGGCAACGAGTCCGTTGAACCTCCCGACCGCTTCGGAGTGGGCTCCGCTCCACCAATCGGCTTCCTTGTGCATATCGCGCACCGCGATGATGCCGCCCGGTTTGAGCAGGTCCGTGACGTGGCGCAGCGCGCGGTCGCGGTCGGGAATGTGACCCAGGACGCCGCACAGGACCGCAACGTCGAATGACCCCGCGGGCAGGCCGCTGTCGAAGACGCTGCCGACCGTAAAGCGGACGTTGGCGACATTCGATTTCGCAGCTCGCGCGGCCGCGTCGGCGATCGCGGTTTCGCGCGGCCGCACTGTCGCTGAAGGCGTACTTTGACGCTTCCATTACTGTCTCTTACATCTGTTTGAGGGCGTTGTTGACGGCGTCGATGGATTTTTTCGCGTCGCCGAAGAGCATCGCGGTTTTCGGGTCTTCGTAGAGCGGGTTGGGGATGCCGGCGAAACCGGAAGCCATCGAGCGCTTCAGCACGATGACGTTCTGCGCTTTGTCGACGTTGAGGATCGGCATGCCGTAAATCGGCGAGGTCTTGTCTTCGCGCGCGGCGGGGTTCGTCACGTCGTTCGCCCCGATGACCAGCGCCACGTCGGCGCGTTCGAACTCGGGGTTGATGTCGTCCATGTCGTAGAGCGCGTCGTAGGGAACGTTCGCTTCGGCGAGGAGGACGTTCATGTGACCGGGCATGCGGCCGGCGACCGGATGGATCGCGTACTTCACCTCGACGCCGCGCTTTTCGAGCAGCGATTCGAGCTCTTTGACCGAGTGCTGCGCTTGCGCGACCGCCATGCCGTAGCCGGGGACGACGATCACTTCGTTGGCGTATGCGAGCAGTGCGGCGGTATCCTCGGCGGTGAGGCTGCGCACTTCGACCGCCGGGCCGCCGGACGCGCTCGCGCTCGATGCGTGCACCGCGCCGAACGCGCCGAAGAGCACGTTGGTGACGGAGCGGTTCATCGCTTTGCCCATCAGCAGCGTGAGCAGCGTTCCCGACGCGCCGACCAGCGCGCCCGAGATGATCAGCACGTTGTTGTCGAGCACGAAGCCGGTCATCGCTGCGGCGAGACCGGTGAACGAGTTGAGCAGCGAGATGACGACCGGCATGTCCGCGCCGCCGATCGGCAATACGAGCAGCACGCCCAGCACGAGCGCCAAACCGAGGGCGAGTTCGAAA
>DASYOE010000110.1:0-5083 GCA_036008105.1 Candidatus Lustribacter sp. | reverse complement strand
CATGGTGCATCCATCTGATCGTGCACTGTGAGGATGTCGACGACGTGGGCTATCCCACGCCGGACGAAGATGAATCGGTCGAAGAATTCACCGGCGCCCTCCTGGCGCATCTGCGTGTCATCGGCGGCGTCGTCGAAGCGGCGCGGCTCACCGGTCACGGCGCGCGCGAGTTCTGGTGGTACGTGCGCGAGCCCGATCCGATGCACGATCTGCTGACCGTCTACGCCGCGCAGCCCGAGCTGTATCGTTCCTTCGACTACGACATCTCACTCGACGCCGACTGGGACGTGCTCGACCGGTTTTCACCGGGCTGAAACGCGGCTCTACCATGCTTTTGCTCGGCATCGAGACGTCGTGCGACGACACGGCCACCGCCGTCGTGCGCGACGGCCGCGACGTGCTCTCCAACGTCTCGACCAACCAAGATGAGTTTCACGCCAAGTACGGCGGCATCGTGCCGGAAATCGCGAGCCGGCGCCACGCAAGCCTGCTTTCGGCGGCCATCGATGATGCGCTCGTGCGCGCCGGAAGCGCGCTCGATGCCATCGACGGCATCGCGGTTACCGCCGGCCCCGGGCTGATCGGGAGCCTCGTCGTCGGCGTCGCGACGGCGAAGGCGCTGGCCTTCGCCACCGGCAAACCGCTGTATGCCGTGAACCATTTGCACGGGCATCTCTTCGCGGCGTTTCTCGACACCGACGTCACGCCGCCGTATCCGTTTCTCGCGCTGCTCGTGTCGGGCGGCCACTCGCAACTCGTCGCGGTCGAGAGCGCGCGCGAGCTGCGCGTGATTGCGAGAACGCGCGACGATGCCGCCGGCGAGGCGTTCGACAAGACCGCGCGCTTGCTGGGCCTGCCATTTCCCGGCGGACCGGCACTGGAGCACCTCGCGCGCGACGGCAATCCGAAAGCGGTCGCGTTCCCGCGCTACCGGCCCGAGCCCGGCGCGCTCGATCTGTCGTTTTCCGGCCTGAAGACGTCGGTGCGGTACTTCCTCACATCCGACGCCGCGAAGAGCGTTTCGCTCGCCGACGTCGCCGCCTCGTTTCAAGCCGCCGTCGTCGACGTCTTGATCGACCGCGTCGAGCGCGCGCTCAACGCGCACGAATATCAGGCGATCGTGCTGAGCGGCGGCGTGGCCGCGAACCAGGCGCTCGCAACGGCGTTTCGCCGAGCCGGCGAAGCGCACGGGCTGCCGGCGTTCGTTCCCGAACGCCGCTTCTGCACCGACAACGCCGCGATGATCGCCGCCGCCGCCGAGCGTCGCGGCGACGCCGACCTGCGCGACCCGCTCACGCTCACCGCCGATCCGAACCTGCCGTTCACGTTGTAAGGCACCAGCGGCGAATCGCCTTGATGACGGCGGCGTGTTCGACCGGGCTGATGCGCTCGCGAAATTGCGCGAGCGTCGTGCCGGCTGCGAGTTGCAGCGGTGTGCGCACGAGAATTTCGCCGCGATCGGTTTCCTGCGTGACGCGATGGACGCTCGCGCCGCCCCACGGCGCACCGGCCGCAATCGTCGCTTCGGGCGCGCGTGCGCCGCGAAAGGCCGGAATCTCCGAACCGTCCGGCATGACCGCCGTGTCGGCGCGTGGATCGAACGGCAAGAACGCCGGATGAATGTTGATCGTTTCCGGAAAGCGGTGGAGAAACGCCGCCGGTAACAAGTGCATCCAGCCCAACAGCAACACCAGATCGGGCTCGTAACGCGCCACGGCTTCCATCAAGCGCGCATCGTAGGCCGCGCGCGGTTCCGCGGCGCGATCCCACACCAATGCCGCTTGCGCGATGCCGGCTTCGCGCGCCCGTTCCCGCACGCGCGCACCTTCGTGGTTGGCGATCACACCCACGACGTCGAGCGCGCTGTCGCCGCTTTGTACGTCGTCGATCACCGCTTGCGCGTTCGATCCCTCGCCCGACGCGAGGATGACCGCGCGCGCTTCACGCAGCGCGTAATCGTATGAATCCGCGACGTGCGCTTCAGCGCGCTCCTCGTACGAAGCGATCAGCCGTTCGCCGCTGACGGCGGGGATCAGCGCCCAGCGATAGCGTTCGGCGAGCGAGCACAGCGCGGCCACCAGCAGCACTTGTCCGAGCCCGGTCTTACGATGGCTCGCGGCGACGCCGTACGGACCGAACACGCCGACGTCGGGGCGTTTGCGGTACGCTTGCAGCCAGTGATAGGAGCGGTCAGGTGAGCCGAAGCCGGCAAACCCGGCGATCGAACCGTCCGGAGCGAGCGCGTACCAGGCCGAGCCGTCGCGCACTTCGCTCGACCACCAGCTCGGCGCGAATTCCCAGTCGATCCACGCGCATAAGCGCTCGTCGGGCGCATCGCTGCGCACCAGCCGATAGCCCAGATGATCGCCGGTCTGGAGCGCGGCGGGCAACGCGTCGGGACGATACCGTTGGCCGAGCGGCGCGAGTAAGTTGACCGCCAACGTCAGCTTCGGGCGGCGTGTACGACGACGGCCGGCCCATCGGGCTGCCGCGGCGACACGAAGCCGACGACGCTCGCCGACGGCACGGCCGCGATCGCTTTGGCGGCATCCATGAACGGCACGATCAACGTATAGCCGACGCCCATGTTGAGCGTGCGGTAGCGTTCTTCATGACCCAGGTTGCCGCGGCGCACGAGTTCGGCCATGATCGGCGGCACGGTCCAGCGTGATTGTTCGAACACCGCGGTGCACGTTGCCGGCAGCGTGCGCGGAACGTTGTCGATCAAGCCGCCGCCGGTGATGTGCGCCATCGCTTTCACGTCGGCCACCCGCTGAATCGCGCGCACGTCGGCGGCATACGTGGGATGCGGAGCCAGCAGCGCGTCGCCGTAGGTCGTGCCGTCGAAGGGCTGTGCGTATTCCTCGGGCGCGATCAGCGCGCGCGCCAGCGTGTAGCCGTTGGTGTGCAAGCCGACGGACGGCAGACCGACGATCGCATCGCCTTCGGATACGCGGTTCTTGTTCGGGATCGCGGCGATGTCGACGAGTCCAACGATCGTTCCGGCGAGATCGAAGTCGCCGGGTTTGTAGAGCCCGGGCATCTCCGCCGTCTCGCCGCCGAGCAGCGCCATGTTGTTGGCCCGGCAGGCGCCGGCCACGCCGCGCACCACGTCGGCTGCCATCGCGGGCTCCAACTTGCCAACCGCGAGGTAGTCGAGAAAGAACAACGGGTCGGCCGAAACAACCAGGATGTCGTTGACGCAGTGATTTACCAGGTCGCGCCCGACGCCGTCGTAGCGGCCCATCGCCGCGGCGATGAGGATCTTCGTCCCGACGCCGTCGGCCGAGGCGACCAAGGCCCGCGAACCGTCGCCCGGGAGCCGGAAAAGCCCGCTGAAGCCGCCGAGTTCGCCAAGCTGATCGGGGTGGCGCCAGTCGGATGTAACCTCGCGATACCGCTCGACGGTCTCATTTCCGGCGTCGATGTTGACGCCCGCACGGGCGTAGGCGTCGGTCATTACCTGGGCGTACCCATCACCATACGCAATCGTCCGTTCCAGCCATCGAAAGGAAGCTCATGCAGGTTCGCATCACGTCCGATGCTCCGGCGTCGCACGCGACGGGCACGCTCGTCATCCCGGTTTTCGCCGACAAACGTCTCGACGGCGTCGCGCAGGAAATCGATGCCGCCCTCGGCGGCGCGCTCGCCGACGTCCTCGCATCGGACGAGATCGCCGGGAAGCCCAGCGAACTGGCGGTCGTCCACGCGAAAGACACACCCTATAAGCGCGTCGCGCTGATCGGCCTGGGCGACCGCGAGAAGTTCACGCCGTACGCATTGGCCCGGTTGGCCGGCACCGCCACCCGCAAGCTCGGGAAGCGCAACGTCGCGTCCCTGGCCTTCGTCCTGCCGGCCGAAGCGAAAGGGCACGAACTGCTCGCCGCCTCGGCGATCGCCGAAGGCGCCATCGCCGGCACCCTCGATGGAACGACCTATCGTACCGAACCCGACCAGCCGGTCGTCACCACCGGAATCGAGCTGTTCGCCGGTTCGTTGGACCGCAGCGCGCTCGAGGCCGGCGCAACGCGCGGCACGGTGCTGGGCGACGCGGTGAATTTTGCCCGGTTGATGGCGCTGACGCCCGGTAACGACATGACCCCGACCCATCTCGCTGCGCGCGCGAAAGAACTCGCTGCCGAGGCTGGGCTCGGATTCGACATGCTCGACGAAGCGCAGATGACCGCCAAAAAGATGGGCTCGCTGCTCGGCGTCTCGCGCGGTTCCGACGAACCGGCGACGCTCTCGGTGATGACGTATCGCGGCGACCCGTCGAATCCCGACGTGCTCGCGCTGGTCGGCAAGGGACTGACGTTCGACTCCGGCGGCATCTCGATCAAGCCGGCTGAGGCCATGCACGAGATGAAGTACGACATGTGCGGCGGCGCCGGCGTGATCGCGGCGATGTACGCGATCGGCAAGCTCAAACCGAAGCTCAACGTCATCGGCGTCATCCCGTCGAGCGAGAACCTGCCCGGTCCGCGCGCGATGAAGCCCGGCGACATCCTGCGCGCGATGAACGGCAAGACGATCGAAGTGATCAACACCGACGCCGAAGGACGGCTGATTCTGGCCGACGCGTTGTGTTATGCGCGCGAACTTGGCGCGACCAAACTCGTCGACGCCGCGACGCTCACCGGGGCCTGCGTCATCGCCCTCGGTCATGCGGCCAGCGGCGTGATGTCGAACGACGACGCGTTTGCCGAGCGGTTTCTCAAGGTCGTCGGCGACGTCGGCGAACGCTACTGGCGCCTGCCGCTCTACGACGACTTCGATCGTCAGATCAAGAGCGACATCGCCGACATCAAGAATACCGGCGGCCGCCCGGGCGGCGCCGAAACGGCGGGCGCGTTCCTCCAGAACTTCGTCGCCGACGTGCCGTGGATCCATCTCGACATCGCCGGCACGGCGTACCTCGATAACGAATCCGCATTTCTCGCGACGGGACCTACGGGAACGCCGGTGCGGGCGTTCGTCGCGCTGGTCGAAGACCTCGCCAAGAACGGTTTTTCCGCGAACGGTAAGCCCCAGGCCCGCGTTGAATCTCTGGCCTCATGATAGCACCGCCAAGCGCCCGCGCTGA
>DASYOE010000109.1:0-7321 GCA_036008105.1 Candidatus Lustribacter sp. | reverse complement strand
AGCCCGGGCGTCAGGTTGGCAACGCGCAGCACCCCGCCGGGTCGCAGCATCGTAACGAGCTTGTGGGTCAGCACCCTCGCTACCCGATCATCAAGGTAATCATAGAGCCCCGCCGAGTAGATGAGATCGAAGCCGCCGAGTTCGATGTCGTCGCGGAGCAGTTGCTTGACGGAACCGAGCATCGGCCAAACGCACGGCGTCGCGAGCGATCCGAGAAACCCGATACTCAGTTTATCTTGGTCGAGGCCGACGATCGAGGCCGGCCGCCGGTACTGCGCCGACGAGCACAGCTCCAGTTCCCGAAGATGCCCGCACGCGACCGACAGAATCCGCGCATCGATCGGCACGCTGTCCACCAGGGCGGCAAGGTGCGCTCGCCGGGCCCGCACGGCTCGGCACGTCACCGATGCGAACTCCCAGTCGAAAATCCGCTGCCCGACCGTCGTTGCGGCGGCCCCGCCCTCAAGACCGTAAATGTAATCGATCATCACGGCGTCACCCGAATAACCCCGCGGCTTACTGACCGAACGTCCGGTCAACGGCGACTGCCGCAACGTCTTGAATCCCTGGCTCGACCGCAGCGACACGATGTGCGCCCGCCAATCGGCGACGCGCCGCTTATCATGTTGCAGCTGCACGTGAAGCTCGTTGAGCAGCGTCTCCCGGGACCGCTCGTCGCAGTAGGCGAGATTGTCGAGGATCGCCTTGGCTCGCTCGCCGTCGTCCTGGACAATAAAGTAGGGTTCCCGCCGGCTGTCGCGATGCGCCCAGTCAAGCACGTAAAGCATATTTGCCTCCGTCGCAAGTATCGCGGAGCGCGGTTACAATCGGGTTACAGGCGTCTGCTTCTTCCGCAATTCGTGTAAGAGCGCCGACACCGCGCGTTTGCGGTGGCTAACGTTGTTCTTCTCCGTCGCCGTGAGTTCGGCAAACGTCTTCTGCGCGGCCGGATAGATGAAGATCGGATCGAAGGAAAAGCCGCTGTCGCCGCGCTCGCGCGTCGCGATCGTGCCGTCGACCGACGCGTCGACCGCCGTCTCAGTACCCTCCTCATCGATGAAGTGCAGATAGCACACGAACCGCGCCGTCCGCTCGCCGGCATCGAGCGGCGAAAGCTCGGACAAGACATACTCGCGCCGCTGCGCCCACGTCAACTCGGCCCCGCCGTAGTACGCGGTCACGACACCCGGCCGCCCGTCGAGCGCGTCGATCTCGAGTCCCGAGTCATCGGCCAGCACGGCCGCCTCGATCCCGGCCGAAAGCAGTTGCTCCCGCAGCGCCCGGGCCTTTAATGCGGCGTTTTCCGCATACCCGGTCTCGCCCTCGACGACGTCGCGATACCCGGGAAACTCCAGCAGCTCGATCCCGGTGCCTTCGAGCAGCGCCCCGAACTCCGCCCGTTTGCCGGCGTTCTTGCTCGCGAGGTAGACTTTCACGAACGGCGCGGGGCTATTGCTCGTCGAGTTGGAGCACGGCCATGAACGCCTCTTGCGGCAGATCGACCCGGCCGACGCGTTTCATGCGCTCTTTACCGACCTTCTGCTTCTCCAACAGTTTGCGTTTGCGCGTGATGTCGCCGCCGTAACACTTCGCGAGCACGTTCTTGCGCATCGCGCTGACCGTCTCGCGCGCGACGACCTTCCCGCCGATCACGGCTTGGATCGGCACATCGAACATCTGGCGCGGGATCAGCTCTTTGAGCTTCTCGGTCAAGGCGCGGCCGCGGAACTGCGCTTTGTCGCGCGAGACGATGAACGAGAGCGCATCGACCGGCTCGCCGTTGAGCAGGATCTCGAGCTTGACCAGATCGCCTTCACGGTAGCCGATCAGCTCGTAGTCCAGCGACGCGTAGCCCTTGGTCGACGACTTCAGCCGGTCGAAGTAGTCGATGATCACCTCGATCAACGGCATATCGTAGGTGAGGATCACGCGGCCGTCGGCGATATACTCCATGTTCCCCAGCGTTCCGCGCCGGTTCTGCGTCAGTTCCATGATCGCGCCGACGTACTCCGGCGGCGTGATCACGGTCGCCTTGACATACGGCTCTTCCATTAGCGTGATCTTATCGCGGGCCGGCAGTTTCGCCGGGTTGTCGATCAGCTCGACGACGCCGTTGGTGAGCGTCACGCGGAAGACGACCGACGGCGACGTCGCGATCAGATCGAGGTTGTAGTTGCGCTCCAGCCGCTCTTGCACGATCTCCATGTGCAAGAGACCCAAGAACCCGCAGCGGAACCCGAATCCGAGCGCGATCGAGCTCTCGGGTTCGAAATGCAACGCCGAATCGTTGAGCGCGAGCTTCTCCAACGCGTCGCGCAGGTCCGAGACCTCCACCCCTTCGTTCGGGTAGAGGCCGCAGTAGACCATCGGTACGATCGGTTTGTAGCCGGGCAGCGCGGTCGGGGCGGGGTTGGCGGGGTTGGTGATCGTGTCGCCGACGTCCATGTCGCCCAGCGACTTGATGTTCGCGATCACGTAGCCGACGCTGCCCGCCTCGAGCACGTCGGTCTTGCGCATCTCCGGTTTGAAGACGCCGACTTCGGTCGCCTCGTAGACGCGCTGGTGCGCCATCGACATGAACTTCATGCCCGACCGCAGCTCGCCGTCGACGATCCGCACGTACGCCACCACGCCCCGGTAGGTATCGAACTGCGCATCGAAGATCAACCCGCGCAGATGCTCGGTGTTGCCCTTGGGCGGCGGAACCCGCGTTACGATGGCTTCGAGGATCTCATCGATCCCGATGCCCTCCTTCGCGCTGGCCGCGATCGCCTCGCTGCCCTCGATGATCAGCAGCTCCTCGATCTCGTGCCGCACCCGCGGCACGTCGGCCGCCGGCAGATCGATCTTGTTGATCACCGGGATGATCGTCAGGTTTTGTTCGAGCGCCAGGTGGTAGTTCGCCAGCGTCTGCGCTTCGATCCCTTGGGCCGCGTCGATGACGAGCAGGGCACCCTCGCAGGCCTGCAGCGAGCGCGACACTTCCGACGAGAAATCGACGTGTCCGGGCGTGTCGATGAAATTCAGCTCGTAGATCTGACCGTCTTTGGCGTGATAGGTCAGCGTCACGGGATGCATCTTGATCGTGATCCCGCGCTCGCGCTCGAGGTCCATGGCATCGAGCATCTGCTCGCCGATCTCGCGTTCGGCGATGGTGCGCGTGATCTCCAGCAAGCGATCGGAAAGCGTCGTCTTGCCATGATCGATATGCGCGATGATGCAGAAATTGCGCACGTTCGCCGCACCCTTCGATGTGGCGAGTGGCTGAGATTCGATCACGGGTGTCCGGTCGTCAGTAGCAGGTCAGGGCGTTGTTTTGGGCGAGCCGGACCACGAATTGGAGCGCGATGATCACGATCAAAAACGAGATGTCGAGCCCGCCCAGTGGAGGGATGATTCGCCGGACGGGCGTCAACACCGGTTCGACCAGCATCGCGACGTAGTCGGTCCAGCGTCCGCGGAGACTCGGCACCCACGAAACGAGCGCGTACACCAGCATGACGAGGATGTAGGCGTTCAGGAGCCACGCGATCACCGTATAAAGCGAGCAAATCATCGCTTATTGTACGCCGCCGGCGCCCGGAAGTGTCGCGAGCACCTTGGCCGGGACGCCGTTCAGATACGGCACGGGGTCGATCGGCCGGCCGTTCAGCATAATCTGAAAGTGGACGTGCGGTCCGGTCGCCTCGCCGGTCGCGCCCACAAACCCGATCGTATCGCCCTTACGGACGTGGGTGCCGGGGGCCACCGCCACCCGCGAGAGATGGGCGTACCAGGTGCGATAGCCGTTCTCGTGATCGATGTCGATCTTGATGCCGAACCCGCCGTCCCAGCCGGCCGAGCGGACGACGCCGTCGGCCGCCGCGTGGACCGGCGTCCCGTAGTCGGCCGCCAAATCAACCCCTTGGTGAAATTCGGGCCACGGGTTGACCCGCCAGCCGAAGCCGGCCGTAATGGTGCCGCCGTCCGGGTTGAGCGACGGGAGCGACGCCAGCATGCGCTCGCGCGCCAGCTGCGCGAGGCGCCGCAGATCGAGCACGCGGTGCGTCAAGCGCTCGAATGTGCTGCTGTCCGAGAGGCGCTGCTCCGAGGCGTGCACGAGCCGCGCCAAGCGGTCTTGCACTTGGGCAACGGTGGTGGTCGCGTGAGCACCCGAAACGAAGCCATGCGTCGGGTGCACCGGCGCCGCCGGCAGGGCCGGCGCGGCGTGCACGCCGAGCAAACGGCGAATCTCGTTATCTTGGCGCTGGATGTCGCGCAGTTCGCCCGCCAGCGAATCGGCTTGCCGGTCGATGGCCTGAAGCTTCTCGTGCTGCGACACGGTGATGGCCTGTAACGCTTGCACGTCGTCTTCGGCGAGATGCAGTTGCCACGCGTGGAAGCCCAGCGCCGCGCCGACGAACGCAACCAGCGCGAACAGAACGGCGACAGCCAGCGTGCGGCTCACGTGCAACCGGTACACGTTGTAGCCTTCCGGCGGAATGATCTTGATCAGGAAGGCGTTGTCGGTCACGACGTAGCGGCCTTGGCGGCGGCGATGGCGGCGCGCTCTTCTTTCGAGGCTTCTTGCGAGGTCTGGAAGTTTTGCACGGCCTTGCCGTACGTGCGCGTTTCTTCGCGTGAATAGATGCTCGAGAGGACGACGCCGTCACCATCGCGCGTGAGCAGCGCGAGCGCGTACGATTGGTCGGAGCCGACGTCGTCGAACGCGTTGAAGCGCAGGAAGCCGACCCGCGGCGTCTCGCTTTGCGCGACCTTCTCCAACGCGTCGATGCGCGCCGTCAGCGCGGCCAATTCACGCGCCGCTGACTTGGCGGACGTTTCGAGATCGGCAACGCGGCGCGTAGCGGGCTCGGCACCACCGCCGCCCAGCAGTCCATCGTGCGTTCCCACCGTCGATTGTACCGAGCGCAGGCGCGGCCCGGCCACCAAAAAATGATAGACGCCCAAGACGACGATCGCGCTGCCGAAACCGGCGAGCACGGAGACGGTGAGATCGGGCACGTTCCTCCTTGAAGTAGCCGGGCGGAAAAAGAAAACCTTGACGAGGGCCAGGTGACTTGCGGCACACGGCAGTTGACCGCTTACCGTTGCTCCCTTCCGGTCCTGGCGGGGTTCACGGTTTTCCGTTGCGCGAGGCCCAACCCTCGTCGAAGGCTCAGCCATAGTACCACACCGGTTGCGGCCGGGTCTCCGCCCTTGCTTGCCTGGGGACGGACCCGATCTAAACGCGAGGGCGCTCTCATCCGATAACATCGGCATGGAGAAACGCTCGTTCGCGGACCTTTTGGTCGGCGTTCTGGCCTACGTGTCACTGACCGGATTGGCCGCGATCGCCGTCGAGCCGGCCGGCGCCGCCGCACCGAACGTCCGCGCCGACGAGCGCTGGGCACTTCCCGTCAAGCGCCGCCGGCGCCGCGTTCGCGAAGACGCCTGCCGCCACTGCGCCGGGAGCGGACAGTGCGACGCCTGCATGCCCGCCACGTGCCGGGTGTGCCGCGGCAGCGGGCTGCAGCCCCGCGATGCGACGCTCGTCCCGCGTTTGACCGAACTCTGGAACGGCGCCCGCTGACCTCAACCGACACGGTGTAGCGCGGCGTACCCCGCGAGGTGTGACGCTTGGCCGCCTAGCGGCGGAGGTCCGGATACGCGAGTTTCGCGAACCCGTCTCAATGCTTGCGTTTGCGGCATCGCCGGTCGTCGATGCGGTCATGCTGGAAGCCCGCGCGGCCGATTTTTCACGACGGTCGCTGAAGCGCGAAGCAAAGCAAGCTGCAATCGATCTGGCGATCCGCTGCATCGACCTGACCACGCTCGAAGGCAAAGACTCGCCCGGGAAAGTGGAGTCGATGTGCGCCAAAGCCGTCTATCCGGGCTTCGGTGCGCCGTCCGTCGCGGCGGTGTGCGTCTATCCGAACATGGTTGCCGTTGCGAAGGCCGCCGTCGCCGGTTCCGGCGTCAAGGTGGCCTCGGTCGCAACCGCGTTCCCAAGCGGCCTTTCATCGCTCGACGTCAAGTTGCGCGACACCGAAGCGGCGCTCGCCGACGGCGCCGACGAGATCGACATGGTCATCAATCGCGGCGCGTTCCTGGCCGGCGACGAACAACTCGTCTACGACGAGATCGCGGCGGTGAAACGGCTCTGCGGCGACGTGCATGTCAAAGCGATTCTCGAAGCCGGCGAACTTGGTTCGTATGACGCCATTCGCCGCTGCAGCGACTTGGCGCTCGCGGCGGGCGCGGATACGATCAAAACGTCCACCGGCAAGATCGGCATCTCGGCCACCTTGCCGATCGCGCTCGTGATGTGCCAGGCCCTGCACGCGTTCTACCGGCGCACGGGTGAACGCCGCGGTTTCAAAGCTGCCGGCGGAATCCGCACCTCGAAGGTTGCGCTCTCGTATCTCGTGCTCATCGACGAGGTGCTCGGCGGCGATTGGCTCGATCCCGATCTCTTCCGCCTCGGCGCGTCGTCGCTGCTCGACGACCTGTTGTTGCAGCGCGAAAAAGAACGTACCGGACGCTACCCCTCACCCGACATCATTCCGAAAGACTGAGCGCGGCCATGATCAAAGACGATCCGGCCGCTGCTTCGATCCGCAACGGCCACGGCACCAAACCAACGTCGAAGCGCTTGCAGTATGCGACGTCGCGCGAGTCGACGCCGGCCAATATCGCGCCGGCCTACGGCCACTTCATCGGCGGCGCGTTTGTCCCGTCGAGCGGCGGCGGGACCTTCGAGACGACGAATCCCGCCACCGGTGAAACGCTCTCGCGCGTCGCAACCGGCACGCCCGAAGACGTCGACCGCGCGGTGGCCGCGGCGCGTAAGGCCTACGAGAAGTACTGGCAACCGCTGAGCCCGGCGCGGCGCGCGGCGTACGTGTATCGCATCGCGCGCGCGATCTCCGAGCGCGCGCGCGAACTGGCCGTGCTCGAGACGCTCGACAACGGCAAGCCGATCAAGGAATCGCGCGACTTCGACGTGCCGATGTCGTCGGCGCACTTCTTCTACTACGCCGGCTGGGCGGACAAGCTCGCCTACGCGGCCCGCGGCGGCCGCGTGCCGCGTTCGCGCGGCGTCGTCGGCGCGATCGTGCCCTGGAACTTCCCGCTCTTGATGGCGGCGTGGAAAATCGCGCCGGCCTTGGCGGCCGGCAACACGATCGTGCTGAAGCCCGCCGAGACGACCCCGCTCTCGGCCTTGCGCTTGGCCGAAATCTGTGCCGATGCGGATCTCCCGCCCGGCGTACTCAACATCGTGACCGGCGACGGCGTCACCGGTGCCGCGCTGGCGGTGCACCCCGGTCTCGACAAGATC
>DASYOE010000108.1:0-7361 GCA_036008105.1 Candidatus Lustribacter sp. | reverse complement strand
CTCGTCGATGAACTTGGCGCGATCGGCATCGCCGTCGAAGGCCACGCCGACGACGCGCTCGTTGCCGCGTGCGATCTCGGCGCGCACGGCCGTCGCGAGCATACCCAGATCCGTCGCGCCGCAGCCGACGTTGATGCGCGCGCCGTCATCGACGGCGTTGAGCGCGATCACGCGCGCGCCGAGCCGTTCGAAGAGTGCCGGACCGATGCGGAACGCCGCGCCGAAGGCGGCATCGACGACGACGGTCCAGCCGCGCAGATCGCTCCCCGCGGCCACCAGCATCTCCACGTACCGTTCGGCCAGTTCGGGCGCGAGCGTCGCGACGCCGACCTTCGTATGGGTCGGTCGCGGCAGCGTCTCGTCGTTCAAGCATGCGCCGATCTCATCTTCGACCGCGTCGGAGAGCTTGAAACCGTCGGCCCCGAAAAACTTGATGCCGTTGTCTTCGATCGGGTTGTGCGAGGCCGATATCATCACGCCGGCAGCAGCCTCGACGTCGCGCGTCACCACGGCGACGCACGGCGTCGGCACCACGCCGAGCGCGATGACGTTGCGGCCGGTCGACGTCATGCCGGCGATCATCGCCGCTTCGAGCATCGTGCCGGAGATGCGCGTGTCGCGGCCGATCACGATCGGCATCGCCGCCGCCGCCGCGCGCGCGATGACGGCCGCGCCGGCCCGGCCGACGGCAAAGGCCAACTCGGGGGTGAGATCGGCGTTCGCGACGCCGCGAATTCCGTCGGTTCCGAACAGTCGCGCTATGATTTTACTCCGGCCGAGTTGGTCGACGGCGCGAAGCGCGCTTGAACGCGGACGAGATTCGGCGACACTTGGGTGTTCTGCACTTCGTTGCCGTGCGCGTCGGCCGCGATCGGCCGGACCATCGCATCGAAGCTGCCGGGCTTGGTGCCCAGCGGAATCTCGATCTTCACCACGTCGACCTTCGCCAAATCGTTGGCGATGCCGCGCACCGTGGTCACCGACGGGTTGACGGTCGACGATTCGACGACGAGCGAGCCGTTGCCGCCGGCGTAGGAAATGCTGACCGGAACGGTGCGCGTCTCGAGCCGGTCGACGCTGAGCGTCACCGAACCGGGCGACAGCGATTTGATGACGAGGTCGGGCGCGACGATCTTCACCGGCAAATTCATGATACCGGGATCGGGTCGCTCGTTGAGGTCGAGCACCGCTTGCACCTGATCCGGTTTGATCGGCGGCCCGTTGCGCGGCACTTCGACCGTGACGATCGCGGTGCGCTCGTCATAGCTGGCCACGAGCCCCGGACGCAAACCGCTCACCACGATGGGCACGCTCAGCTGCTGATCGAAGTGGGCCGTGATCGACGGCGCGGCGGAGAAATGAAAATAGGCCCACGCGGTAACCGCGAGGGCGAGCGCCAAAACCTTAAGCCCGAAGTTTCTCTTGATCGCTTGAAGCACGGGTTAGTCGGGTCAGCAGATGCGCGAGCCACGGCGGCGGTTCGGCCGCGCGGGCGCGACGGCGCGGGCGGATGCACGCCTCGAGCACTTTGCGCAGCCGTTCCTCGTCGTCGATGCGCACCGAGAGGCGGCCGGCACGTGCGACCGACACGGTTCGCGTCTCCTCGGAAACCACCACCACCACCGCGTCCGCGAGTTCGGTCAGCCCGATCGCCGCGCGATGGCGCGTGCCGAGGTGCCGTTCGGCGACGATTTGGTTTTCGGAGAGCGGCAAGAAACACGCCGCGCCTTCGATGATCAGATCGCGCACGATCACCGCGCCGTCGTGCAGCGGCGACTGCTTGTTGAACAGCGCCAACAGCAACTCGACCGAAAGCTTCGCGTCGAGCGCGGTGCCGCTCTCGACGTATTCGCGCAACCCCGTTTGGCCCTCGATGACGATCAGCGCTCCCAAACCGTCGTCGGCCAAGCGGAACGCGGCCGCAGCGGCCACCGCGACCAACTGGCCCGCCACCGCCTCCTCATCGGCCGGCGCGCGGTGAAAAAAGCGCCCACGGCCGATCTGCTCGAGCGCCCGGCGCAGCTCGGGCTGGAACACGATCGGCAACGTAACCGCGGTTCCCAGCAACAGATACTGCATGACCGTGGCCAGCACGAGCAGGTGCAAGAGGTTCGAGACGGCGAGAACGATGACCAGCGTCAACAAGCCCAGGACGATCTGGACCGCGCGCGTGCCGCGAATGAGGAGCAGCAAATAGTAGATCAGGACCGACGTAGCGACGATGTCGATCGCATCGGGGATGCCGAACGAAAACGAGAACGGCCCGAGATAGGGAATCATTCGAGGCCGACCAGGTGCCGTTCGAGGATGCGTGACGCGTCGAGGTCCGGATCGGCGAGACCCACGGCCGCCAAATGCGCCGCTTCTTCATCATCGAGCGGCGCGGCGACGACTTCGGCGCTGGGCACGAAGTGGGTCTCGATGGTGATCAGGTCGTCGATCAGGTCGGCGCGCGTGATCTCGTCGTCGAAGCTCACCGTCACGACGTCGTCGCGCTCGAAGCACGAAACGATACCGGTGGGCGCGCCCGGTCCGGCCAATGCGGCCAGCACATTGGCACGCACGGCGGGATCGGCCGCGACGATGGTCCGGACGACTTGCATCACGATTGGGTTCGCATGACGCCGCCGCAAGTCCGCCGGGCCATCGTCATCGCGGTCGGTCGCAACGCCGCCTGGGTCGTGCCCGACGGCGAGGTCGAACCGGTGCTGGCGGCCTTGCGCAAAACGCTCGCGCGCACGGTGCTGGCACCGGGCGACCGGGTCGTCACCCAAGCCCTCGACGACGAGCGCGTGGTGATCGACCGCGTCGAACCACGCAGCTTTGCGCTCGTCCGGCGCACGGCCGGCGGACGCACGAAAACGATGGCGGCCAACGTCGAGACGATGGCCGTCGTGGCCGCGCTGACCGACCCGCCGCCGAGCCTGCCGATGCTCGACCGGCTGATCGCCTTCGCGGTACAGCACGGGGTCGAGGCGGCCTTGATCCTGACCAAGGCCGACCTGGCCGGTCCCGAGGCCGTCGAGCGGATGCGGGCCATCTACGCCCCGGCGGGCGTCACGCTGCTGGTGGTCCAGCCCAAAACCGGCGCCGGCGTCGACGTTCTGCGCAGCTACCTCGAGGGGCGTCACGCCCTGCTGGTCGGGAATTCGGGGGTGGGGAAAAGCAGCATCTTCCGCGCCCTCGGCGGGACGGCGACCGTCGGCGAACTCTCGCGCTTCGGCCGCGGCCGGCAGACCACGACCTCGGCCCGGCTCTTCCAGACCGCGGGGGGTGGATTTCTGGTCGACAGCCCCGGGATCGGCGAGTTTATCCTCGACCCGGTGCCTCCGGCCGAGCTGGCCCAGCTGTTCGTCGAGATGCGCGAACCGGCCACGCGCTGCCGGTTCGACGACTGCCGCCACCTCCAGGAGCCCGACTGCGCGGTTCGTGAGGCCGTCGATGAGGGCCGCATCGCGGCCAGCCGGTACCTGAGCTACCGGGAGTTGGCGTTGGAGGGTTCACAGGGGAGGTGATTTTTGGTATGCTACTCGCCGTGCCCAACATCAAGGCCGCGATCAAGTGGCAACGCCAAACCGAACGCCGCACCCTGCGGAACCTCGACCTCAAAACACGTCTGAAGACGCTGTTCAAAAAGGCCAAGGCGACCCCGGATCTCGGCGCTTCCGTCGAGGCTCAGTTCGACAAGGCCGCGCGTAAGGGCATCATCCACCCGAACAAGGCCGCCCGTAAGAAGGCCCGCTTGGCGCGCGCCATCCGCGCCGCCAAAGCCGCCGCCGCCGCCCCGGTCGCCGCTGCGACCACCAAAAAGCGCGGCGCGAAAAAAGCCGCTAGCTAGTTCGCGCGCGCCGTCAGGCGGTCGCGAAGCAGCGTGACGGACCGTTTCGGATCGATGTTGTGGCGGCGCCCGTCGCTGCTCGGCGTTGCGCCGGCCCGAATGAGAGCGATCGTTTGAACGGGCGTGAGCTTCGGGTCGAGGGCGATCAGTTTCGCCGCTAAATTCGTGACCATCGGTGCGGCCATCGAGGTCCCCGACATTCGAATGTGCGCGCCGCCCGGAACCGTGCTTACGACGTGGTAGCCGTCGGCATCGACGAGCACGGTTTTGCCGTAGCTCGTGAACGACGTTTCATCGCCGGCTTGATCGACGGCCCCCACCACCAGCAGATTCGGCAGATCGAACGAGGCCGGCATCGATTCATCGAAGCCGGCATTGCTGTCCGAGTTCCCGGCGGCACAGACGAACAGGATGTCGGGCGCGCTCTTGAGCGCGTCGTACAAACCGGCGCGGTCGACGGCGAACAGTTTGGCCGCCATCGCTTTACGGTCGGCCGCGTCCTTGCCGATGTTGTTCTTTTCCAGCGCCGCTTCGACGCCGGCCGGCGTCCCGCCCCAACTCATGTTCACGACGCGCACGTGGTGGGCCCGGAAGTAGTTCACGTAGATTTGGTAATCGGCAGCGTCGCGCCGGACGCTCGCCTCCGTCGGCGGCGTGGGTATCCACTTGTAGTCGAACGTGATGCGCCCGACGACCAGCCGTGCCGCCGGGTTGCCGCGCAGCGCGATGCCGGTGACGTGCGTGCCGTGTTGGTAATCGCCAAGCAGATCCAGCGTTTGGAAGAACGCCGGCACATCGGCTTGTTTCAACGCGGCCATTTGCTGACGGACGGCCGTCGCGGCCGGGCTGTCGATCGACTCTTGCAGATCGCTGTAGCCTTCGAGGAAATGCTGCATCGCCGGATACTGCGCGCGATCGGCCGGCGTGAGCGGATACAAGTAGCCGTGCGTCTTGAAGCCGTCCATATCGAAGGCCAAACCGTGCGGATCGAAGCCCTTCGGCGCGGGATCGGTATAGAGTTGTTGCGGGAAGAGCGAGACGTCGGAGCCGGAATCCCAAATCGCGACGCGCACCGGCGTCAGGTGATCGCCGGCGTGCAGCGTCACGTCGCGGGCGGCCCAAATATCCGGCTTCTCGACCGAATGCTGCGCGATCACCGCGCCGAGCACCGCCGACGAGACCTGCGCTTGCGGCAAGATGACCCGCACGAAATACCGTGCTTGGACGATCGCTGCGGCGCTCTCGCCGCTGACCGAGTGCGACTTGGCGGCGCCGGGATCGAGGTTGCCGGCAATCTGGCCGATCATCATCGCCGGCGTGTACACGTCGTTCGTCGTCTTGATCTGTTTGAGGAGACTGCCCACCACCGGCCACGGCAGCGGTGCCAACGCGGCCGCATACTCGGCGCGATAATCCGCGAGGTACGTATCGCCGGACGTCGCGCCCGCCTTCGCACGCGCGGCGACCGTCGCGCGCGTGGAGAGGCCGCTCACCAGTTTCGTGTCCGGCTTATCTTCGAGCGCGCGAATCGCGTCCGCCGTCGTCAGCGCGGCCGCATCTTCCGTTCCCGAGAGCAGTTGCAGCTCGAGTTTTTGCTGCAGCAACCCGCGCAGCGTGGCGTGATCTTGAATGTCGTATCCGCTCAGCACGGCCTCGACGTTCGCGCGAACTTTGGCCGCAAACGGATCGAAGGTCGCCGCATCGGCGGTGACCAGCGCCGAGGGTGCGACGTCGATCGGGTAGGTGAACGCGGGCAAGTCGGCGGCCGACGTGACCGTTTTCTTCGCCGCGGTCTGCGCGCCGGCCGGGACACCCGCCGCTATGGCGAGGGCGCACACGAACGAGAGCGTCAGTCGAATCAGCACGGGTACCCGTTGTTCGCCCCCGGCCCGCCGTCCCTGCCCCGCAGGCGCGGCTTTACGCTTCAAACGTGACGACGAGGCGCGTGCCTTTGGATTGCGCCGCCGCCGGTAGCACGCGAGCGCGCAATGCGTCGCGTAACGCGTCGAGGTCGCGCGTCTTGACGGCGATGCGATAGCGCCACTCGTCGTTCAAGCGCGCGAGCGGGTACGCGGCCGGCCCGAGCACTTCCCAGCGCTCGTCGCCCCGCAACAGCCCGGCGTACCGTTCGATCGCCGCTTCGACGGCGGCCCGCTCACGGCCCATCACGCCGGCGAAGACGAGACGCACGAACGGCGGCCATCCCAACGCCCGGCGCTCGGCAAGTTCCTCGCGCGCGAAGCCTTCGTAGTCGTGCTGCGCGGCGAACACGATCGCCGGGTGCGTTGCGCTGTAGGTTTGGATGAAGGCTTCGCCCGCGCGCGCGCGTCCGCTGCGCCCGCAGACTTGCACGATCACGTCAAAGGTGCGTTCGGCAGCGCGGTAGTCGGCCACGTGCAGATCGAGATCCGCAGCGATCGCGCCGACCAGCGTCACGGTGGGAAAGTCCAAGCCCTTGGCCACCATCTGCGTGCCGATCAGGATATCGGCCTCGCGCGCGAAGCGGTCCAGCAAGCGCGCGTGATCGCCGATCCGGGTCGTCGTATCGGCGTCCATGCGAACGCTGCGCGCGGCCGGAAAGAGCGCTTCGACCTCCGCCGCGACGCGCTGGGTGCCGATGCCGTACGGCGCGATCGGGCCGAGCCCGCAGGCCGGACACGTCTCGGGAATCGGGCGCTGGGCGTCGCAGTAGTGGCAGCGCAGCCGGCCCTCTTCGCGGTGCACGACGAGCGAGGTCGAGCAGCGCTCGCAGTTCGGCACGAAGCCGCAAGCGCGACAGAGCACGAACCGCGCGGCGCCGCGGCGGTTGACGAACAGCACGCTCTTCTCGCCGCGCTCGAGCCGTTCGCCCAGCGCCGCGACCAGTGCCGTGCTGAAGATGTGGTTGCTGCCGGCTTGAAATTCGCGCGCCATGTCGACGATGTACGTGTCCGGCAGCGGCTGGGCCGTCGCGCGTTCGCGCAGGCGGACGAGCGGAAAGCGTCCGGCTTTTGCGCGCGCGTAGTCTTCGAGCGCGGGCGTCGCGCTGCCCAGCACCACGATGCCGCCGGCGCGGCGCATGCGTTCGCGCGCGACCTCGACGGCATGGTAGCGCGGCGTGCTGTCTTGCCGGTACGAGGTCTCGTGCTCTTCGTCGACCACGATCATCTGCACGCCCGGTAGCGGTGCGAAGACGGCACTGCGCGCGCCGACGATCACGTCGAGCTCACCGCGCGCCGCCGCCTGCCAGGCGTCGTAGCGTTCGCGTTCGGACAACGCCGAGTGCAGCACGGCGACGCGCTCGCCGAAGGCGTGCTCGAACCGTTCCGCCGTTTGCGGCGTCAGCGCGATCTCGGGGACGAGCACGATCGCGCGCGCGCCGCGCGCGAGCACCCGCGCGATCGCGTGCAGGTAGACCAGCGTCTTGCCGCTGCCGGTCGCCCCGAACACCAGCAGTTGCGCGTAGGCGCCGGCATCGCCGGCCGCGGCGACGGCGTCGATCGCCGCGCGCTGTTCCGGCGTCGGCGTCAGATCGGGCAACGCA
>DASYOE010000107.1:0-1502 GCA_036008105.1 Candidatus Lustribacter sp. | reverse complement strand
AGCGTCGCGGATCTGGATTGGCTGCGCGGCTTCGTGCGGTTGTTGGCGGTGCGCGACACGATCGCGGTCGTGGTCGACGCGCACGCCGCATCGGAGGCGGACCGCGAAGCAACCCTGGCCTCGTTGCGCGACCAGGTGTATCCGTACTATCGCGCGGAGTGGCTCGATGACGCGAACGCCGTTCCATCGCTTGAGGGCGCGGTCGCCGTGTGTGCGGTGGAGGCCGGCGACGTGCTCGATCCCGAGGCGTTGCTGTCGCTCGCAATCGAACTGAACGACGGCGCGGATATCGTCTATACCGACGAGGACCGCTTCGATGCGGGCGGCATTCCGCGCGATCCGGCGTTCAAGCCCGGTTGGTCCCCGGAAACGGCGCTGACGCGGGACTACGTCGGCCGCCTGTGCGCGATTCGAACGGCGGTCCTGACCGCGGCCGGGGGCCTCGATCCGGCGCATGGCGCCGCGGCCTGGTACGACGCCCTGTTGCGCGTGAGCGAGAGCAGCGATCGCGTTGCGCATGTGCCGCGCGTGCTGCTGCACCGCAAACATGGAGGCGGGGTGGTGCCGCCGGATGCGGCGGAAGTGGCCGTCCGGCGGGCCCTGGCGCGGCGCGGCGAAGCCGCCGTCGTCGAGGTGACGCCGCTCGGCACGGTAGTGCGGTACGCCGTTCGCCCGGACGACCGCGTGACCGTCATCATCCCGACACGCGACCGCGCAGATTTGCTCGAACGTTGTCTCGTATCGCTGTTCGAACGCACCGAGCATCCGAACTTCGACGTGCTCGTCGTCGACAACGGCAGTGCGGAGACCGCGACGCGCGCGCTCTTCGAGCGTTGGCGCGAGCACCGGCCGGGCCGCTTTCGCGTGCTCGAGGATCCGGAGCCATTCAACTATTCGCGGCTGAACAATCGCGGCGTTGCGGCGACCGACGCGCCCTACGTCGTGATGCTGAACAACGATACCGAAGTCATCGCGCCGGAATGGATGACGGCGATGCTCGGTCAAGCCCGGCGTCCGCGCATCGGCGCGGTCGGTGCGCTCCTACTCTATGAGGACGGAACGATTCAACACGCCGGTGTCGTGCTCGGCGGTGTGGTGGCGCTGGCCGGCCATGCCTACCGTTTTCTCGATCCGGCCCAGCTGGCGGATGACGAACGGCTCGTTCTCGACACCAACTATTTGGCCGTTACCGGCGCGTGTTTGATGGTTTCGCGCAGCAAGTATCAGGAGGTCGGCGGCCTCGACGAGTCGCTGGCCGTCTCGTACAACGACATCGACTTCTGCTTGAAGCTCTGCGCGGCCGGCTACCGCAACGTCATGGTGCCGCGCGCCCGGCTCTATCACTACGAGTCGAAATCGCGCGGCCGCGACGACACCAAGCAGAAGGTCGCGGTAGCCGTCAGCGAGGCCGATGCGATTCGTACGCGCTGGCCCGAGTGGGCGCGGCGCGACCCGTACTACAACCCGAACTTGACGTTGGACGCGGAGGACTTTTCGTTTCG
>DASYOE010000106.1:0-4527 GCA_036008105.1 Candidatus Lustribacter sp. | reverse complement strand
AGGGCGGTATGGAGGCGTTGAGCGTGTAGTTCGCCGGCGTCCCCGTGTACGGTGGGGCGTAGATGTCGAGCACCGAAGTGCCGGCTGCTTGATTCGCGGTGTTCGCGACCAGATTTTGCGATCCGTCAAAGCTCACGGTTGTCTGCGCGTTGGTGTTCACGGCGTTCGCGGCGGCTATCGTCGTCGGCGACCCCGTATACGGCGGACGGTAGACCGCAATTCCGCTGGTGGTCGGAACGTAGAGATTCCCCGCGGCATCGAGCGCGAAGTTCACCGCGGACGCGTTCATCGGAATCGTCGCCACGGCTGCGCCGGTGTACGGCGGCGCGTAAATTGCGATGTTGCTCGTGGGATTACCGAAAAAGAGGTAGCCGCTCGCGCTGACCTTGATTGGGCCGGCCCCGCTGCTGATGATCTGGACACCCTGATATCCCGGCGGGGAGAACTCCTCGACGCCGTTTCCACCCAACCCCGTGTTTTCGGTCGCAAAGATGTTGCCCGACGTATCCATTGCCATATACGTGAGCGGCGCCCCGTTGCTTGAGGCTCCCACCGCCACATAGGTGCCCGTGTATGGCGGTACGTACGCGTAGATCGCGCTGTACGGCGGGTACGCCGGGACCCATACGGCGTTGGCCAGCGAACTGGCGTAGAGCGTTGCGCCGGCAAGCGTGCCGGTGACCGTTCCCGACGTCACGGTGGGCGTCACCGTGATGCTGGACTCTCCGCTGTACGGTAGGGTGATCACGGCACCCGGTGCCGACACGGCATACGACTGCAATGCGGCGTTGACCGTGGCGTCGGGAGAGCTGAGCTTGATCACCACTTGGTTGTCGTTCGCGTCAACGTACGCGCCGTCGTAGGTGATGACGTTGCCGTCGACGTCGAGCGCGTTCACCAGGAGCGCGACGGTGGTCGCAGCCGTCGACGTAAGCACCGCCGGCACCCATTGCAGGCTCACGCTGTGGACGACGCCGTCCAGCGTGAAGCGCACGTTATTCGTCTGGCCCGAAACGATGAGCACGGGGGTCGTGCCCTGCGAGAGCGCCTTGCCGCCGGCGTCTTCGAGCGTCATCTGCACGTTCGCGAGGCCGGCCGGGATCGACAGCGAGCCGGTGCAAATTGACGTGCACGGAATCGTCGTGTTGGTCACCGCACCATTTTGGGCCGTGACCACAACCGCCGCTTGTGTCGTCGAAGCCGAAACGTACCTCGGCATGCGTTTCGTCGCCGTGGCTGTTGTCGGCACGCTGATCGTGAACGCGAGCGTGCCCGTTCCGGAGCTCCCGCTCGTCCCCGTCGTTCCGCCGCTCGGCGTAACGGAGGTACTGTGACCGCCGCCCCCGCCGCAGCCGGCAAGCAAGATCGCCGTCAAAGCAGCAGCAGCAACGTTTGCATTCCGCGTTGTCATTGCGTCGTGAACCCCGTAAGCGTGACCGAAATGGAAAGGACGGCCGAGTTGCCGTTCGTGTCGGAGACCGTGAGGCCGCAGGTCCCGGCGTTCTGCGGCGTGACCGTGAGCGTGCCGCCCGCCGGGAGCGTGGCCGGACTAAAAGCCACGATTGCCGATGCGCCCGACCCGCACGAATCCGCGCTCGCGTTAGCGATGGCGAAGCTTCCCGCATAGCCGTTCTCGGTAATCGTTGTGGTTTGCGCAGCGCCGGCACCGGTGGCGGTGAACGCCATCGATGCCGTCCCGAGCGCGATCGGTGAGGTCGTTGCGCCCGTCGGGTTTGATGCGGGGGTAGGCGCGGCAGTAGGCGCGGGCGCGCTCCCACTAGCGACGTAGAGCGTGAACACGTCGGGCGTGTTCGCATCGAACTGCAAGGTGCCGGTCCCGCTGAAGGTCAGCGTCGTTCCGTTCAGGACGCCCGGACCTTCGAATCCGAGTTGCTGCCCGACGCTCGGACGCACTCCGTCATAAAGCGCGACGTAATACGAAGCACCCGAAAACACGACCGCTTGCGGCAGCGTGATCGTAAACGCCGGCAGGGGATTCGCGGTAAACGTGGCCGTGCTTTGGACGGTGATGTACAGCAGCGGTGCGTGCGCGTCGAGCGCGTAGCGTTCGCTGCTTGCGGCGCGCGTGGTGCCGAGTGCCGGCACGCCGCCGCCGGGGGCGACGTCGGACGTGCCGATCGAAAGCGTTCCGGCAACGGCCGCCTGCTGCACGATGCTCAGCGTCCCGGCATATCCGCCGCCACTCGGCAACGCGAACGTCATCGCCGGCGCGAGCGGGGCCGAGGTCGATGCCGCGAACGGCGATTGTACGGGTACCGGGACATCGGTCGGCGCCGGAAACGGCAGGCGGGTCTCGTTCGGTCCGGGGCCGCACGACGCGATGGCCGCAACGACACCGACGGAAGCGAACGTTGCCCAAAGGAATGAACGCAGGACCGCACCCTCTACAAGTAGAGCTCGTACCCCAGTTTACCAAGCCGACTGAGCGCTGCCCTTCTTCCGGGCAGACCGCGTTTTAGGCCGGCGGGAGCAGCTCCGCGAGTTCGCGCGGCGGCAGGAACGTCATCGCCGGTTCACCGGTGCCGACCGGTTCGACCGTGACGAAGCCCGGATCGAGTTCGCGCACGCGCGCGATGACGTCGGCAACGAGTGTTTCCGGCGTCGATGCTCCCGCCGTAATGCCCAGCGTTCCGACGCCCGTCAACCACTCCGGCCGGATCGACGCCGGATCGTCCAGCAGGTACGCCGGCCGCTTCCCGCCGTCGGCCGCGGCGTCACGCAGGCTGCGCGAATTCGAACTGTTGTCCGAACCGATCACCAGAATCGCGTCGCATGACGGCGCCATCGCGCGCACCGCGACCTGCCGGTTCTCGGTGGCGTAGCACACGTCGCTCTTCACCGGGAGATGGATGCCGGGAAAGCGGCGCTGTAAGATCTCGACGATGTGGTCCACCTCGCTGACGGCGAGCGTGGTCTGCGACACGAGCCCGAGCGTCTTCCCCGGCGGCGGCTGGTACGTTTCGGCTTCGGCTTCGTTTTGGATCAGCGAGATATGCCCGCCGGCGTGGCCCATCGTCCCGTCGACCTCTTCATGACCGGCGTGGCCGATCAACAGCACGTGGTAGCCTTGGCTGACGAATTTCGACACCTCGCGGTGAACCTTGACGACCAGCGGACACACCGCGTCGATCGTCCGTTGGTCGCGCTTGTCGGCGCGCTCGCGCACCGCCGGCGCGATACCGTGCGCGCTGAACACCAGTAAGGACGACTCCGGTGCGTCCTCGACCTCGTCGACGAAAATGACGCCCCGGCGGCGGAACTCATCCACGACGACCCGATTGTGCACGACTTCCTTGCGGACGTACACCGTCTCACCCGACCGGCGTACCAATTCGTCGATGATCTGCACGGCGCGTTCGACCCCGGCACAGAAGCCGCGGGGCTGACACAGCAAGATCTTCTTTTCGGCGGCCATCCTACTACGAAGCAACCGCCAACGGACGCTTGGAAGTTTCCGCCCGCGGCGGCAGCATGCGCAAACCGAGCAGCGCCGCGGTCGCCAGGAGCGGCACCAGGCGCGGGCGCAGCAGGCGCGGGTCGAGCCGCGCCATGTGCATGCGTTCCTCGGCCAGCGCCATCTCCAGGAATTTCGCCGGGGTAACGCCCTCGAGGATCGCTTGCGAGCCGCCGCCGGTCAGGTCGAGCGGGGTCGTCGCGACGGCCGAACCTTGCGCGCCCTGCGCTTGGTGCAGGACCGCGTTCAGGTGGTACTTGATCCCCTCGAGCGTGCGCGCGAGCGGGTTGGTGTGACCGGCCAGCGCTTCTTCGTACCGCCACCAATTCATGAAGAACACGATGTGCCGCGCCTCTTCGAACAAAATGTGCTCGAAGATGTCGAGGAGCCCTTTTGGGAAGATCTCTTTCTCGCGTGCCAGCGCGAAGCCGCCGAACCCGATGAACGAATCCGCGCACTCGCCGAACCCGAAGACGACCCAGTCTTCGCGCGTCACCGGTAAGTTCGAGAGCGGTACCGGCGGCACCACGATCTCATAGCGTTCGAGCATGTGGTTGATGAGGCGAGCATGCCGCCCTTCCTCATATCCCTGCAGTTCGACGGCTTCGCGGATCACCGGGTCGGACAGCGTCTGCGCAAACGTTGCGATCATCCGGTCCGCTTCTTGCTCCATGCTGCGCGCGAAGCTCCAGAACGGAAACGCGCGCAGCAACTCGACGTAGCGCGGCTCGAGGCGCGGCCACGGCAGCCCCTCGGGCTCGAACGCGAGATGCGTTTCCTTGAACGTGCGGCAGAAGAGATCGCGGTGTTCGAACGACCCGGTGCGCGGTTTCCTCAAGCGGTCGCGACCTCGGACCGGCGCTTCGCGGTCGACGTGTGACGCCGACGGAGGTATTCGAAGAACTCGCCGCCTTCGCGCAAACGCCGCACCATCATCTGGCGGCTCGTCACCATCTCGCCGACGATCTTGGCGATTTTCTTGGGCCGGAAGTAGAACTCGCGATACATGCGCTCGACCGAATCCTCGATTTCGGCGGTCGAGAGCGTCTCGT
>DASYOE010000105.1:0-1863 GCA_036008105.1 Candidatus Lustribacter sp. | reverse complement strand
AGCGAGCTCGTCTATGACCTTACGGTCGGCGAGCTGCACAATTTCGTCGTCGACGATATCCTTACGCACAACTCGGGCGCCATCGAGCAAGAAGCGGATATCGTGACGTTTCTGTATCGCGACGCGTACTACAACAAAGAGACGTCGCCTGAGCCCGATCTCACCGAGCTGATCTTTGCCAAACACCGCAACGGCCGAACCGGTACGGTGAAGTTGCGCTTCCGGCCGGAACATACACTCTTCCAGCCGTACGGCGACGACACGCATTTCCCGGCGCCGTAACATGGGGTTCGTCGCGCGCGTTTTCATAGCGCTCGCGATGTTCTGCTTCTTCGTTCCACCTGCGGCGGATGCGATAAGCGAAGCCGGGCTGCAGGTGTACGACATCGCGCAGGTGCTCGTTCCGTCGGCTGCGTGCGGGGCGGGCGATGCGCGCGCGATCGCGCGGTTGCCGGCCGGTTGCTTCGAACCCGCGCACGCGCTGCGCGTGAACAGCGGTACCTCGTACTTTCATCCCGCCACGCATTGGTATCGTTTCATGCTGCCGCCGACCGGGGATACCTCGACGCCCTTGATGCTCAACGTGTCGACGTACGTCACGGACGGCGAACTCGACGTCATGGCGCCGGACGGCCGCCTGCTGGAGCACGAGACGTTCGGTTCGGAGACGCCGGTAGCGAGCCGCCCGATCTACGCGCACGAACTGATCGAACCGATCGTTACGCCGCGCCCGGCCGCGGCGGTTCTGGTCGTGCGTCTGACCTCGCCCTTGGAACAGCCGACCGTGCTCGAAATCTGGACCTCGGGTTCGCTGCAAGCTACCGAAAACACCGAAGTGACGGGCGAAGCGCTGCCCTTGGCATTTCTGAACGGCTTCGCGGTCGCGATGGCGCTGTTCAATCTCATGCTCTTCGTGATGCTGCGGCGCAAGCTGTACCTGCTCTACACGGCGGCGATGCTGGCGCTCGTGTTCTATCAGACCGTCGAGACCGGAGCGGCCTGGACCATGCTCTGGCCGCATCTCGCAGTGCGTGACGATTGGCCATCGTATGCGGCCTGGGTCCTCTACTTCGTGTTGATCGTCGCCTTCACGCGCGAATTTCTCGAGCTACCGCGGGTGTCGCCGCGCGCCGACCGGTTTCTGCTGGGGGCGCTGGTGGTGCTGACGCTCGAGAGCGCGACGTACGTGCTCTTTCCGGATTTCTTGCTCGCGCACAATCTCTTCGACCTGACCGATACGATCATGACCGTGATCATGCAGGGCACGATGCTGGTGTGCGGCGTGATCGCGTGGCGGGCCGGCGTTTCCGCGGCTCCCTACTACGTGCTCGCGTTTGCCGGTTCGGCGATCGGCTTCACCATCAGCGAGGCCGGAACGTTCGATCTTTATCCCTCGACCGTTACCACGGCCTACATCTGCACCTCGATCGGCGTTGCTTGGGAGTCGATCTTCCTCGCGCTTGCGCTCGGCCAGCGCGTGCGCGAGATCGAAACCAGCGCGGCCAAATACGAACAGTACGCCTACATCGATCAGCTGACCGAAATTCCCAACCGGCGCGGGTTCGACGAGGCGATCGAACGGGAATGGCGGCGCACCAAGCGCGTGCCGGGACCGATTTCGGTGATCATCTTCGACATCGATCACTTCAAGGATTACAACGACCGCTTCGGACATCCGGCCGGCGACGTGCGCTTGATCGCGGTCGCGCGCACGATCTCCGAGGCGGCCCGGCGGACCGGCGACTTGGCGGCGCGTTACGGCGGCGAGGAGTTTGCGATGCTGCTCCCCGGCACGCCGCTCGAAGGCGCGGTCGCGATCGCCGAGGCGGTGCGCCTGGACGTGCGCGAGCGCTCCGACGGCGA
>DASYOE010000104.1:0-3347 GCA_036008105.1 Candidatus Lustribacter sp. | reverse complement strand
GCGGTCCCACTCCTCGCGCAAAATGGCGACGAAGTCGTCGAAGGCCTCGCGCTGGTGGAAGACCACCGGGAGCGCGGCGGAGCGCGCGTACGCGATCTGCGCGCGCATCACGCGGCGCTGATCCTCCGCCGGGCTGTAGTTGTAGTGGTAGTCGAGCCCGGTCTCGCCGATCGCGACGATCGGCGCCGTCGCTCCGCTGCGCAAGCCGTCGAACGCCGCGGCAATATCTTCCGGGGCGTCCTTGGCTTCGTGCGGATGGATGCCGATCGTGGCCAGCAGTCCGTACGTTTCGGCCGTGCGCAGGGCGCGCTCGCTGTCGGCGAGGTCGGTGCCGACCGTCACGATCGTCTCGACCCCGGCGGCGCGTGCGCGTTCGAGCGTGGCTGCGCGGTCGTCGTCGTATTGACGATCGTGAACGTGCGCGTGGGTGTCGATCATGGCAACGGCGAACTTCAGCGAGCCGTGAAATCGTTCCGCTCTATCGCCGAGGCGTTCCATCTCGGGAAGCCTGCGGCCGGCGAGGCGACCCACCTCGACGTCGAACAAATGCGCGAAGAGATGGCCGCCTGCATCGAGGGTCATGGCGGCGACGTCGCGACACGCGCGCGCATCACCCAAATCGCGAAGCGCTACGAAACCTTGGCCGGCCCCGCCCGGACGAAGTTCTTCGAGGTTCTGGCGAGCTTCGACGTCGACCGCGCGGAGGTTGACGGTGCGCTGGCCGCGGTAGCGAGCGCCACCGAAACGCCCGAACGCAACTACGCCGAGCGCCGCCTGCGCCACGCGTTGGTGCCCTCACGCGTGCGCTTGCTGCGCGCCTTCAACAGCCTCCCCAGCGGGGTGAAGTTTCTGGTCGAAATGCGCGCCGATCTGCTCGAGGTCGTGCGCACCGAGCCGGCGCTGGAACCGCTCGAGGCCGACCTCAAGGAACTGCTGGCATCGTGGTTCGACTTGGGTTTCCTCGAAATGCGCCGCATCTCGTGGGACGCGCCGGCGTCGCTGCTCGAGAAACTCGGTCGCTACGAGGCCGTGCACGAAGTCCGCGGCTGGTCGGATCTCAAGAACCGGCTCGACGCCGACCGCCGCTGCTTTGCGTTCTTGCATCCGGCGATGCCGGACGAGCCGCTGATCTTCGTCGAGGTCGCGCTCACGACCGAGATGAGCGGCGAGATGGCGACGTTGCTCGACCAGCGCGCGCCGACCACCGACCCGCTGCAGGCGACGTACGCGATCTTCTACTCGATCTCAAACTGCCAGCGCGGGCTCGACGGGATCAGCTTCGGCAACGCGCTGATCAAACGCGTAGTGCAAGAGCTCGCCCACGAATTCCGGCACATCCGGACGTTCGCCACGCTCTCACCGCTGCCGCGTTTCCGCGAGTGGATTGAAACGCAGGGCGTCGCCGACGGCGCGACCGACGTTCCGCTCAAGACGATGTTCGCCAATCGCGCCTGGTCGCGCGACGCCGCCGTTGCCGCGACGCTGAAAGCGCCGTTGATGCAACTCGCCGCGCACTATTTGCTCGAAGCGAAACGCGGCAAGCGCGCGTTCGATCCGGTCGCCCACTTCCATCTCAGCAACGGTGCGCGCCTCGAACGCCTGAATTGGCTAGCCGACACCTCGGCGCGCGGGATGCGCGAATCTGCCGGCATGATGGTGAATTACCTCTACCGCCTCGACCAGATCGACGACAACCAAGTCGCCTACACGCTCGACGGCCGCATCGCCGCCAACCCGCACGTCACCGCGTTGCTCGGCAATCAGAAGGCGAGCGCCAGGCATCTGCCCGCGCCCACCAGATGAACGCTTCATGACACAACATGAAAGTTTGATTGGTCTAACTTCTATCTGATTGACGCGTGCGTTAATAGGTCATGTCCTGCGAAAGGCGGGAGCACTACATGACAAAGATTACGCAAACACTCACCGGGCGGCTGCTAGGCGCGGCCATCGCAACCGCCGCACTCATCAGCCCATCGCTTGCGCTCGCGCAAGACTACCCGCCGCCGCCGGCTGCGCAGGATTACCCGCCGCCGGGATACGCCGACCAGGGCCCGGACCAAGGCGCAAGCCAAACGATTCAGGGCCAAATCGTCGCGATCAACGGCACGTGGAACATCACCGTGCACGACGCGAACGGTTACGCCGACAGCGTTGCGCTGCACCAAGGGACGATCATCAACCCGACGGGCCTCACGCTCGAACCGGGCATGAACGTAACGATCGACGGTTACGCCGACGGTCCGAACTTCGACGCCATGGAAATCGACACGCCCTACCAGTATCAGGGACCGCCGCCGGTCGCCGTGTACTACGGACCAGGCGCTTGGTACCCGGGCTACGCTTATGGCTGGGGTCCGTCGTTCAACCTCGTGTTCAACTTCGGAACCCGCAGCTGGAATCAGCGCCCGTTCTACTTCGGCGGTGTCTACCGGCATCCGTTAGCCCCGCCGATCGGCTGGCAGAGCCAACCGCACGGCTTCATCGGACATGCGGCGGGCGGCTTCCCGCAACGTACCGCGTACCGGTATCCGCAAAATCGTGGTTTCGTAGCGCCGCAACAGTCGCGCGGCTTCAACGCCCCGCAATACTCGGCCCCGCGCAACTACAACGCACCGGAACAACGCTCGTTCGCGGCGCCGCAACAACGCACGTTCGCGGCTCCGCAACAGCGTACGTTTGCGGCCCCGCAGCAACGCACGTACTCGGCTCCCCAAGCGCGTAGCTACGCGGCCCCGGCCCGCAGCTACTCCGCTCCGGCGGCGCGTCCGGCTCCCGCTCAGCGCGGCGGCGGCGGCGGCCAGCGCGGCGATCGCAACCACCGCTGATCGGTCACCTCGGCAACGAGAAGAGCGCGCGTCCCTTCGGGGGCGCGCGTTTCCTTTTACGCGGCCGGCGGCTCGAGGCGCGGGAAGAGCGCGTCGCCAGGGTTCGTTTGTGTGTTGGCGGCGAGCGCACCCCAGCGGAGTTCGTCTTGCCAGCGCACGGCCGGCGTGCCTTCGAGGCCGAGCTGTAGCCACATCTCGGTCGCCTTCGAGGGCATGAACGGGAAAAGCAGGATCGCCGTAAAGCGCAAACCTTCGCACAGATCGTAGAGCAGCGCGTCCAATTCGACGCCGCGCTCGTGCTTGTACAGATCCCACGGTTTGCGGTCGTCGATTTCGCGGTTGAGCGCGGTGATCAGTTCCCAGATCGTGTCGAGCGCTTCGCGGAAGCGCACCGCCATGACGTGTTCGTGGACTTGCGCGCCGATGTCGGCAAACCGGTCGCCGAGCTGCGATTCGGCCGCCGCCGGGACGAGCCCGTTGCGATACTTCGAGAGCATCGCGAGCGAGCGCCGTAGCAGG
>DASYOE010000103.1:0-3642 GCA_036008105.1 Candidatus Lustribacter sp. | reverse complement strand
AGGGGGAGTTTATGGGGGGAGATGGGAGCGCCACGGGCGACCTGAGCGACACAGGCGACGAAAATTTCCCTCGTGGCCGGCGTCGCCCGCACGAATGCTCGCGGTCTGTTAATCAGCGGGTCGTTGGTTCGAGTCCAACTTCGGGAGCCAGATTTGCCCGTCATCACTGCGGTTTTGGCGGGCTTCTTCTTTAATGATCGCGCGGCCGGCTACCGCTCGCTTGTTGCCACGAAAAAACGGCGCACCTATCCTGATCGCACGCCCAACCCGATAGCCAAGGGAGCGTGTATTCCGTGACCGATTCATCCGCCCCGGCAGTCGCGTTCATCGTAATCGCTGCCCGGCTCGGGTTGGCCCTCGTCTTCGCTGTCGCCGGTAGCGCGAAGCTGCGCGATTTCGCGGGAACCGCCGCGATGCTGCGCAGCTTCGGCGTACCGAAGCCTGCGGTCGATTCGCTCGCACGGGCTCTGCCGGTGGCCGAAATCGCCGTGGCGCTCGCGCTGTTGCCGACCGCACTCGCGCACGCCGGGAGCATTGCGGCCTGCGTGCTCCTGCTGCTCTTCACGGCTGCGATCGGCATCAACCTCGCGCGCGGCCGCACGCCGGAATGTCGCTGCTTCGGCCAAGTTGCGGCCGCTCCGATCGGCGCGACGACGCTGTTCCGCAACATCGTGCTGCTCGGCCTCGCGGCATTCGCTTCCGTCGCCGTTCCCGAGCAGTCGGATGCCGTGGTTCTCGCGTGGGTGAGCCGCTCTACCGGCTGGGTTGCGTTGGGCATCGTCGTGCTCGGCGCGTTCGCTGTGCAATCGTTCTTGATGCTGCAGATTCTGCGCCAGCAAGGCCGCATGCTGGTGCGCCTCGAGAGCCTCACCGGCGGTGACGACTTCGCCATCGACGCATTGCCGGCCGACGCCGCGCTGCCCGGCTTACCGGTCGGCGCCCCCGCGCCGCCCTTCACTGCAGCGGCACTCGATGGTCCGGCCTCGAGCCTGGCCGATGTGCTCGCCGCCGGCAAGCGCGTCGCATTGTTCTTCGCGCACCCGTCGTGCGGGCCGTGCGCGGCGCTGCTTCCGGAGATCGCGGCGTGGCAGCGCGATCTCGCGGAACGGCTCGCGATCGTCGTCGTTTCCGAGGGCGGCCCCGACGAAAACCGGCGGCTCTTCGCCCAGCACGGCATGCACAACGTTCTGCTGCAAGCGAACAACGACGTCTCGATGGCGTATCAGACGGCCGGAACGCCGGCGGCCGTGATCGTCGAAGCCGACGGCACGATCGGCAGCGGCATCGCCGCCGGTGCGGACGCGATTCGCGAACTGATCGCGGCGGCCGCCCCGGTTCCGCGAACGCTTCCGCCCGAACTGCTCGACGCGGTTGCGATCGGCGACGCGCCCGAGACGACGCTGCTCTTCTGGAGCGCCGACTGCGGCTATTGCCGAACGATGAGCGACGATCTGCTCGCGTGGGAGCGCCAGCACGACGCGCCGCTGGTGTTGGTCGCCGCACGCGAGGATGCGCAGCTGCGGGCGGATGGTCTGCGGGCACGGCTCGTGCTCGACGAAGCGGGACGCATCGCGCAAGCTGCGGGAACCGGCGGCACGCCGATGGCCGTCGTCATCGATGCTTCGGGCACGGTCGTTTCCGGCGTCGCCGCGGGCAAAGACGCGGTGCTGCGCCTGCTCGGAGAGCGCACGGCAAACGCGCGCATGCCGCTACCTGCGTAACGGTTCACGAGGGAGCTCACCGATGGAACACTGGTTCGATCGCGCGACGAAGGCCCTGGTTGGCGGCAATGCTTCGCGGCGAGGAGTGCTCGAGGGCGCGGCGCTTGCGGGCGTCGCGACGATGATGCCGGTTTCGGGTTTGACCCGGCCGTTTGGCGGCGAGCAATTCGCCGCGGTTGCGGCGCCCTGCGTGCGCGGCGGCATCCGCGGCGCGCGAACGACGACGGTGTCCTCGTCAGGCATGTATCAGGGCCAGGCGCTTGCCTTTCAGAGCACCTGGTCGACAAACGCCCGCGGATATTCGTCGGGAACGTTCGCTGCCAATATCACGCTCGGCGGACGTCCGCTGTACGATTTTTCCGTTCGATTCACACCCGGTTTCCAACGGCCGAGCGGCGGCAGCAAAGCGCCGGCGCCGATACCGCTACTGCGCGCGGACATCCGCTCCGCACCGGCAATCGCGGGGCCACGTCACATCGTCCTCAAGGCGAGCAATGCCGCGGTTGCGGGCCGCGCCGACGGGCGCCCGGTCACGAGCGCGCTGCGCGCACCGGCCGTAAGCGTCGAGCCGGCGCTGCAAAGCGCGCTGCGAGATCTTGTCGGCAGCGCGCGCGCCAACCTAAGCCAGTGCCGTTCGATCGCCGCGGATCCGGCGCTGCGCGTCGCCGCGAGCCGCCGGTCCAATTTTCTCACGCTGCAACAGACGCGCCGCGCGCCGGTTCTCGCTGAACGTCCGATGCAGATCGCGCAAGGCGATCAGGCCTGTCAGGACTGCTATAATGCGTGCGACAACACGGCACAGGACTGCGGCGGAGGGGCCTTGTTGTCGGCGCTCGCCAACCCCCTCGCCGCGTTGGGCGCGTTGGGCGGCTGCGTCAAAAACTACTACGATTGCGAAAATAACTGCTCGAAGCCGGGCGGCGTCTGCTGCTCGGTTCAGTGCAACGGCGGCCAGTACTGCTGCGCCGAGGGTCAGCAGTGCTGCGGCGGATTGGCGGGTACGCCGCCGGCCTGCTGTGATGGCGCCGCCGTGTGCGTGTCCGGAATCTACGAAGGCGTTTACCAATATTCGTACTGCTGTCCGGGCGGCACCGTCGGATGTCAAGCGAGTAACGGCGCCGGCCAAGTTGCGCTCTATTGCCGCCAGCCGAACGGGACGTGCTGCGGGCTCTACGGAGCGTGCGGCGCCGGCCAAACGTGCGTCGATGCCGAGTACGGCATCTGCTGTCCGGCAGGGCAGTCACTCTGCAACGATATCTGCTGCAACGGCACCTGCATCACCACCGTCGTGAAAGGCGCCAACGGAACGAGCGTATCGTCACAAACGTGTTGCGCGCCCGGCCAAGTCAATTGCGGCGGCACGTGCTGCGCACCGGAGACCTGTCGCACGACTTCCAAAGGCGCGAGCATCTGCTGCCCGGTTCCGCTCTGCGGAGACACGTGTTGTACGAGCCCGGCGACGTGTCAAAGCGGCAAATGCATCTATCCCAACCTCGTCGGCACGCCGTGCGGCAACACGTATTGCCCGCACGGCTATAAATGCGTCCGTTCGATCTACCTCGGAGGGGACCGCTACTCGTGCGTGGGACCGCCGGGATCGAAGCCGCTTCCCACACCCATGCCAAGTTGTCCGCCGGGCCAATTCTTCGACGCGAACACGAAATCGTGTAAGTACCTCCAGTGAACGGGACGAGGGGATTCAGCGATGACTGGGTCCCCTCTCGATTGCAGCCGAAGCACGGTGCCATGAGGTACGTATGCCGGAGCTGAACGTCACCATCACCGATGGGCTGTGGCGCGCGCTGCAGAATTTTGCGGCGGCGAAGCACGAGCCGGTGGCCGACATCGTCGCAGCCGCGCTCGCGGACTACTTGCAGACCTCGCACAGCACGTTGTATCAGGTCTCGACCTCGAGCGCGCT
>DASYOE010000102.1:0-20511 GCA_036008105.1 Candidatus Lustribacter sp. | reverse complement strand
CCTACACACGTGACGCGGCAATCCGCGTCACGATCACTCAGCAAGAAGGTCGCCACAAGGGCGACCCTTCGTACGTGTTCTGTGACGCCCTATTCTAGCAGACCCACCCGGGTCCGGCTACCCCTGGGCGGTCTGGAGCGCGATCGCGTCGCGCCAGTCGACCGATTCCGGGTGAATCACCGCGTGCGCCCGGCGCGACTCATACGGAAGGTCACCGGCCAGGGAGGGCGGCAAGCGGCCGTCTGCATTGGACCGGATCTGCTCGATCAGCATGCGGCGGTAGCGGGTGATGACCGAGTCGCTCGAGCCCAAGTACTCCTGCGAGCGGTCGCAGATCGGGCCCTGGCTTTCAGCCATGGCGATGTCCTCCATGGCCAGCGACGGCAACCCCGAGGCGTGGCCGGCGTCGATCTTCTCGCGATCCTGACCCCAGAGCGCGTCGGACTCGTACCGCTGCACCCAGCCGCCGCCGAACAGGTTCCCGGCGTGCTCGGGGTACCGCGTGTAACGGATCCACCACTGCACCGACGTGACGTCGTCGAGCGGCACCACGAAAATCGAACCTTCCGGATACGCCTCGTAGGCCGGCCCGGGTGCGCGCGGCGCCGGAATGAACCCGGTGCTCGGCATGACCATCTCGGTCACGCGCGCGTAACGCTTCCCGTCGCCGATGTTGCGGATCGCCGCGGCGTAGAGACCGTACGGCGTGATCTCGACGTCGAACGCCGGCGCGCCGTCGGCCATCTTCATCGCGTAGTACGTGGGATCGGCCGGCACCGACGCGTGCAGGTGCGAGATGTGCGACGAATCGAGGAAGCCTTCGACGACCTGCACCCAGTTGCAGCGGATCAGCGCGCGCGTGATGCGGATTTGGGTTTCCGGGAGCGCTTGAAACGCGTACGACGGGAACTGACTCGGTTCGCCTCCGCCGACGTAGGCCCACACCACCCCCGCGACCTCGCGCACGGAATAGCTGCGCGCCTTCACCTTGCTTGCGAAGCGCGCGCCGTCCGGCTCCGACGGCACGCCGACGACGTTGCCCGCAACGTCCATCTGCCAGCCGTGAAAGAGGCATCGCAGCGCGCAGTTTTCGTTGCGCGCGAGCGCGAGGCTGGCGCGCCGGTGCGGGCACGCCTCGTCGAGCAGTCCGATGGTTCCGTCGCTGCCGCGAAAGGCCACCAAGTTTTCGCCCAGCAGACGCACGCGTCGCGGTGCGCCGCCCGCCGTCAGGTCGTCCGACGTGAGGACGGGATACCAGAACCGGCGCAGCAAGGCGCCGCCCGGCGTCGCGGCGCCGGTGCGCGTGATCAACTCGTTCTCAAGCGTAGTCAGCATGGAAAGCCTCCGGGGATATCCGTTTCATTCTTCGCTCGAATCGCGAACCATTGGGAAGACCCCGATCTCGCGCATCTCGGCCGTGCCGCCGTGGGTCGACACGCGCCGCACGTAGATGTTCTCCACGATGTCGCGCGTCTTGGGATCGATGACGACCGGTCCGCGCGGGCTGTCGACCTTCAAGCCGCGGAAGTAGTCCATCGTTTTGTCCGGGTCCAGGTTGCCGTTTTGCGCGGCGATGGCCCCGTAGAGCGCGCCCAACGCGTCGTAGGCAGCGACGGCGCCGAAATCCGGCACGAGCGGCGGGCCGGGCAGCGTTGCAAACGCCCGGACGAACGCGCGATTCGCGGCGCTCGGATGCGACGGCGTGTAATCCATCACTTGAATCAGGTCGACGCTGAAGTCGCTGGCGAGGTTGAGTTCGTTGACCGCGATGAGGTCGTTGGCGGCGAGGATCGTGATCCCGGCTTTCTTGAAGCCGGCCGCATCGGCCGCGCGCACGAAAAACGGTCCGGTGCCGCCGCCGTTGATGAACGCGTAGACGGCCTGCGGCTTCGCATCCTTGATGCGCTGGATGTAGGCCGAGAAGTCCTTCGTTTCAACCGGAAACGCGGTCGTGGCAACGATCGTGCCGCCCAAGGCCGTGAACGATTTGGTAAACGACGTCGCGGCTTCGGTGCCCGGCCCGTAATCCTGATACAGAATGTACGCCGTCTTGATGCCGTTCTTCATCGCCCATTGCGCGAGCGGTTCCGTCAGCTGCGGCATCGTGTACCCGAATCGCACCGCATACGGATCGCGTTCGAGAATGTGCGACGAGGCCGAGTTCACGATCAAGAGCGGCTTCTTCGCCGCGGCGGAGACGCTTTCGACGGCCACCGTGTTGGGCGTCAGCAGCATCCCGAGCAGCGCGTCGACGTGATCCTGCACGATCAGCTCGGTCGCGACGCGCCGCGCAACGTCGGGCGCGAGGCCGGTGTCGTCGCGGCGAATGACTTCGATCTTCCGGCCGGCGACGACGTCGCCGTGTTGCTTGATATAAAGATCGATGCCGTCGTCGAAGAGCTTGCTGTTGATCGGCGGCGCACCGGAATAACTGTAGATCAAGCCGATGCGCAGCGGCGGTTGTTGCGCCGCGGCGCCGGCGAGGCCGGCCGCGACGGTCAGAGCCGCAGTCACGGCCAGCACGTGCTTCTTCATCAAATGCTCTTCGCCAAGGGCGTCGAATGCCCAGGCCGAGCATGACGACCGTCGACGGTTTGAGCGGTGCAATCGGAAACACGCCGCTCATTCGCCTCCCAAAATTGTCGGCGGCGATCGGCCGCGAGATCTTCGGCAAGGCGGAGTTTCTCAACCCCGGCGGGTCGGTCAAGGATCGCGCCGCGCTGGCCATCATCGAAGACTTCGAGCAGCGCGGCCTGCTCGGGCCGGGCGGCGTCGTGGTGGAGGGCACGGCCGGCAACACCGGCATCGGCTTGACGCTCGTCGCCAACGCGCGCGGCTACCGCGCGATCATCGTGATGCCCGACGATCAGGCGGCGGAGAAATACGCGCTGCTGCGTACGTTCGGCGCGGACTTGCGCGTCGTCGAAGCGGCCCCGTTCACGAACGACGCCAACTACTACCACGAAGCGCGCCGCATCGCGGCCGCGATGCCGGGCGCCGTTTGGGCGAACCAATTCGAGAACACCGTCAACCGCGACATGCACGAACGCACGACCGGGCCCGAGATCGTCGCGCAGATGGGCGGCCGCGTCGACGCGTTCGTCGCCGCGGCGGGCACCGGCGGCACGCTGGCCGGCACGGGCCGCGCGCTGAAGGCGCACGACCCGGCCACGCGCATCGTGCTCTGCGATCCCTACGGATCCTCGCTCTACAACTACGTCAAACACGGCAAGCTCGAACCTGAGGGCGATTCAACCGTCGAAGGGATCGGCATCAAACGGCTGACGGCCAACTTCAGCGGCGCTCCGGTCGATGATGCGGTACGGGTCGAGGACCGCGCGATGATCGAGATGGCCCACTGGCTGCTGGCGGAGGAAGGGCTCTTCGTGGGCGGTTCGGCCGCCCTCAACGTGGTCGGCGCGGCCCGGTTCGCCAAGACGCTGCCGGCCGGAAGCCGCGTGGTCACCGTCCTCTGCGACGGCGGCGACCGCTACCGCTCGCGCATGTACGATGCGGCGTGGCTCGCCGAAAATGACCTCGTTCCGCAGGCCAAAGGTCTCTCGATCCTCTAAGTAAACCGCGATGTTTCACGCGCAAGCGCTCGTTCTGACCGATCACCCCTCGCAGATCGCGGCCCACATGGCGGCCGAGATGGGGCTGGAATTCACCACGGAGTGGTCGGCCGAGGCCGGCAGCGTCGAATTGCCGGACGGCGTCGTCGACATGCACGCGTGGCCGGAAGGCCTGCGGCTCGACGCCTTCGCGCCCACCCGTGCCGGTCTCGACCGGGTGGCGGACGTCGTGAAACGCCGCTTGGAACACCTCACGAAAAACGCGCACCTCAACGTCGACTGGTACCTGCGCCCGAGCGCCTCGTAGCGCCCACCCGGCGCGGGGTTCGGCACCCCACGCGGTGAACGACCAAGCCCTTCCCACCGTCGTTGCTGGAGTGAACCATGCGCCTTATTACCCGCGCGGATCTTGACGGCCTGACGTGCGCGGTGCTTCTCACGCAAGTCGAGAAGATCGACGACATCATGCTCGCGCATCCGAAAGACGTGCAGGATGGGAAGGTCGACATAACGTCCGCCGACATCCTGGCCAACTTGCCGCACGACCCGCGCGCCGGGATGATCTTCGACCATCACGCCAGCCAAGCCGACGATTTCAAAGCCAGCGACGTCAAGGGCGGATACTCCGCTACCGCGCCGAGCGCGGCGCGCGTCGTCGCGAGCCACTATCCCGCCGCCGACTTCAGCACCTACACCGAGCTGCTGCACCAAACCGACCGCCTCGACTCGGCCGACCTCGAGCCCGAGGACGTCACCGATCCGAAGGGCTGGATCCTGGTCGGCTATACGCTCGATCCGCGCACCGGCATGGCGCGTTACCGCGACTACTTCAAACACGTCCTCGACCTCGTGAAGGCCAATCCGAACGCGCCCGACGCGGTGTTGGCCGATCCGCAAGTCGCCGAACGCGTCGCGATCCTGCGCGATCAGCAATGGTCGTTCATGGAACACCTGATCGAAACCAGTCACGCCGACGGCAACGTGATTGTAAGCGACGTGCGCGGCCTCAAGGACGCACCGCTCGGCAACCGCTTCTTCATCTATACGCTGTTCCCCGAAGCGAACGTCTCGGTGCGCATCGCCGACGGCGCGGGCAACGCGTTCAACAGCATTCAGGTCGGGCACAGCATCTTCAACCGCACCTGCAAGACCAGCGTCGGCGCGCTGATGGATCACTACGGCGGCGGCGGCCATTTCGGTGCCGGCACCTGCCAGCCCACGACCGCCGATGCCGGGCGCGTCCTCGACGAGATCGTACAGATTCTCAAAAAGAACGGCTGACGTCGCATGCTCGTGATCGTCGGCTGGCTCGTCGTCACGATCTGCGTTTTCGGTAGCTTCGTCCTCGGCGGCGGGCACATTCTCTCGCTGTTGCAACCGTTCGAATTCCTGTGCATCGCCGGCGCGGCGATCGGCGCGTTCGTCGTCAGCAACCCGCCCAAGACGCTGCGCGCGGTCCTCGCGGCCGTACCGACGTGCTTCCGCAGCAGCGACTACGACAAGGCGAAGTTCTTGCAGCTGATCGCGCTGCTCTACGAACTGCTGCAGAAAGCGCGCCAGGAGGGCTTGCTCGCACTCGAACTTGACGTCAACGATCCCGATTCGAGCCCGATCTACCTCAAGTACCCGAGCGTCAAGGACGATCCCGAGTTGCTCGAGTTCATCAACGACTACTTGCGGATGATGCTCAGCGGCAACCTCAACGTGCTCGAGATCCAAGAGCTGATCGACTCCGAGCTCGACACGCACCACGCCGAAGCGCGGATCCCGTCTACGGCGATCCAGCGCATCGCCGACGCGATGCCGGCGTTCGGTATCGTCGCCGCGGTCATGGGCGTCGTGCACACGATGGGCTCGGTCGGCGCGCCGCCCAAGGAACTCGGCGAGATGGTGGCGGCCGCGCTCGTCGGGACGTTCCTCGGCATCTTGCTCGGCTACGGCTTCGTCGGACCGCTAGCGAGTCTGCTCGAAGCGAAGTCGCAAGAAAGCGAGAAGCGCTTCGAGTGCGTCAAGTCGGTGCTGCTCGCCTCGATGAGCGGGTACTCGCCGACGATCGCCGTCGAGTTCGGCCGCAAGGTCGTGTTCTCGACCGACCGGCCGACATTCGAAGAACTTGAAGACGCCGTGCGGGCGACCAAAGAACCGGCCGCGGCGGCCGCCGAAGCCGCCGGCGTGATACCGACGCCCGCGTAGGCGCGCCGATGGACGAGCCGCCGGAAGAGCAACCCGAAGCCGAAGTGCCCGCGCCGGTCGACACCGATGCGGAAGACGCGGCGGCGAAGTTCGGACCGAAGACGTTCGTTTCGGGAACGACGCCCTCGCTCACCCACGTGCGCGCCCCGACGATCGTCATTCGCCGCAAGCGCAAAAGCGATCACGATGACGCGCACGGCGGCTCGTGGAAGATCGCCTACGCCGACTTCGTCACCGCGATGATGGCGTTCTTTCTGCTGATGTGGCTGCTCTCGTCCACGAATAAGAGCGACCTGCAGGGCATCGCCGACTACTTCAACCGGCCCTTGCAGGCGCTGTTCACGCAGGGCCCGGGCGCCGGCGCGAGCGCAACCTCGTCCGCGCCGCAGACCCAAACCGAAAACGATCAGCTCCAAGTCCTCAAGACCAAACTCGACACGCTGATCGACCAGAGCCCGAAACTCAAAGCGTTCAAGAACCAGATCAAGATCGACATCACGAGCGAAGGCCTGCGCATTCAGATCATCGACGATCAGAACCGGCCGATGTTCGACAAGGGCGACGCGGTCCTCAAGAGCTACACCAAAGACATCCTCGATCAGATCGGGCCGACGCTCAACGACGTCCCCAACCACATCTCGATCGCCGGACACACCGACTCGCTGCCCTACCACGGCGCGGTCGACGGGTATTCGAACTGGGAGCTCTCGAGCGAGCGCGCCAACGCCGCGCGGCGCGAACTGCTGGCGGGCGGAATGCACGCCGACAAAATTCTGCAGATTCGCGGGCTCGCCGACGCGTTGCCGTTTCTCAAGACCGACCCGGCGAATCCGGCCAACCGGCGGATCAGCATCGTGGTGCTCAACGCGCAGGCCGAGCAGAACTTTCTGCGCGACGGCCAGCAAACCCATTAACGCCAATACGGCTGCGCCTCGGCGACGATCGTGCGCGCGTCGACCGGCTCCTTCAACGCGCCGTATTTGACGGCGGCGTCGATCTGCGGCTGGAGCATCGCCGCGGTCAGCGAATCGCCGTACGTCGAACGCGTCATCTGCGCGAAGGTCGCGAGGTCGATGTGCGACGGCCCGGACAGCAGCTGCGCCGTTTCGGCGTGGTGCGCGTTCGCCCAGCGCGCCGTTTCGATCATCGCGCGAACGTACTGCCGCGCCGCGTCGGGATGCGCGGCGGCCCACGACTTCGACGTCACCCAGACCCCGATCGCCCAGCGCGGTCCGATCGCGGCGAACGCATCGCCCAAGACGTCGACGTCGGGCCGGGAACGCGACAGCGCAGGCTCCGAGATCATCGCCGCGTCGAGCCGGCCGGCTTTCAGCGCGGCGCCCATCTCGGCGAACCCGGCTTCGACGAAGTGGACGGTTCGCGAGTCGCCGCCGTTCTTGTCGATCCACGCCGACGCGCAGGTTTGCAGCGAGCCGCTCAGCGTCGCGACGCCGACCGTTTTCCCGGTCAGGTCCGCACCGGTTCGCAGGGTCGAGCCGCGCGCTTTGACGAGCAGCGTGTCGGGGTTCGAACCGGGATAGATCGCGCCCGCGATGAGCGCCACGATCGGGATGCCGCGCGAGATCGCTTGAGCCAGCGACACGACGTTGGCAAAGCCCACGTCGAGCGCACCGCCCACGATGGCGGCGATCACGGCGCCGCCGCCGCTGACGCCGGTCACCTCCGCGGTCAACCCGTATTTCTTGAAGATGCCCGTCGATTGCGCGTAGAGCGATTCCGCGCCGGCATCGGAGACGCCGACGTTGCCGACGCGCACCGGCACGAGGGCTTGCGCGGACGACGGGGCGGGCGTGCCGGCGACCGCACCGGCAGCGGCGAGCAATCGAACGGCGTCGGCGCGACGCATAGACACCTCGCTCATCGAACGGCAAAACTGAAAGAACGGTAAAATTAAAATCGACTAAGGACGAATTCTTTCGTGAATGGGGTACGTTTGTCGGATCATGACTAGATTCATCGCTGCGCTCGCCGCGGCATTCCTTATCTCGGCACCGCTCGCGGCCGCCGCCCAAGATTACGGCCCCCCGCCGTCATACAGCGGCGGAGGACCGGTCGATGGCGGTGACGCCAACATTCACGGCCGCATCTTGAGTTTCGATGGCGCATACTCGCTCCAGGTTCGCGACGAACAAGGGTACGTCGACAACGTCCAGCTCCATCAAGGGACGATCATCAATCCAACCGGGCTCACGCTCGCGCCCGGAATGGTCGTCAGCATCCTGGGCTACAACGCCGGCCCGTTCTTCGCCGCCAACCAAATCGACACGCCGTACACCTTCTATGCCGGTGCTCCGTACTATCTGGGCCACCCGTGGAACTACTACGGCCCGACCGTTAGCCTCGGCTTCTTCTTCGGCAACGTCGGCTGGTGGCACGGCGGCTATTTCGGGGGCGGCTATCACTACGTCGGCGGCGCCCGCTACTACAACAACGTGCACGTGAGCACGTACTACCGCGGCGGCACGTTCCAGGGCCGCAACTACGTCGCCCCACCCTCACGCGGCGGCTACGTCGCGCACGGTCAGTCTTCGTACCGCGGCGGTGGAGGGTACCACGGCGGCGGGCAGCACCACTAAGGTGCTGCTCTCCCCGGCTCGGCGGGCTTAAGCCTAGGCCTGGTAATCGAGGATCGACGAGCCCGCCGGGGCGTTGGCATAGGCGCCAAGCGTCTGCTGCGCCGCGGCGTCGCTCGCCGCCAGGATCGATTCCACCGACGGGATGTTGGTCAGCGCGCTCGAGGCGGTCGAGGTCGACGATGAGGAACCCGTGCTCGAGGAGCTCGACGTGGACGAGCTCGATGACGTCGCGGGCTGGCCGGGCGTGCCCAGGAGCTGGGCCGCTTGCAAAAAGACGGAGTCGGCGTTGGCCAGGGCGTCGGCCGGCGAGAGGAACGACGCGTACAACAACTCTTGGTTGTCATACTGCTGGAGGCTCAAGTACTGCGCTTCGTACGGGGAGATCGTGCTCGAGGCCGACGGCGCGGCGGCGGACGGCACCGGATTCGGGGCCGCACCGGTCGACAGCAACGAAGCACCGACCGACGACAAGCCGCCGTTCGGCAACGAACTCGAACCGGTTGAACTCGAACCGAGGGAGCTCGAACCCAACGAACTCGGACCGAGGGAAGAAATGCCGCTCATATCCCAGCTATACCACCCCGGACCCCCGGGATGCCTGGGAAATGAGCGGCCTTAACGAACTTGTGACGGCCGTCGGCAAGCGAGCGGTCTATGCGACGAAGTTCTTGTACGATTCCGTCGTCTTCGTCAGGGTGTAGGCGAGGATCGCAACGTGCGTCGTCTCGACGCCTAGGATCGAACCGGCGACTTGCGCCAGGTTGCGGTCTTGAAGCTTCGGGATGCTCGACAAGTATGCCGACGCGGCGCCGCGTTCGAGCGTTTCGGCGAACGTGAGGATGTCGCTTTCGGTCTTCAGCGGCGGATAGGTGATCGCGATCACGCCCGTTTCCGGCGTCATTCCGGCGGCTTTGATCGCGCCTTCGAGCGCATCGCGATGCGCCATGTGATCGGCCATGAAACCTTTCGCGACGGCGAGCACGCCCGGCGAAAGCAAGCCGGTGCCGGCGGCATCGGTGTAGGCCTTGATCGCGGTCCGCTCCGACGTCGCCGCGAACTGCAGGATCTTGATATCGCCTTCGGTGGCGGCTTCGGCGGCGGCAACGAACGGACCGAGTAAACCGGAACCGATCATCGCGAGGGCCGTGCCCGTGCCGAGAAGCTTGGCTCGGGAAACTTGCATCGTACTCTCCTAAGAAGTGAGAAGTGGCAAAACGGTGTGCGGATAGAACGCGCGAGCGCCCGGCTCGGATTGCGGGAATGACGAACGCGCAACCGGTACTTCCGGCGTCATGAAAGCCGGCGGTTCCGCGCGACCGGATCCGATCGATCGGATCGCCTCGATCGCGGCCGGTCTGCCGCTGCTGATCGTCGGGTCCGGCGGCAACTACGAGGTGCCGGACCCGGTCCATTTCATCGTCTTGATCGCCGGCTTCACCGGCCTCGCCGGCGCGCTTCTGAACAAGCGCTGGGCCGGGCTCGTCATCCTGCTGACGGTGTTGGCGCTCGGCGTGTACTCGCGCGCGCTGGCCGGCGACAACCGCGCGAGCGACGTCATGCTGGCCACGAACGAGGCCCTTTCCACGCTCGCGAGCGGACAGAATCCCTACGCGCACGTCTACGCGTACACGAACCCGCCGGGGAGTTTGTTCGGGTACCCGCCCGGCGAACTCGCGTTCTACGGGCTCGCGTGGCTGCTGCACGCGAACATCCTGCGCGTCGACATGATCGCCGGCATCGTCGGCCTCGGGGTGATCGCGAGTTTGTCGCCGCTCGTCGGCGACGGCCTGGCGGCCCTGGCGGTCGGCACGGTCGCGGTCTCCGTCGACGTCATCTTCCACTCGACCGACGGCAGCAACGACACCGCCGCGTCGCTCCTCGTGCTGATCGGCATCGTCACCCTGGCGTGGTCGTTCGCCACCAGCGACGCGCGCACGCGTCAAACGCTGTGGTGGACGTCTGCGGTCGCGTTCGGGTGGGTCGTGGCGTTCAAGGAGTACGCGCTGCCGATCGCGGTCTTCGTCGCGCTGTTCTTGTGGCGCGCGGACGCACGGCGCGCGCGCGGGTGGATCGCCGCCGCCGTCGGTACCGTGGCGGTCTTCGTGCTCCCGTTCTTGGTGTGGAATCCGGTCGCGTTCGTTTCGAACGTCGGCGGCGCGCTGCTCACGCACCACAACATCTGGGGGCGCAACCTCTGGCACGACATCCTGATCCTCGAGCCGGGGGAAATCGCGATCGCGCCGTTGATTCCGGCGCTCGCGCTGTTCGCCTTCGCCGGCGCGGTGGTGTGGCTCTGGCGCCGGCCGGCCGCAAATTTGGGCGCGGCCTTCTTGCAGGGCTGCGCGCTGGTGGCGTTCGTCTTTTTCGTTTCGCGCTGGACGACCAGCGTCTACTACGTCTTCTTGACGCCGTTGGCGATGGCGGGCGTCGCGCTCATGCTCGGCGCGGAACGCGAAGCGCTCCCCGCCGAGCCGTCGCCGCCGCCGCGTTAGTGGTAGGCGGCGAGTTTGACGCTCGTCACGCCGAGCGCGTGAGCGAGATCGACGTGGGCTTGATCGGCGATGCGGTGGTAATTGGCGTCCGCCGCAGCTCCGAATTTGTTGTCGATGTCGACCATGACGGCTTCATGAATCGCATGCGAGACAAGATGGTCGAGCATCACGCCCTCGTAGTACGTGCCGTCGACGAGGCCCAGCACGGTCACTCGCTTCGCGAGCGCCGCACCCTTTAGCGCGGGCGCCGGAAATTTCACACCGGCGGCGGCGGCGTGCTTGACGGCATCATCCACGGCGAAGTTTTGCACCGTGACGAACGACGTCACTTTGGCAGCGCCGTACTGCTTGGTGAGTTTCGCAACTTCGGCGTTGGCGGTCGCCGCGCCGGCGAGCGCCGTGATGGCCTTGGTGATCGAGAAATCGCCGACCGGTCCGCCGGCGACCACCAGCGAGACCGCTGCCTGCAGGTCGGGCGCGCCGGTGTAGGCGACGCCGTCGGCACCCATCGTGCCTTCAGGCATGCCGTGTTCCGTGCCGCCCATCGTGGACATCGATGACGACGACGACATGCTCGAGGTTTGCGCTTGGGCCGCGACCGAGCAGCCGAGAATCGTGGCCGCTGCTACGGCCGAAAGTAGTGCGTGTTTGAACATGAAAGCCTCCGCTGAAAGAGTGACGAATCGAGACGTCCTCCCAACGGATCGCAGGCGGGCTTGGATTTAGAGGGAGCGGCTAAACGACTTCGCGAGCGCCCGGGTGGCGTTGGCGAGCAGCGTCGCTTCGGTGCCCACCGCGACGAAGGTGGCGCCGAGTTCGAGGTAGCGGCGCGCCAACGTTTCGTCCGGCGTCAGCAAGCCGGGCACGTTCCCGGCCGCGATAATTGTTGCGATCGCGCCTTCGATCGCGGCCACGACCTCCGGATGTCCGGGATTGCCGCGGTGCCCGTACGACGCGGCGAGATCGGACGGTCCTAGGAAGACGCCGTCGATCCCCTCGACGCCCGCGATCGCGGCGAGGTTGTCGATCCCTTTCTTCGACTCGACCTGGACCAGCAAACAGATTTCGTTCTCACCGTCGACGAGGTAATCCGGGATCGCCATCCAGCGCGAAACGCGCGAAATGCTCGCGCCGATGCCGCGGATGCCGCGCGGCGGATAGCGCACGGCGGCCACGAGCTCGCGCGCCTGCTCCGCCGATTCGACCATCGGGATCAACAGCGTCTGCGCGCCGATGTCGAGCAGTTGTTTGATCAACACCGAGTCGCCCGTCACGGCCCGCACGACCGGACTGGCCGGATACGCGGCCAGCACTTGCAGTTGCGCGAGAATCGACCGCACGTCGTTGGGCGCGTGCTCGCCGTCGATCAGCAGCCAGTCGAATCCGGCGGTCGCACAGATCTCCGCCGTGTACGGATTGGCCAGCGCCAGCCACATCCCGATCTGGGTGCGGCCGTCCCGCAGGGCGCGCTTAAAGGGGTTCGCGTTCGAAAGCGTCATGCGCTGACCGCGTTTCGCCGGACGAGGCACTCCGGCATCCTGCGGAAAAATCTCCGGCGTGACCGGCCGAACCCGAACCGAAGAGCGAACCGCGGAGCGGACGCAACCGATGCCGCTCTATCACACGATCGTGCACAATTGCGAGTGTCACACGTTTGAAGACGTGATCTTCGGTTTGATGCGCATCGTCGGGACCGGCTTACGCGATGCGGAGCGCAAGGCCACCGAGATCGACTTCTTCGGTCGCGGCATCGTCGCGACCACGACGCTCGAGCTCGCGGAACTCTACGCCCAACGCCTCCACGACGAAGTCGTCAGCGCCAGCGGAACCCTGCTGGGAACGTCGATCGAACCTGCCGCCTAGTCCGGCTTCGGATTGGGCGTGACGTGCCGTTCCTTGGAATAGGAAACCATCGAGCCGGTCGGCACCGTCGTCGCGCGGACGACCTTCTTGCGCGTAACCCGCTTGTTCGCGGGCTTGACGTCGTAATGACCGGCCGGACGCGTGATCGCGAACAGCATACGCATCAGCGGCGAGTCGGGATTGAGGTGGATGAACGGATTGAACGTGCGATGGCGATGCGGTGATGCGCCGTCGCGTACTCCGTGCAGATCGTTGATGTCCATTCCGCCTCCTCTTGAGGGTCGGAATGTTAGGCACGGCCGGCCAAAAGACCCCGCCCGGGAGGTGAGTCTTTACGCAGACATGACCAAGCAGGCAGGCGTCAGGTCGCGGCGGTTTTCTCGTAGACCTGCAAGTACGGATCGGTCATCCAGTCCTTGTGCTTTTCCACGTTCACGCGCTGATTTTCGCCGGCGGCAACGTCCACCGACACGCACTGGAGCAATTCGAGGTCCACGTCGCCGGTTTTTTCGAACCAGTAGCGCGCGCCGCCGGGAATCGCGATGCCTTCTTCGGGGCCGAGTTCCGCGATGAGAACGTCACCCGGCCCGTAAAACCGAACGCCGCCGCGCAACACGAACCACGTCGTATCCGAATTGTTGTGGTAGTGCAAGTTGTTTTCGCCGCCTTCGCGCAGCACTTGCACGCTGAAGCCGCCCAAACGCGTCTTTGCCAACCGCAAAATGTCTTTTTCGTTTTCGGACTGCGGCCGGTGGTACGCGAACGTTTTGACCTTCGACTCTTGGTCGCGGTGGTACGCCTCTTTTTCTTCGGGGCTCATTTTGGCCAGCGTCGCAGCATCCACGGTATATCTCCTCGGTTACCACGCGCTTCCAATCGCCAAAGCGGAAACCCTGTGCCGCATTCTGAAGCACCGCCCCAGACCGCCGTCGATACTATGAGGAGGGCGTATGAGTCGCATTCGGGTCCTGGTGGGGACACGCAAGGGAGCCTTCATTCTCTCGGCGGACGGCAAGCGCGACCGTTGGGACGTCAGCGGCCCGCATTTCCCCGGTTGGGAAATCTACCACGTCAAAGGCTCGCCGGTCGCGCCGAACCGCCTGTACGCGTCGCAGACCAGCGCGTGGTTCGGCCAGCAGATCCAGCGCTCCGACAACGGCGGTTTGACGTGGGAGCCGGTCGGCAACGCGTTTTCGTACGACGGCATACCGGGCACGCATCAATGGTACGACGGCACGCCGCATCCGTGGGAGTTCGCGCGCGTCTGGCACCTCGAACCGTCGCTGACCGATCCGGAAACGGTCTACGCGGGCGCTGAGGACGCGGCGCTGTTCCGCTCCACCGACGGCGGCCACAATTGGAGCGAGCTCTCCGGTTTGCGCGAGCACGGCACCGGTCCATCGTGGCAACCGGGAGCCGGCGGTATGTGCTTGCACACGATTCTCTTGGACCCGTCGAACCCCAACCGTATCTTCGTCGCGATCTCAGCCGCCGGCGCGTTCCGCAGCGACGACGCCGGCGTTACTTGGAAGCCGATCAATCGCGGGCTGAAATCCGAGGGCATTCCCGATCCCGACGCCGAGGTCGGCCACTGCGTGCACCGCATCGCGCTGCACCCGTCGAACCCGGAGCGCCTGTACATGCAAAAGCATTGGGACGTCATGCGCACGGACGATGCCGGCGAAAACTGGGTCGAGGTCAGCGGCAATCTGCCGACCGATTTCGGCTTCCCGATCGACGTGCACGCCCACGAACCGGAGACGATCTACGTGGTGCCGATCAAGAGCGACCAAGAACATTTTCCGCTCGACGGCAAGCTGCGCGTGTATCGCAGCCGCACCGGCGGCACCAGGTGGGAACCGCTAACCACCGGGCTGCCGCAGAAGGACTGCTACGTCAACGTCCTGCGCGACGCCATGTCGGTGGACAAGCTCGACCCGTGCGGTATCTACTTCGGCACGACCGCCGGCACGGTGTACGGTTCGAGCGATGAGGGCAACAGTTGGATGCCGATCGTGCGCGATCTGCCGGCGGTATACTCGGTCGAAGTGCAAACGTTGGCGTGATCCGTATCGTGTTGCCGGGGCCGCTGCGCACGCTGGCCCGCATCGAGGGCGAGGTCACGCTCGAGGTCACCGGCGAGCCGACGCAACGGACCGTGCTCGACGCGCTCGAGCTGCGCTACCCGGTGCTGGCGGGGGCGATTCGGGATCGCGGCACCGGCAAGCGGCGGCCGTTCGTTCGTTTCTTCGCGTGCGAACGCGATCTCTCGCACGAGCCCGCGGACGCGCCGCTGCCGGCCGCGGTGTCCGCGGGCACGGAACCGTTGCTGGTCATCGGAGCGATGGCCGGCGGCTGACGCGCGGCCCTCAGCCGAGGGCGTTGGGGTCGAGGATGTCCTTCGCCGGAAAGTTGCTGGGCAGTGCTTTGTATTTGTAGGCTGCATCGATGATCGGCTGGATCATGCGCGGATCCAATTGCTTGGGGCTCGAGCCGATCGGCGTCGTCACCATCGCAGCGACCGTTTTCTCTTCAAAGCCGCTGTATTTCGCCAGGATCGGGGCGATCTCGGCCGGATGAGCGTTCGCGTACGCGGCCGCTTCGTAGAGACCGCGGCGAAAGCGAGCCATCACGTCGGCATTTTTCTGCGCGAAGTCGGCCATGCAGAAGTACGCCGTCGTGATGAAGTGTTTGGCGATCGCATCTTGCGCGTGGCCGATGATCTGCACCTTGCCGCTCTGCAGCGCCTCGGTCAAAACCGGCGGCGCGATGTTCGCGGCGTCGACGCGCCCGGCGGCGATCGATTCGGCCGCGGCGCGATGCGGCAATTCCAGAAACTTCACCGTGCGCGAATCTCCACCGTGCTGATCGACCCAGGCCGAGATCGAGATCTGGTAGAGATCGCCGAGCGACGGAACGGAGATCGTCTTCCCGTTGAGATCGCGACCGGTACGAATCGGCGAGCCCTTGGCTACGACCAAAGCCGACTCCGGAGCATTCGTATCCCAGATCGCCGACGGCGCTTCGAGCACGATCGGTACGCCGCGGATGTGCGCGCCCAGGAGGTTGAGCAGGCTGCCCTTGCCGATATCGATCGAACCGCCGATCACGGCCGCGGTCACGACCGCACCGCTGTTCGCAACCTGCACCGTGACATCGAGGCCATACTTCGCAAAGATGCCGCTCTGCACGCCCCACAACGTGCCTTTGATGTCCTCGTCCGGCGACCCGGACACGCGCAGTTTGACGAGCCCTTGTGCGCCGGCGAAGCGCGGCACGGTCGCAACCAGCGCGGCCGTGCCCGCCACGAACGCCGGCCGGTTCATCCTGGAGCCTGCCCCGAGCCGGGTCGAGGGGGCCAGTACAGCCGCATCGGGTTGTCGACGAGGAGCTTGTGCTGCAGCTCCTTCGTCGTCGCGACGCGCGGGATGAAGTCGACCAGTTTGCCGTCGTCGGGCATGTGCGTTTCCATGTTGGGATGCGGCCAGTCCGTCCCCCACAACACGCGGTCGGGATAGCGCTCGACGAGCGCGCGGCCGAACGGCACGACGTCGTCGTACGGCGGCCCCGTCTCGCTGATGCGCTCGGGACCCGTCACCTTCACCCAGATGTTGGGGTGCTCGTCGAGCAACTGCAAGAAGCGTTTCCACTGCGGGTGGCCGATCCCGAGCTTGACGTCCGGGCGACCCATGTGATCGACGACGACGGTCGTCGGAATCGCTGCGATGAACGGTGCGAGATCCTCTAAGTCCGCCGATTCGAAGTACACCACGACCTGCCAGCCGAGCTGCCGGCAGAGTTCGATCACGCGCTGGTAGCGTTCGGGCGGTGTCGGATCGACCAGCCGCTTGAGAAACGCGAAGCGCACGCCGCGAATACCGGCCCGGTCCATCGCCTTCAGCTCGTCGAGCGTGATGTCGAGTTCGACGACCGCGATGCCGCGCGCCCGCTCGCCCGCGGCTTTGATCCCATCGATCGTCGCCGTGTTGTCGGTGCCGTGGCAGCTCGCTTGCACGATGACGTTGCGCGACAGCCCCAAGAAATCGCGCAGCCGGAAGAGATCTTCTTTTGAGGCGTCGCCCGGCGTGTACTTGCGTTTGGGCGAGTACGGGAAGACGTCGCCCGGTCCGAAGATGTGGCAGTGCGCGTCGACCGAGCCGGGCGGCACGACGAAGGCCGGCTTCGAGGGGTTGGGGTGGAACTTGTTGAGGTCCAGCGTGTCCATGATGACCTACTTCTAACGATGCGGGGCCTGTTGGGCAAGTTGCGCTTTGAGGCGCGGATACACGTGGTACGCGTTCCCCTCGAACAGCTGCATGCGGGTCGGCGCGTCGAGGTTGAGCGCGTCGACGTACTTCTTCGTATCGTCGAAGTAGTGATTGGTGCGCGGATCGATGCCGCGCACCGCGCCCACCATCTCCGAACCGAACAGGATGTTCTTGAGCGGGATGACGTCGAGCAGCAGTTCGATCCCGGGCAGATGGTACACACACGTGTCGAAGAAAACGTTGTTGAGCAGCAAATCGTCGAGTTCGCCGAGCTTCATGTCGAGCGCGAGCCCGCGGTAGCGGCCCCAATGGTAGGGCACCGCGCCGCCGCCGTGCGGGATGATCAGCTTGAGCTCGGGGAAATCGCGGAAGACCGCGGCCGACTGGATGAACTGCATGAACGCGGTCGTGTCGGCCGCGATGTAGTACGCGCCGGTCGGATGGAAGGCCGGATTGCACGAGCCGCTGACGTGCACCATCGCCGGGACCTGCAACTCGACCATCTTCTCGTAGAACGGATACCAGTATTTGTCGTAGAGCGGCGGCGCGTCGAAGTGTCCGCCGGATGGATCCGGATTCAGGTTCGCGCCGACGAAGCCGAGCTCGTTGACGCAGCGCTCGAGCTCGGCGATCGCGGCGCCGAGGTCGGTGCCGGGCGTCTGCGGCACGTGGCACACGCCGACGAAGTTCTTCGGATAGAGCGTGCAGATCCGATGGATCAGATCGTTCGATGCCCGGGCCCAAGCCACGTTGTCCGCCGGCGAACCGACGTGCGGCGCCATCGCCGAGGCCCGCGGCGAAAAGATCGTCACGTCGATCCCGCGCTCGCGCAGCAAGCGCAGCTGGGCGCCTTCGAGGGTCTCGCGAAGCTGGTCGTCGCTGAAGTGCGGCAGCACCGGGGCGGGTTTGACCGGGTCTTTCGTGTGCGCGAGCTGCGCGACGCGAAACGTCTGCATGTCTTCCGGTACGGTCGTATAGTGGCCGTGGCAGTCGATGATCACGGACCTAGACTTGCCAAAAGAGTGATCCAACTCCCGCCGTTCGGCAGCATTACCTTAAACCAGGCTTAATGGCTCGATGGATACACTTAAGGCCTGTGAACTCGAGCCTCGCCAGTGGTGTTATCACCGGTGCGGACGCGTTTTTGGACGCGCTCGCCCGGAACGTCACCTACGCCTACCAGCCGATCGTCAACGTACATACCGGCGAAGCTTATGGCTTCGAGGCCTTGTTGCGCGGGCACGAGCAACTCGGCTTCAGCGCGATCCCGATGCTGTTCGCGTCGATGGCCGACGTGGACACTGCGGCGGAAGCGGAGATGCTGCTGCTCGACCGGGCCATCGGCGACTACATGCGTTTCGCTCGCGACGCGGCGGCGCGACTGTTCTTCAACGCGAACAACCGGGTCCTCAACGCGCATCTCGAGCACCGGCCGCACATGCGCTCGATTCTCGAGCGCCATCAGCTCCCGACGGCGCGCTTCTGCCTCGAGCTCTCGGAGGCCGAGACGCTCAACGTCTCGCGCTCGCAACAGTTCTTCAGCGGCTGGACGGAACGGCCGCTGATCGCGCTCGACGATTTCGGAACGGGCTACTCGGGGTTACGTCTACTCGCCGAGAGCCGGCCGGACATCGTGAAGATCGACCGGTTCTTCGTGGCCGGCATCGACGGAAGCCAAGAAAAGCGGTTGTTTCTCGAACAGATCGTCGGCCTCGCGCATTCGATCGGCCTGTCGGTCGTAGCCGAGGGCATCGAGACCGAACTCGAGTTTCAGATCTGCCGTGAGATCGGCTGCGATTACGTCCAAGGGTTCTTCATCGCCCGCCCTTCGAGCGATCCCGCCCAGCACCATAACCATTACGAGATCGTTCAGAAACTCAACCGGCGTAACCGCCGCGACCGCGCCGAGACGCGCAACGAGCTGCGTGCCGAGCTCGATCCGGTCGCGCCGTTGTCCGTTGATGCCCCGATGATCGCGATCCTCGAGGCGTTCCGCGACGACCGGAAGCGTTCGTTCTTTCCGGTCGCGAACGCCCGGAACGAACCGGTCGGCATCGTGCACGAAGAGCGGCTCAAGGCGCTGATCTATTCGCAGTTCGGCCGCGATCTGCTGACCAACCGGGTCCGCCCGCATCGCGTAACCGAGTACGTCACGCCGTGTCTGGTGTTCGAGGTCTCGACCGAGATCGACCGCGTCCTCGCGGCCATCGCCCAGCGGCCCAACGACCACGCGGTGCTGATCGTCGAAGACGGCGCCTACATCGGCTTGCTCGACACGCGCGGCATCATCCGGACCATGCACGAGCGCATGCTGACCATGGCGCGCGACCAGAACCCGTTGACGAAGCTGCCGGGCAACATCATGGTCGCCAACTACATGGTCGACGCCCTCGATAGCGACGTGCGGCCGCAGTTGTTCGTCCACTTCGACTTCGACTATTTCAAGCCGTTCAACGACCGGTTCGGGTTTCGCCAAGGCGACCGCGCGATCACGATGTTCGCCGATTTGATGCGCGGGCGGCTGGCGGCGGAAAACGTGTTTCTCGGTCACATCGGCGGCGACGACTTCTTTCTGGGCGCGCAGGCCGAAGCGGTCGAACCGGTCCTCGCGGCGCTGCCGGAGTTCATCGCCAAGTTCGCCTCCGACATGGCGAGCTTCTATGATGCCGATGCCCGGTTCTTGGGCGTGATCGAGGGCACGGATCGCAACGGTGCGACGCAAATCGTGCCGCTGCTCTCGGTGAGTTGCGGGTGCGCGATCGTGCGCGAGAGCAGCGGCGCGGTCAACCTCGATGAACTCTCGGCGGTCTTGGCGGACCTCAAGAAGCGCGCCAAACGCTCGCCGGCCAAGGTCGTGATCGAAGAGTTTAGACGCTGAACCCGGTGCGCCGCAACATCGCGAAATCGTCTTCGTCGGCGCGCCCCGACGTCGTCAGGTAAGCCCCGAGAACGATCCCCGACGCGCCGCTGCGCATGCCCAGGTCCTGCAAACCTTGCAGGGTGATCTCCCGGCCGCCGGCCAGCCGCACGACGGCGCCCGGTAACGCGAGGCGCGCGAGCGCGACGAAGCGCAACGCCTCGACCGGATCGACGATCGAACGGTCGGCAAACGGCGTGCCCGGCCGCGGATTGAGGAAGTTGATCGGCACTTCGACCGGCCCCAGCGCCTGCAGCGCGCACAAAAATTCGAGCCGGTCATCGGCCGTCTCGCCCATCCCGATGATGCCGCCGCTGCACAGTTCGAGACCATGACGCTTCACGCGCAAGCACGTCTCCCAGCGTTCGTCGTACGAGTGCGTCGTGCAGATGGCCGGGAAGTGGCGCCGCGACGTCTCCAAATTGTGGTTCACTTTGTGCACACCCGCGTCGACGAGCGCCGCGCAGTGCTCGTCGGTGAGGATGCCGAGCGAGACGGCGACCGTCATGTCCGGCATGTCGGCGACGATCGCCCGCGTCGCTTCACACACGCGCTCGAGTAGCGCCGGCGACGGTCCGCGGACCGCAACCACGATACAGAACTCCGCGG
>DASYOE010000101.1:0-5732 GCA_036008105.1 Candidatus Lustribacter sp. | reverse complement strand
CGGGTTCGATGCCAACGGCGACACCACGGCGCCGATCCTCACGCTCAAGCGCATGGTTGCCGGCGGAAAGACGGAGACGGTCACCCAGATCACCCTGAAGTAGTTTGGACCTCTTCCTTCAGCAACTGATCAACGGTCTCTCGCTCGGCGGCATCTACGCGCTGATCGCGTTGGGCTACACGATGATCTACGGGATCATCGAGCTGATCAACTTCGCGCACGGCGACGTCTACACGCTGGGCACGTTCTTCTCGCTGGCGATCCTCACGCTGCTCGGCGTAACCGGCATCGTGACCGGCCCGATGCTGATCGTCGTCGTGATCGTCACGATGCTCGGCGCGATGATCGCGTGCGGGCTCGTCGGCGTGATCATCGAGCGCCTGGCGTATCGTCGTTTGCGCAACGCGCCGCGGTTGGCGCCGTTGATCACGGCGATCGGGATGTCGTTCATCCTCGAGAACGTGATGCAGTACTGGCACGGTCCCTCGCCGATCCCGTTTCCGCAGGTCATCCCCAATCCGGACGTGCACCTGGGCGCGATCACGATCGCCACCAAACAAATTCTCGTCGTCGTGCTGGCCGTCGCGCTGATGATCGTGCTGCGCGCGTTCGTCTACCGCACCAAGCTCGGTAAGGCGATGCGCGCGACGGCCCAGGATCGCGATGCGGCCCAACTGATGGGCATCGACATCAACACGACGATCGCGCTGACGTTCTTGATCGGCTCGGCTTTGGCCGGTGCGGCCGGCTTCGTGTCCGGCGTCTACTACGGTTCCACGTGGTTCTTCAACGGCTTCGGCGCCGGCCTGAAGGCGTTCACCGCCGCCGTGCTCGGCGGAATCGGAAACCTGACCGGCGCGATGCTGGGCGGTTTCCTGATCGGCCTGATCGAGGCGATGACGACGCAGCTGATCTCCGATCAGTGGAGCAACGTCGTCGTGTTCTCGGTGCTGGTACTGGTCCTGATCTTCCGGCCCTCCGGCCTCCTCGGCGAATCGTTGCCGGCCAAGGTCTAATGCGCAGATACCAGCCATACATGCTGTTCGGCGCGGCGATCGTGCTGCCGCTGATTTTTTCGAACGGCGGGTTCGTCAACTTTCTCTCCGATGCGGGCGCATTCGTGCTGCTCGCGCTGGGGCTCAACATCGTGGTCGGCTTCGCCGGCTTGCTCGATCTCGGTTACGCCGCGTTCTTCGCCATCGGCTCGTACACGTTCGCGATGCTGGCGAGCCCGCAGTTCGGGATCCACATCCCGTTCTGGATCATGCTATTTCTGGCATCGGGTGTCGCAGCGCTGTTCGGCATCCTGCTCGGCGCCCCAACGTTGCGTCTGCGCGGCGATTACCTCGCCATCGTGACGCTCGGCTTCGGCGAGATCGTGCCGCAAACGTTCCTCAACCTCTCGCAGTGGACGGGCGGCCCGAACGGCATCGGTTCGCTCGATCAGCCGGCCGTCTTCGGTTTCCGCTTCGGCTTTCAAGTGCTGCCGTACTACTACCTGATCTTGGCGTTGATCGCGGTCGCGGTGCTGGCCGCCAACAACCTGCGGACGAGCCGGCTCGGGCGGGCGTGGATGGCGATCCGGGAAGACGAATTGGCCGCCGCGCACGCCGGGATCAACACCACCGCGACCAAACTTGCCGCGTTTGCGATCGGCGCATCGTTCAGTGGCCTCGCGGGCTGCGCGTATGCCTCGAAGCTGCAGCTCGTCTCGCCCGATCAGTTCGGGTTCAACGTGAGCGTCGCGGTGCTTTCGATGCTGGTGCTGGGCGGGATGGGGAACATTCCGGGCGTGATCGTCGGCAGTCTGGTGATCTCGTCGCTCGACCGCTTTATCTTGCCGCAACTCACCAACTTCATGCACGGCATCGGCGTGTCGATCGATCTCACCAACTCGCGGTTCATGATCTATGGCATCATCCTGGTGCTGACGATGCTCTTCCGGCCCGAAGGGCTGATCCCGAGCCGCCAACGCCGCTCGGAGTTGCGCGCCGCCGGCGACGCGGAGCGCGCCGAGCAGACGCTCTACACCGAGGCGGTGCCGTAATGGCACTGCTGCAGCTCGAAAACCTCACCGTGCGCTTCGGCGGCCTGGTGGCCGTCGACAAGCTCGACTTTGCGATCGAGGCCGGCACGATCGTGACGATGATCGGCCCCAACGGCGCCGGCAAGTCGACGGTGTTCAACGCGATCACCGGCATCTACGCGCCGAGCGGCGGCCGGATCGTCTTCGACGGGCGAACGATCTCCGGACTGAAGACGAGCACGATCGCCGCCGGCGGCATCGCGCGCACGTTTCAGAACATCCGGCTGTTCGCGTTTATGTCAGCGCTCGACAACGTCATGACGGGCGAGCACGCGCGGATGCGCGCGAACGTGCTCGATTCGCTGCTGCACACGCCGGCGCAGCGCGCCGAGGAGCGGCGCGTGCGCGCGCGCGCCTTCGAGCTCCTGCGTTTCGTCGGGCTCGAGCACGTCGCCGAGCAGTACGCGAGCAACCTCGCCTACGGGATGCAGCGCCGGCTCGAGATCGCGCGCGCGCTGGCCGGCGAGCCGCGCCTGCTGCTGCTCGACGAGCCGGCGGCCGGAATGAATGCGGCGGAGAAGCACGACCTGATCGAGCTGATCCGCCGCATCCGCGAACTCGGCATCACGATCTTCCTGATCGAACACGACATGCGTCTGGTCAAACAGATCAGCGAGCGCATCACCGTGCTCGATCACGGCGAAAAGATCGCCGAAGGGTTGCCGGACGTCGTGTGCGCCGATCCGAAGGTGATCGAAGCGTACCTCGGTGCGCCCGCGTGAGTTTACTCGAAGTTGAAGGCTTGGTCGCGCGCTACGGACGCATCACCGCGCTCACCGGCATCTCGCTGCACGTCGACGAGGGCGAGGTGGTCGCGCTCATCGGCGCCAACGGCGCGGGCAAGACGACGACCTTGCGCGCGATCAGCGGCTTCGTGCGCCCGGCCGCGGGGCGCATCACCTTCGACGGCCGGGATCTGCGCGGCCGCGCTCCGCACGCGATCGTGCGCTTGGGAATCGGTCACTCGCCCGAGGGCCGGCGCGTGTTCCCGCGCATGACCGTGCGCGAGAATCTGGAGCTGGGCGCCTTCACGCGCACGTCCAAACGCGAGATCGCCGCCGATACCGAGCACGTGCTCGACACGTTTCCGCGGCTGCGCGAACGGATCGCTCAGCCCGCCGGAACGATGTCCGGCGGCGAGCAGCAGATGCTGGCCATCGGCCGGGCCCTGATGGGCCGCCCCCGGTTGCTCTTGCTCGACGAGCCCTCGCTTGGTCTCTCACCGCTCCTGGTGGGGACGATCTTCAGCGTGATTCGCGAGATCAACGCCCGCGGTACGACGATACTTCTGATCGAACAAAATGCCACTCAGGCGCTGGCGGTCGCGTCCCGCGGCTACGTCCTAGAGGTGGGGGCCGTCACACATGAGGACAGCAGCGCCAACCTGAGCGCCAGCCCGGCTGTGCAAGCGGCGTACCTAGGGGGGGCCGGATAGGCCCGGGAGGAACAAAGGCTGCCCGGCTTTCATGGTTTTCCCAGAAATTTTGCCGATACTCTAGGTACCTCTATGTTACACCCGGTCCGTCAACGCGTGGGATTATTGTCGGGCGCGGTTTATGCCGCCGCCCTGCTACTCATGTTGAGCGCGCCGGTGCGCGCCGAGGACACGACCCGCGGTGTGCAGGCCAGCGTGCAGGCGAAACGCACGACCACCTCATTCGAGAACGTGCCGGCCACAAGCGTCGGCGCATCGGCGACGCATGCCGGGTTCCCGAGCGGGCTGCTCTATTTCCCGGGGCCGCAAACGGGCATGAACATCAACGGGCGGGTCAACGTCGGCAAGTCGCACGTCTACGTTCCGTACTATGGCAACGTCAGCAACGACCCGACCCATCCGGGCGTGCAAGGCACGGCCGGCATCGCGTACGGTTTCCGCACTTGGGACATTTCGGTGCTCAACAGTGCCTTCGGCACGCAGCAGTCGCAGGCCGCGATCCCCGGCGCCGAACCCTCGAAGGTAAACCCGGCCGTAACCTTCTCGATCCGCTTCTAACAGCGCGCCGCGGAAGTTTACTTCCGCTTGTGCAAAATGAAGCCGTTGCCTTCGGAGTCGGTGCCGAACGCCATGTGACAGACCGGCGTGTCTTCGATCGCGCCGTCGCCGGCGAAGCGCACGCCGCGCGCGCGTAGTTCGGCCACCGCGGCCGCGACGTCATCCACGCCGAACATCAGCCCGCCGCATTGCTGGTACTCTTCGCCCTTGTAGAGCCCGAACGCTTCGCCGCCTTTGAACTCCCACTCGGCGAACACACCGGGATAGGAGTTGGCCGGCGGCGCGCCGAGGAGCGCCGTGTAAAACGAGATCGCGCGGTCTAAGTCTTTCGCATAATAATACGAAGCGTCGATGCCGGTGACTTGCATGGGCGGTTCTCTCTCTTTCGATTAAGCGCGCGCGCGCGTCGGGCGGTAGAGGTGCGCGGCACCGTGCACCACCGAACCGCCGACGATCGTCGCCAGCGGCTGGTAGTCGTCGCTCCAGACGGCGAGGTCGGCGCGCCGGCCCGGCGCGACGGTGCCCATCTCGCGCTCGAGTCCGAGCAATCGTGCCGGGCTGCGGGTCGCGTGAATGATCGCGGTGGCGAACGGAATGTTTGCATACGCCATCAGATTGCGAACCGCTTGATCGATGTGCAGCGCGCTGCCCGCGATCGTTCCGTCCTCGGAGCGCACGACGCCGCCTTCGATGCGGTAGTTGCTGCCGGCCGGCGGCATGTTATCGGTCGTCAGTACCAGCCGCTCGCCGAGCGTGCGGTAGAGCAGGTCGACCATCGGTGGTGAGACGTGGTAGCCGTCGCAGATCAACTGTACGGTCGTGCGTTCTTCTTGCATGAACGCCGCCAGGAGCGAGGGGTCGCGATGATCGAGCGGGGGCATCGCGTTGAATGCGTGGGTCAACGTGCGAAAGCCCAAACCGATGGCCAAAACGCCTTCGCGGTAATGCGCCGAGGTGTGGCCGGCCGAGCACACGATGCCCTGATCGAAGAAGAGCCGCGTCAACTCGTCCACGCCGTCCATCTCGGGTGCCATCGTCACCATGACCAGCGCGCCGCGGCACGCCTCGATCATTTCGTGCGCGCGCTCGAGCGTCGCCGGGACGATCCAATCGGCGCGATGCACGCGGCGGAACTTCGGATTGATGAACGGTCCTTCGAAATGCACGCCCAGGCAGCGCGCGCCGGGATACTGTCCCGATTCTTCGAGCTGGTTGGCGGCCTCGGAAATCTCGTCGCCGGCGTGCATCATCGATTCCCACGGCGCGGTCATGACGCCGGCGACATAGCCGGTCGCGCCCATCCGGGCGTACGCGCGCGTGGCGACGTCGACCGCATTCCCTTGATCGCGGTTGAACAGCACGTCGTCGGCGCCGTTGGTGTGGACGTCGATCAGGCCCGGAGCAACGATCGCTCCCGTCGGCGGGATGAGATCGCTTGGACCGTCATCGGCGAGCAGCCGCGTAATGCGGCCGTGCTCGACCGCGACCCGGCCGTACACGGTCGATCCGTCACCGCACGCAATCTGCGCCGGACCTAGAACGAAGGAGGTTTCGGACACGTCCGCCTCATTTCGCGAGCTTGAAAAGGGCACCCTGGAGGTCATGCCGGGGTCAGTGCCGTCGCAGTAACCGTTCGATCAGGGAACGTCGCCG
>DASYOE010000100.1:0-3738 GCA_036008105.1 Candidatus Lustribacter sp. | reverse complement strand
AATACCGCAGGGCAGGGCAAGGCCTCGAAAGCTGGAGTCTTCCCGAGGCGCGGCTCCAAGGGCATGATGCTGGCGCGTCCCTCGACACCGCTCGGGATGACAAAGAGGGAACGTTCGCTCGAGAAGCCGAGCGCGTAGGCGCGAGGTGTTTATAATTGTGGCGCGTCCCTCGACCGCGCGCCCTGCGGCGCGCGCTCGGGATGACAATAAATTTATTGAGCGCGGCGGGCGCTTAGGGCGCCCACGCTTTGGACGCCGATCGTGTACGTTACGCTGGCCGTGTTCAAGATGACGCCGGTTTGATACCGGTAGCTCGAATCCGATTCGAGGTACACCTCGCAGACGTAGCCGACGCCGCCCGGTACGAAATAGTCGGCCTGGATTTGCTGGCGGTTGCGGAAGATCGCCACGTCGAGTTGATTGGTCGCCTGGATGAGTACGTAGGCTTGCGTTGCGACCGACGCCGGCACGTTGCACGTCGACGGAATCGAGGTCAGTCCCTCGGAGAAGGCCTGCGAATACAGCGGCTGCACGGGCTGGCCGCCGCCCGGATACCAGTTGGTCGCCCCCCAGTTCGTGACCGGCGGGGTGAGCGGGCTCGTCGTTTCTTGCGCGACCGGAATCGTTGCGCCGACCGGCAGCGAGATCGTCGTGGTGAAGCCGTTCGTCGTATTCTGCGCCGTTCCGGTCGCGGATTGCGTTTGCGCGATCGTGTTGGGCGTGCTCTCATTGAACGTCCACGAGTTGTCCGCGGCCAGGTTGTACGTTGAGACCTGGGCGCCGGTCCAGACTTCCGTAACCGGGACGAGCGAGTTATTCCACGCTGCGCCGGTCACATGCGGAAGCACGTCCTCTTGCCAACCGTTGGTTGCCGGATAGGTGTCGGTACGGGTGGTGGTTCCCGGAAAGTAGCCGGTGATCGGCGACTGGATCGTGTTGCCGTTGTTGTCGGTGTCGACATCACCTTGGCGATAGAGGATCGTGCTCGTCGGTCCGACCGACGCCGACCGGTACTGGTTCAGCGTTTCCGTCTCGGGTGGAGCGGCCGGCACGCCCGCTGTCTGCGTGTACGTGTAGGCGTGGTTCGATTCGATGACCGGGAGGCCGTTGAAGGTCAACCCGCCGTGGATGGTCAGCAGATCGGTGATGGTGTAGGTCCACGTCGATGTCCCGGTCGGGTTACCGGCTCCGTTGTAGTTGATCGATACCACCGTGGCGTTCCCGGTGAGCGTGCGCGTGTGGCCCAAAGCGAAGAAACGATCGGCATTGTACTGGAACACACCCGGCGTGACGGCCGACGCCGCGACACCGCTCGCCGATGCGCCGATCGTCGTCTCACCGACCGGCAGCCCGCTGATCGCGAGCGCGCCGCCGTTCGTGTCGGTCGGCGCATAGTTCAACGTGACGGTTGTCGCGGGGGACGTCACCGTGGTGGTCGAGAGCGTCGTAATGCCGGAGGTGTCCGCGTTCGTGAGCGTGATGGGATTCGCGTAGTTTCCGCCGCCGACGATCGTGGCGCCGCTCGGATCTTTCGCTTGCACCATCACCGGCACGCTCGTCGGGTACCCGCCGGGGATCACGTTGTTGCCGTTGGGGATGCTCACGCCGATGCTCGCGACGACGCCGCCGAGCGTTACCGGAACGGTCGTCGTTCCGCTCGCCGCAATCGCCGCGGTGACCGTCGACATCGCGAGCACCGTGCCGGTGCCGTTCGGACTTGCGTACAGCGTCACGGCAAACGTGTCGTTGCCGACCGGCGAGGTGAGACTCACCGTGCAGGTGAGTCCCGTTCCACCCGCCGGCGTCGAGCAGTTGGGCGACGTCGGCGAAAGATTCGCGACCGTCGGCGGACCGGCCGACGCCCCGCCGGATGATACCGCAACCGCGATCGATTGCGCGTTGGGCGAGACGAACGCCGGCCGGCGCTGCGTCGACGACGACGTCGACGAACCGGACGGAACCGTCACGGTGAAGCTGACGTTGGCCATCGATGAACTGCCGGGCAGCGCTCCCGACCCGCTGGGGCTCGTGCTGGTGCTGGTGCCGCCCCCACCGCCACCGCAGGCGACGACCGCGGCTAGTCCGAGGAGCGCCGAACCGGCGAAGACGGCGCGGCCGATCGGGTGCCGCATCCTAGTGCCGCCCTCCGAACGCGCCGGACTCGCCCGTGCGCGGGCCAAGCGCCGCCGGTGCGGGCGCAGCCGTCTTGGTGCCGGTCACTTGCAGGTTCGTATTGGGACCGGCGGACGCGGCGGGCGTCGGCTTGGTGGTGGCGGCCGCGGCCGATACCGCAACGCCGGCCGCGGCTGCGGCGGCTGCTCCGCCCACGATCGCGCCGGTGGCGGCTCCCGCCCCGGCCGCACCGGCAGCTCCGGCTGCGGCCGCTCCGGCCGCGCTGCTCGCGCCGGCGCCGGCGGCGCTGGCGGCGGCGCTCGAGACGCCCGAAACGCCGGCCGTGGCGGCCGCCGGCCCGCTGGCCGCGGCGGTGCTGACGGAGGCGCCGGAAAAGCCCGCCATCGCGGTCGTGGTGACGGTGCTCGTGACGATGGTGCCGAGTGCGCTGACGGTGATCATCTGGCCCGTGGCCAAGGCGAGCGTCTGACCGGCCACGCTCACCGTGACGCTATCGGCCGCGCAGACCAAACACGCGACGGTCGTGTTCCCGGCCAGGACCGAGAGCAAGCCGACGGTTCCGCGCACGGCGATCTGCGAGGTGTTGGTTTGGAAGTGATAGTTGGCCGTGCCGCCGGCCGGGCGCTTGATATCGAACCGCAACGTCCCCTGCTCGACCGTGATCGTCGAGCCGGGACCGTCGGCGGTCTGATTGAACGCACCGACCCGCACGCGCGTATTTTGGCCGATCGCCACGATCGAGGAGTCGGGCAATGCGAGGATGGCGGCCGAGTTCTCGTGCGTGATGGCGTAATCGTCGTCCGGGATCAGTTCGCGGCCGAAAACCTCGTGCAACTGGGCGCCGGGAGCGCTCGCAAAGCCGACGACACCCTTCAAGCGGCCCAGCAGCTTGTCGTTATCCGCCGGCGTGGCGGTCGAGATCATTAAGCCGCAGAAGGTAATGCAGACCACTGCGATGCTTGTAAGCTTCACAACGCTACCTCTGAATTGACAGCAGGCCCCCGGTTGCCTCGATAATGGCTCTATACGATGCGGCTTGATAAATTCCTGAAAGTTTCGCGTTTGGCGAAACGGCGCGCCGAGGCGAAGGACGGAATCGAGGCCGGCCGCATCACGCGCGACGGACGCGCGCTCAAACCCGGCTACGATGTGAAAGTCGGCGACGTGCTGGTCATTCATTACCGCACGAAATTTCTCACCGTGCGCGTTGCCATGGTACCCGAGCGCGTGCTGCCGTCGCTCAAACCGGCCGAGATGTACGAAATCGTGGACGAGCGCAAGGACGACGCGCGCGATTGGCTCTAACGCGCTCGAGTCTCTCCAGCGATACGAAGGACGCGCTCGCTCGCGACATTCCCGCGGCCGCGCATTGCCGCGCGGCGTTGCGCGACGGCCTCGCGTACTTTGCGGGCAACGATTTGGACGGACGGCGCGTCGTGCGCACGCGACGCTCGTCGATCGCGCGGCTGGTGCGGTCGCTGGGCGGCGAACGCGAGGGCAACGTCCGCCGCACGGTCGAGCCGCGGCTGTACCGCAGCACGATGTTCGAGATCGATTCCGACGCGGGCAGTGCGCTGCCGGCGTGGCCGCGTGCGCGCTGCGACC
>DASYOE010000099.1:0-4804 GCA_036008105.1 Candidatus Lustribacter sp. | reverse complement strand
GATGGTGCGATCGCCCACCATCGCGGCGGCCGTCGACGGAGTAAGCCGTTCGGTGGCGGCGTAGGAGGAGAGCGCGGTCAACGCCGCGGCGGTATCGGCGGTCGTCGGCCAGCCGCACTTGCACTGCTGTGCCACGAGCGCCCGAACGGCGCCGTCGATCTGCTCGGCCGGCGCGCGGCGCTCGATGAGAAGCTGGAGCATCTGCGACTGCGCATCGACGAGCGAGCCAAGCCAGCTCCACGCATCCGCCGAATTCGCGACGGAGTAGCGGCCCGTGACGTAGAGCGTTTGCGTCAGGCGATCGGCCATCGCCGCGCCTTGCCCTTCCCAGCCCGGCGTCTTCAAAAGATAACGCGCCAAGCGGATCTGGGTCGCGCTGTCCGACGAGCCCGATTGTGCGACGATATCGGAGAGAAAGTCGGTTCGCCGGTGGCCGGCCTGCGAAAGCGTCCAGAGCGCCTCAAAGCGGAGCTGAGCCTTGCAGAGCGCGTCGTTGCACCACTTGAAGCGTCCGGGATTGGCGAGTGCCTGCGACATGAATCCGACGCCTTGGGAGACGGCGTTTGTATCGACGCGCACCCCGTGGGCGCGCGCGAAGAGTAGTGCGTCGAGCGCGGCCGCCGTCGTGAACGGATCGCTGCCCGAGGCGCCGGCAAATGCTCCAAAGCCGCCGTCACCGCGCCGGTACGAAAGCAACGCTTGCAGATTCGTCGCAACGGCCGCTGCCGGATCAAACGTCAGTTCGAGCCGGTAGGGCCCGTGGAGCCGTGCGAGCGCGCTGGCAACGACCAAGCGCGACGCCGATTCGTCGGCCAGCGGCAGCGCCTCGCCTTCCATCGCGCGCTCGGACGGCACGACGAACTGCGGCACGATCGAGTTCGCCAGCGTCACCTGCAGCGAGCCCCCGGCGCCGACGTTCATGGGAATCGCGGCGTGGCCCGTGCTGACCCCGCTTTCGATCACCGATTCGGTGACCGTTCGATCGCTCGTTGCGAAAGGAACGCGGAACGCGTCGCGTTGCGAGCCGAGCGAACTCGACGCTTCGACCACCGTCGGCGCGGGCGTGCCGGCGACGACCGGGAACCGAAATGCCTGCATGCCGGTTTGCGCGGTTTCCGTGGCGCGCTGCGCGCGCGGATCGCCCTGTGCAAAGGCAAGCGCGCCGCTCAACTTCAAGACGACATCGAGCGCACCGCTCGCGCCGGTTTGGTTTGCTATGGAGAGGCCGAGTTGGAAGCGATCGCCCGGACGGGCGAACTGCGGCAAGAGCGGATTGGCGATCAGCGGCTGCGTCGAGATGAACGTCTGATCGCCGGTTACAAAGTGCGCCGCATCGCCATCAAGCGCAACGGCCATTACTCGCCAGGTCGTGAGGTCATCGGGCATCGTGAACTGCGCGTGTGCCCGCCCTTGCGCGTCGGTTTGCAGGACGCCGTAATAGGACATCGGCTGGAAGTTGGCGCGCACGCGCGTGCTTCCGGCGCCGGCCAGAAAGCCGCCGCCGTAGCCGAAGCCTTTCTCACTCGGCGGCGTCTGCGTTTTCAGCGTAACGTTCTCGCGGTTATCGGCGAAGATCGTCGCGATCGGCTGCGTCGCAAAGACCGTCTGCACGAGATCGGGCAAACGATAGCCGGAGAGCTGTAAAATCGCATCGTTGACGACCATCGCAACGATTTCCCCGCGCACCGGCGAGCCGGTGCGGCCGCTCAACGCGAAGTCCACGCTCTGCGCGCCGCCGGGCTGCACCGTGGCGCTTTTCGGAGCGATCGCGAGCTTCAAATACCGGTCGGCAAGGTCGACGTTAAACCCGACCATCCCCGTCAAAGAGAGCGTGGCCGGCGTTGCCCCCGCGCGCCGCACGACGACCGCTTCGAGCGCCGCATTCGGCATCATTTCGGGTGTGATCTTGAACGGAAAGCGCACCGTGCCGCTGACGTTATGCAGCGTCGTGCGATAGATCGCGTCGTTGCGCACGACGGCCAGGTAGATGTCGGCGCGGTCATACGGCGAGGCAATCAGCGCTGTCGCCGTCTCGCCGGTCGCGTATTGCTTTTTATCGAGCTTGATCGCGACCGCATTGGGATCCGAGAGCCCCCAATCGGCCTCACCGGTGCCGAAGGCAAAGACTTGAATCTCCGTGGCGCTCGCATCGTTACGCGCCGCGGGCGGCCGTGCGACGACGCGATACGGGCCGGCGTCGCTGGGCGTCAGTTGCACCGTGACCGGATGCTCGCCCGAAACGACATCGGCGCTCGCAACGGTATCGTACTTAATCGACTGTTGCGCGTTTTCGCCGCCTTCTTCTTCCTGCGTGGCCGACGTGTAGGTCATCTTCTGGAGCTCGAGATGCACCGGCCGTCCCGCGATCGCTTTACCGCCGGCATCGGTGACGACCACGCGAACCGGCATCGGCGAGCCCGCCTTGCCCACCGTCTCGGAGGCCAAGCCGATCACGGCATCGCTGGGCAGCGCGAGAAACGTCTGCGAGTCGCTCACGGAAAGGTTTGATACGTCGCTCGTCTCCATGTCCACGGTGTACGTCATCGGGAATGGCAGATCGGCGGGCACCGCGACGTCGAGCGATGTCGTGCCCTTGGCATCGAGCGTGAGATCCCGCTGCAGCACGTCGGTCGTGAACGAAGGCGCCTGCTCGGGATAGAACCACTGCGGCCCAAACCAAATCATCCCATCCCTTCGGCTGCACGGTGGCAACGTCGCGCGTGACGTAGGCGTGCGCGCTGCCGCCTTGCAGCGGCGCTCCAAAGAGATAGTTCGCGGAAACGTTCGCGCCGATGCTCGAGCCGGCGACGGCCGACTTCGCGGCCAGCGTTAGCGTCAGGTTGAAGTTCGGCGGCTTGAACTCGGCGACGCGCAGCGAACCGTCGATCTCGTTCCCATTGGTTCCTTTGGCGGCAATCGAGTAATAGCCCAATGCCTGCTGTTTCGAGAAGTCGATCGGCATCGAGAAGATGCCGAGCGAATCGGTGCGCCGGCGCCCCAGCGACGTCGCGACGTTGCTGGGATCGCTCAGCGTCACGGTGTAGAACGCATTCGCGTCGGGCACGACGCGATTGCCTTTAACATAATACGCAACGCCCGTGATCTCGCCGCGCTCCCCGGGTTGGTACATTTGACGATCGCTGAAGATCGTGCCACGCGAGAGCGGCGCACCGCTGGTCCATCCACCGGCAATGTCGAAGCGCGGATAGCCGCTGTAGCTCCAAGTCGTGACCGTCGCGACGTCGGTCCCCTGCGTCACCACGACGCCGAGATTCGGCGCCTGATTGGAACTGGCCAGAATCGAGCAGCGCTCGACGTCGACGCCGTAGAAATTCAGCTCGCCGTTTGCATCGGTCGAGCCCGTCGCGCAAGCCTGCGGCGCCAACTTGTTTTGATCGTCCACACGGTAAGCGGTTACGGTTGCTCCGCGCACTGGTGCGCCGTCGCTCAAACGCTGCACGAGTACGAGGCCGTGCGACGGGAACCATTGCGAGAAAACGCCGAGATTCGTAAGTTGCGCGACGCCCACGAGGCTCGAATCGGAGCCCGGCGCGTCGAGGGCCGTGCGGAAGCCGTAGGCGAGTGCACCGTACGAGCCGCCAAGGCGCGACTGTAACGCGAGCCGCACGACACTCTGTACGTTGCGGCGCGCGCCCGTCAGCGCAATGCTCGGCCAGCTCTGCCACGGCGGAAGCACGGTGAGCGGATCGCGCGTGCCCAGCACCTGCTGCGGCGTCAACGCGGCGGAGCCTTCGCGATACGAGCTTCCCGGTAAATTCGTTGCGTAGAAGTTCAGGTCGACGGGAGCGCCGGCCGGGATCACGCTGGGCTGCCATCCGCTGGGCGCCCACGCGCCCGGCGCGAAATCCGAGGTATGAATCGTCACGCGCCGTTCGTGTCCGAGCGTTTGACCGAATACGTCTTTCAAGCTCGCGGCGACCGTTGCGACGTATGTTTTGTCGGGATCGAGGGCGTAGGGGTCGATGGCGATCGTGTTCGATTGATCTGAAACGCTCGTCAGCGTCTTCACCGCCGCCGGCGCCGGCGAGATGCTCACCGCGTTTGCGATCGAGTTCGGATCGAGGGGATTGCTGAACGCGATTGCCGGATCCCCGTCGGCAAACCGGCCTCCGCCGTTGGGGCTTGGGACCGGCGTTGGAACGATTGCCAGCACGTCGTACGTGCGCACGCTGCCGAGGAAGCGTCGCGCCGTCGCTAAATTGCCATAGAGCGGTTCGACGCCGGGCGCAATTGCGAGCTGGTAGGTCGTGCCCCGCCGCAACTCGCGCGTCGGGCGCAGATCGTAGACCCAAACGTTGAGCGACGGGTCGTAGAGTGCTTGCGCGTCGTCGCCTGGATCGGGCGACGGCGTCGCTTCCAAGACGGCCGTCACGCCGGAACTGGTGCCGTCTGTGCCATCGATCGTCGCATGGGCGGCCAACGACGCGACGTCCACGGCGGCATTGGCGGTCACTTGAAGCTTCGGCCGCAGGTCCACCGGCGCAGGGGTCGCCTCGTCGTCACCGGCCGTGAGCTGCGGCAAGCTGGTAAAGCTAAGCGCTTGCGTTTCGAAGGTCCAGGCGAGATCTTGCTGCAGCGTGTCGCCGGCGAGGTCGCGTAATCCGGCGGCGAGCGTAACTCGCACGCGCGTGCCGACCGGCAGGGCGCGCTCGGCCACGAAGCCGATCATTCGCGGCGTGAGAACGACGAAGTGGCCGGCGAGCTTCGGCTCGATGCCGACGCGATCGAGGACCGCCCGCGGACCTTCGCCGGAAAGTGCTTCAACCGGCGTGACCGGCTTAGC
>DASYOE010000098.1:0-5836 GCA_036008105.1 Candidatus Lustribacter sp. | reverse complement strand
TGCGCACTTCACCCGACGGCATGCGGACCTGCGCGTACGCGCCTTCCTTGGCCATCAGCTGCGCCGACGAACCGGCCGAACGCACGAGCTTGCCGCCTTCGCCCGGACGCAGTTCGATGTTGTGGATCACCGTGCCGAGCGGAATGTTCGCCAGCGGCAGCGCGTTGCCGATCTTGATGTCGGCATCGGATCCCGACACGACGACCGCGCCGACCTCGAGACCGACCGGCGCGAGGATGTAGCGCTTCTCGCCGTCGCGGTAGTGCAACAGCGCGATGCGCGCGGTGCGGTTGGGATCGTACTCGATCGCCGCGACCTTGGCCGGAACGGTGTCCTTGGCGCGCTTGAAGTCGATGATGCGGTACTGCTTGCGCGTCCCGCCGCCTTTATGGCGCACGGTGATGTGGCCGTTGTTGTTGCGGCCGGAATGCTTCTTCTTGACCTCGAGCAGCGACTTCTCCGGCGCTTTCTTGCTGATCTCGGAGAAGTCGGCGGTGGTGATGAAGCGGCGCCCGGCGCTGGTCGGCTTATATTTTTTGACGGCCATCTTATTGCTCGAAGTAGTTGACGCCGCCGAGCTCGATCTTTTGGCCCGGCGAAAGGGTGATGATGGCTTTCTTCCAGTTCGACTGCTTACCGGACGTGCGATTGCCGCGCCGGGCGAAGTTCTTCGACTTGCCCAACACGTTGATCGTGTTGATCTTGATCACGTCGACTTTGAAGATCTCGCGGATCGCCGACTTGATCTGCGTCTTCGTGGCCGCGGAGTGCACCTCGAAGGCGTACTGTTGAAAGGCGGTGCCGGCCATCGATTTCTCGGTGATCACCGGCGCCACGATGATATCGCGTGAGGTCATGCGGACTTCTCCGACGGGGCGAAGCGGGCGATCAGCGCATCGTTCGCGGCCGCCGTCAAGACGAGGCGCGTGTAGCCGACGACGTCCTTGATATCGAGCGCGCCGGTGTGCGTCACGGCGGCGTTCTGGACGTTGTTGCCGGTGCGGGCCAGCGCTTCACCGACCGTAGCGAGCTCGCTTTCGGCGAACACGACCAGCGTGCGCACGCCGGTCTTCGCGGCCTTCGGCGAACCGAACAGCAGCGTCGCGAATTCTTTCGTCTTGCTCAAGGAGAGCTTGTCGGTCTGGAGCAGCGTGACCGAGCCGTTTTGAAATTTGTCGGAGAGCGCGGCGAGCATCGCGGCCCGGCGCTCTTTCTTGTTGAGCGCGCCGACGTAGCTGCGCGGCTGCGGCCCGAAGACCACGCCGCCGTGACGCCACTGCGGCGAACGGATCGAACCTTGGCGCGCGCGACCGGTGCCCTTCTGTTTCCAGGGCTTTGCGCCGCCGCCGCGCACTTCGTCGCGTTTGAGCGTCGAGTGCGTGCCGGCGCGCGGGTTTGCCAGCTCGCGGAAGACCGCGCGGAAGATCGCGTTGGTCTTGCCCGACACGTTGCCCGCGAATGCGGGGGGAACCGGAACGTCTTTGAGGGCTTTGCCCTTCCCGTCGATGACCTGCGGCATCAGGCGGTCTTCACTTTCACCGAGTGCGAGACGACGACGAGGCCGTTCTTCGGACCCGGAACCGGGCCGCGCACGAGGAGCAGATTGCGCTCGGTATCGGCCCGGACAACTTCCAAATTCTGATGCGTGATCTTGTCGACGCCGTAATGGCCCGGACGCCGGCTGCCCTTGACGACGTGACCGGCGTTGGTGTCGCCGTTCGAACCGGGCTGACGGTGGATCATCTGACCGTGGCTCGCGCCGCCGCCGCTGAAGTTGTGCCGCTTGATGCCCCCGGCAAAGCCGTGGCCCTTCGACGTGGCCTGCACGTCGACGCGGTCGCCCTCGGCGAACGCTTCAACCGTGACCGCCGCACCGACGTCGAGACCTTCGATCTCGGTGCGGAATTCGCGAATGGCGGCTTTCGGTTCGACGCCGGCCTTCTTATAATGTCCGGCCAGCGCGCGCGTGACGCGCGACTTCTTCACGTCGCCGAAGGCGAGCGCGACGGCCTCGTAGCCGTCGGTTTCTTTCGTCTTGCGCTGCACGACCGAACACGGGCCCGCTTCGATTACCGTCACCGGTACGTAGCGCCCGTCGGCTGTGAACACGCTCGTCATCCCGACCTTGCGGCCGATGATGTTCTTCATCGTCGTTTCGCCTCTAGGAAGTCCACGGGTCCTGGCGTATCGACTACGCTTTCCGCCGGCCACAGCAAAGTACCGCGGCCGGCGAGGACCACAACCGCCAGATGATACCAATCGGAGGCCAGAAAGTCAAACGGCGCGACCAGTTCTTCCACGGGGCCGGGCATGTGCAAGGCGGGTGTTTTTAGGGCCCTTGCCGCAGACCTGAGCGTGATTTCCGCACAGACGAAGACCGTCGACTCCATCAACCCCGCCACGGACGCGAAGCTCGAATCGTTCGCGCTGCACACCCAGGCCGAGCTCGACGCGATCCTCGACCGGGCGGTCACAGCCCAGCGGCTCTGGTCGGCCAGGACCTTCGCCGAGCGCGGTGCTTTAATGAAGGCCGCGGGCGCCTACCTCCGGGCCAACAAGGCGCGCTTCGGGCTCAACGCCACCCGCGAGATGGGCAAGCCGATCGGCGACGCCGAGGCCGAGGTCGAGAAGTGCGCCTGGGCCTGCGACTTCTACGCCGACAACGCCGAGCAGTTCTTGGCCGACGAGCACATCGCGTCGACGGCCACCGACAGCTATATCGCCTACCAGCCGCTGGGGGTCGTCCTCGCCGTCATGCCCTGGAACTTTCCGTACTGGCAAGTTTTCCGGTTCGCCGCTCCGGCCTTGATGGCGGGCAACGCCGGCGTGCTAAAACACGCCAGCAACGTAACCCGCTGCGCGCTCGACATCGAGGAGACGTTCCGCGAATCCGGGTTCCCGGCCGGCGTCTTCTCGACCGTGATCGTGCCGGGGGCCGAGGTCAAGCGCTTGATCGCCGACGATCGCATCGCCGCGGTGACCATCACCGGCAGCGAGCCGGCCGGCGTGTCGGTCGCCAGCGAAAGCGGGCGCGCGCTCAAGAAGCACGTGCTCGAGCTGGGCGGATCCGACGCGTTCATCGTGCTGGCCGACGCCGATCTCGCCGCCGCCGCCAAAACCGCCGCCAAGGCGCGCTTCCAGAACGCCGGGCAGAGCTGCATCTGCGGCAAACGCTTCATCGTCGAAGACGCGATCTACGACCGGTTCGTCGCCGCCTTCATTGAAGAGTCCAAAGCCTACCGGATCGGCGACCCCGAGGACCGCGCGACGACCATGGGACCGTTGGCGCGGGCCGACCTGCGCGACGACCTGATCAAACAGATCGACGGCTCGGTCGCAAAGGGCGCGCGGGTCATGCTCGGCGGAACCGCACCCAAGCGTCCCGGCGCGTACTTCGAGGCGACGGTGCTGGTCGACGTGGACGACACGATGCCGGTGTTTCGCGAAGAAACGTTCGGTCCGGTTGCGGCGGTGATCCGCGCGCGCGACGCCGCGCACGCGGTCGCGCTCGCCAACGATTCGACCTTCGGGCTCGGCGGCGCACTCTGGACGGCCGACGTCGAACGCGGCAAGCAACTCGCCCGGCAAATTCAGACCGGCGCGGTCTTCATCAACGGGATGACGGCGTCCGATCCGCGCCTGCCGTTCGGCGGCGTGAAGCACAGCGGCTACGGACGCGAGCTCTCGTACCTCGGCATCCGCGAGTTCATGAACATCCAGACCGTGTGGGTGGGACCGGCCAAGTAACAAGGCACTTGCAGGCATCCCGCGACCGTGCGGAGATTTGTCCCTAGGGGGCATTCGCCCGTTCGTGAGTCTGTTGAGGTGCTTCGTGGCTAAAAAGAAAGCTGGTGTCGACCGGCGCGCTTTCCTTGCGGGTATTGCAGCGGGGGGTGCCGGCGCAGCCGCCGCCGGCGTCACGCCCACCGCGGCGGCAGCGGCCGCGGACGCACCGCAACCGGTGTCGAGTCTGCCGAGCGTCGCGAACGCCAGCGCAAGTTTGCCCGGCCCGCGCCTCGTCGCGCAAGAGGTCGGGAACCCGGCTGTCGAGATCGATCGCTGGCACGTTCATAACGCCGGCTCCGATTACATGGTCGACTGCCTCAAGCACGTCGGCTTCGATTACATCACGTGCATGCCGGGTTCCACGTTCCGCGGTCTCCAGGAATCGATCACGAACTACGGCGGCAACTCGAAGCCCGAGCTGCTCTCGTGCACGCACGAAGAGATCTCCGCCGCGATGGCCCACGGGTACGCCAAGATGGCGCACAAGCCGATGGCGATCATCGTGCACAACACCGTCGGCCTGCAGCACGCGTCGATGGGCATCTACAACGCGTACGCGGATCGCGTGCCGATGCTCATCCTCGTCGGCAACATCGCCGATGGTGCGACGCGCCGGCCCGGCGTCGAGTGGTACCACACTGCGACCGACGTCGCGCAGATCGTGCGCGGGTACGTGAAGTACGACGCGAACCCGCAATCGCTGCAATCGTTCGGGGAAGAGATCATGAAAGCCACGTCGCTGTCGCTGACGCCGGTGCAAGAACCGACGCTCGTGCTGGTCGACGCCGATCTCGCCGAAATGCCGAACGACGCCAAGCAGTTGCCGCTGCCGAAGTTCGTTCCGGTCCGGGCACCGGTGGCCGATCCGGCCGTCCTGGCCGACGTCGCGAAGGCGCTGGTCGGCGCGCAGACGCCGGTGATCGTTGCCGATCGCGTGGCCCGCACGCCGGCCGGTATGGCGCTGCTCGTGCAACTCGCCGAATCGCTGCAGATTCCGGTCGTCGACATCGGCAACCGGATGAATTTCCCGACCAACCATCATCTCTATGCGGCCTTCGACCGCGGGATGCTCGCGCAAGCCGACGTGATTCTCGGACTCGAGGTCGGCGACTTCTTCAGCGTCGTCGGCGACGTGCCGGATTTCCCGGTGCGCCAAACCGTGATGAAGATCAAGCCGAACGCGACGACGATTCACATCAACTCGATGTATCTCCAGGGCCAGGGCAACTACCAGGATCAGCAGCGCTTCTACAACCCGACGATGCCGATTGCCGGCGACGCCGAGGCGTCGCTGCCGTATCTCCTCGACGCCATTGCCCGGGCGATCACGAGCGAACGCAAGGCGCAGAACACCGCGCGTGCCGCACGCTTTGCCGACTCGTGGACCAAACACCGCCAAGACGCGATCGCCGCGGCCGGTTTCGGCTGGGACGCTTCCCCGATCTCGCTCCCGCGCATGCATGCCGAAGTGCACGGTCTCGTCAAAGGCGATGTGTTTTCGATCGTCAATTCGACTGGGCAAATGGGTTCCTGGCCGCAACGGCTGTGGGATCTCGATCAGCCATATCACCTCAACGGCGGTTCGGGCGCTTCGGGTGTCGGCCAGCAAATGCCGGCCGCCGTCGGGGCGGCGCTGGCCGCGCGCGATCAAGGCCGCTATGCAATCAACTTCGAAGGCGACGGCGACTTGATGGTGCAGCCGGGTTCGCTCTGGACGGCGGCACACCATAAGATTCCGCTGCTGACCATCGTGCACAACAACCGTGCTTGGCACCAAGAGGTGATGCATCTGCAGCGCATGGCCAACCGGCGCGAACGGCAGCCCGAGCACGCGTCGGTCGGCACTAAGATCGACAACCCGAACATCGACTACGCAAAAATGGCCGAATCGTTCGGCGTGTACGGCGAGGGACCGATCTCAAATCCGGATCAACTCGGTCCGGCCCTGGCACGGGCGCTCAAGGTCGTCAGAAACGGACTGCCGGCACTCGTCGACGTCGTCAGCCAGCCGCGCTAGGGGAACGCAGATGAAACATATTGCAATTCGCAC
>DASYOE010000097.1:0-1759 GCA_036008105.1 Candidatus Lustribacter sp. | reverse complement strand
CCGAGCTCACGGTCGCGCTCGATAGCGGGCCGCGTGTCCTCGCGCGCGCGAGCGAGCCCGCGCCGCCGCCGGGCACGCGCGTGCTGTTGCGGGGCAGGCTCGAACCGTTCGACGACGCGCGTAATCCCGGCGAGCCGAGCGAACGCGACATCGAAGCCGAGCGCGGCCTAAATGGCCGACTCGCTGCGGCAGCTATCCTGGCCGCGGGCGCCCAGTCGCCGCCGAGCCCGCAGGTTTGGCGCGCGCGCGCGCACGAATGGGCGCACGCCCGGCTTCGCGATGGACTCGGCGAACCGGCGGCGTCGCTCGTTGCGGGAGAGCTGTGGGGAGAGCGCGCGGCGCTGCCGCCGGCGTTGCGCACCGAGTTCCAAGAGACCGGCACCGTGCACGTCTTGGTCACCGCCGGTTTGCATCTGGGCGTGATCGCGGCCTTATCCCTTGCGTTACTCGGCTATCTCGCGCTGCCGCGTTGGATGTCGTGCGCCGTCGCGATCGTACTCGTCTGGATGTTCGTGTGGTGGAGCGGCGCGCAGCTGCCCGCGCTGCGCGCGGCCACGATGGCGACCGCTGCGCTTGCCGCGCGCGCGTGCGGACGCGCGACCTTCTCCTGGAACGCGCTCGCGGTCGCGGCGATCGTCGTGACGGTTGCGCGCCCGCAGAGCGTCGCAAGCGCGTCCTTTGCCCTGTCGTTCTCGTGCGTCGGCGCGATCTTTGCGTGCGCCGGATCGCTGGAACGCTGGATCGAGGCGCGCATCGCCCTGCCCGATCGCATGCGCGAGGCGATCGTGCTGTCGATCGCGACGCAGCTCGGAGTTTGGCCGCTCACCGCGGCCGTGTTCCTGCAGTTCACTCCGTACGCCGTAGTCGCCAATTTTGCCGTCGTGCCGTGCGTCGCAGTTACGATGTCGTTGGGCGCCGCGCAGCTGCTGCTCGCGTGGTGCCCGATTGCCGCGACGGCCTGCGCCAACCTGAACTCGTGGCTGCTCGCGTGGACGTTCGGCGTCGTTCAAACGATCGGCGCGCTTCCCGCCGCCGTCATACCGATGACTCCGGCGCCCATCTGGTGCATCGCGGCCTACGACATCGCGTTGCTCGCCGGGTCGATTCTCTGGCGGCGAGGCGCGCAGACGCTCGTCATCGGGGCGCTCGTCACGGCGACGGCATTCGTGCTGTGGCCGCCGCGCAGCGTCGACGCGCGGCTGCGCATCACCGTGCTCGACGTCGGCCAGGCCGACGCGATCGTCGTGCAGACGCCGCGCGGTCACGTGCTGCTGATCGACGCGGGCGGCCGCCTCGAGCGCGGGCCGCAGATCGACGGCTCCGTCGCCGAACGCGTCGGCGAGCGCACCGTCGTGCCGTTTCTCTTGCGCCAGGGAATTCACGCCGTCGACGCCGTCATCATCTCGCATCCGCACGGCGATCACGTCGGCGGCGTCGCGCCCGTGCTGCGGCGGCTTCGCGTTATCGAGTTGGCCGACAGCGGCCAGCGCTACGGGGGGCACGCGTACCGCGACGCGATGGAAACGGCGCGCGCGGAAGGCGTCCCGGTTCTGTATCCGCGCGCGGCGGCACAGTGGCACACCGACGACGGCGTCACGCTGCAATTCATCGGCCCGTCGCTGCCCTTCATCGGCGGTACCAACGCGATCAACAGCAACTCCGTCGCGTTCGTGTTGGAGTACGGGCGTTTTCGGATGCTCTTCACGGGCGACGCCGGCAGCGAGTCGGAACGGCGGTTTCTTGCAGAACGCGTCGACCT
>DASYOE010000096.1:0-2841 GCA_036008105.1 Candidatus Lustribacter sp. | reverse complement strand
GACATTCATCACGAACGCATGGTACGTTGCGGCTTGGACCGACGAGGTCACCGGCAAGCCGCTGCCGCGCCGGATCCTCAACGAGCCGGTCGTTCTTTTCCGCGACGCGGCGGGTCGCGCCGCCGCGCTCGCCGACATGTGCTGCCACCGTGGCGCACCGTTGAGTTGCGGTCAGATCGTCGCATCGGGCCTCGAGTGCGGCTACCACGGCATGGTCTACGACGGCAGCGGCGCCTGCGTGCACATTCCGGGACAAGTGCATATCCCGGCCAAGGCGCGCGTCAAGTCGTATCCGGTGGTCGAGAAAGACACGTGTGTCTGGGTCTGGATGGGCGATCCGGCTGCCGCCGATCCGGCCACCATCGTCGACTACCCGTATCTGAATGACGGCGAACGTTGGCCGCACAAGCACGCGATGTACCCGATCGGCGGCAGCGCGTACCTGATGGTCGACAACCTGATGGATCTCACGCATCTCGGCTACGTGCACGGCTCGACCATTGGCGGCAACCCGCAAGCGCACGTCGATGCGATCATGGATACGCAGCCTACCGAAACGGGCTTGAAGTTCACGCGCTGGCTGCTGAACTCGCCGCCGCCGCCGACGTACAAAAAAGCGGTGCCGGCGCTGGCCGACCGCATCGACCGCTGGCAAGAGTTCGAGTTCGTCGCGCCGGCCGTCGTGCTGCAGTGGGTCGGTGCGGTCGATGCGAATACCGGCGCCTACGATCAAGGCAAGCGCGACGGCGGCTTCTCGATGCGCATTTTCCACACGCTCACACCCGAAACCGAAACGTCGTGCCACTATTTCTGGTCGGCGCTCAACGGTTTCCGGCCCGGCGACCCGCAGGCGACGCAAGTGATGTTCGACGAGGTCGCGTCGGCGTTCAAAGAAGATCAGTGGATCGTCACCGCCCAGCAAACGCGCCTGGCGGAGTTCGGCGAGGACGGGCTGATCAACATCGTGGCCGACGGCGCACGCATGCACATGCGCCGCGTGCTCGAGCGGATGCTCGCCCAAACCGTCTCGACTTCGTGACCGATAGCGACCACAGCGCGATTCGCGACCTGATCGAACGCTGGGTCGTGTGGCGCGACGCGGGCGATTGGGAACGCTTCCGCACGCTGTGGCACGACGACGGTCGCATGGCCGCCACGTGGACGCAAAGCCCGGTCGACGAATTCATCGAAGCCTCGCGCCGGGCGCAAGCGAGCGGCATGAGCGTCGTTCATTTTCTGGGCGGTTGTGCGATCGACGTCGCCGGCGATCGCGCCATTTCTCAAACCAAGATGACGATCTCCGTGCGCGGCGCGCTCGAAGGCGTCGTGTGCGACATCGTTTGCATCGGCCGCTTCTTCGACTTCCTCGAACGCCGCGGGGGCCGCTGGGGCCTCGTCTTCCGCCAGCCGATCTACGAAAAAGATCGCGCCGATCCGGTCGATACGTCGCAGCACCTCACCCTCGATCCCGAACTGTTAGCTCGCTTCCCTGAGGGCTACCGGCACCTCGCCTACTTTCAATCCAAACTCGGCTTTACGGTGAAAACCGACATGCCAGGCGTCCGCGGAGAAGCTCTCGAGCAACTCACGGCGCAAGGGGACGCATGGCTTGCCGGGAGTGAGGTCTTCACCCATGCCTAGCCTGTTGCGCGTCGTGACCCTTGCGCTGACCGTATGTCTGTGTCTGTCGTTCGCCGCGCCGCGCAACGCCGCCGCCGATCTGCCGCCGCTGAAGGTCGGCTTTTTGGCGACGTTTTCCGGTCCGTACGCCGAAGAAGCCGGGCCTCAACAAGCGGCGATCACCGCGTTCTTCAAAGAGCATGGCGATTCGGTCGCGGGGCGCAAGGTCGAATTGATCAAGCGCGACGACGGCGGCCCGAATCCCGAAAATGCCGGCCGCCTCGCGCAAGAACTGATCGTCGGCGAAAAAGTCGACCTGCTGATGGGAATCACGCTCTCACCGAACGCGATGGCGGTCGGCCGGGTCGCGACCGCGGCCAAGAAGCCGACGCTCATAATCAACGCCGGCGGCTACGGGATCCTCGAGCCCAACCCGTACTTCGCGCGCCTGAGCTTCACGACGGGGCAAGTCACCTATCCGCTCGCCGACTGGGCCATCAAACAGAAGATCAAAACGGCCTACATCGTGGTATTGGACTTCGGACCCGGCATCGATGCCGGCAACACGTTCCGCGCAGCGTTCACGGCCAAAGGCGGAACGGTTCTCGACGAGGTTCGCGTGCCGCTCCAGGCGACCGACATGTCGGCCTACGTGCAGCGGGTGCGCGACGCGAAACCGCAAGCGGTCTTTCTCTTCCTCACCGTCACCGGACGCAACTTTCTCAAGGCCTGGCAGAACGCCGGCGGGGATAAGACCGGGATCAAGCTGCTCGGTACCGGCGATCTCACGATCGAGAAATCGCTGCCCGACGAAGGCGACAGCGCGTTGGGCGTGTTCACGTCGATGAACTACTCGCCGACGTACGACGGTGCGATGAACAAGAAGCTCACCCGCGACATGCACGCGGCCGACGCGACGGTCGACACTCCCGACTTCTACACGGTCGCCACGTACGACGCGCTGCAAGCCATTTACCAACTGACGGCCGCCCAGAACGGCACGATCGATCCGGATAAGACGATGTCGATCCTTAAGGGGATGAAGCTCGACAGCGCGCGCGGCCCGATTCAAATCGATCCGCAGACGCGTGACCTGATCCAGAACGTCTACATCCGCCGGGTCGACAAGGTCAACGGCCAGCTGCAGAACACGACGATCGCCACCTATCCCGCGGTGAAGGACCCGACCGAAAAGTGAGCGAGCCGCTCGTTCTCAACGGC
>DASYOE010000095.1:0-5244 GCA_036008105.1 Candidatus Lustribacter sp. | reverse complement strand
TCATCACCCGATACTTTCGCCAGGCGCCGTCGCGGGAGCGTGTGTCGACGTAGTCGATCGCGATTCGTTCGTCGCGCGGCGGCGTCGTGGCAATCGCTTGGGCGAATGCGCTTGCATCGTCGATGCGGATCATGCCGCGACCCATGTGCATCCCCTGCACTCGTAGCACGAACGGAAATGTGTTCGGCGCGGGCGAAGCGCGGCCCACAAAGCGAGCCGCCGGCGCGACGACGTCGGTCAGGCCGGCGAGACGCGCTGCGTTGGCCACGCGGCCCGTGGCCGCCACTGCACGCGGGGCGTTGACGACGGGAACGCGCGCAGCCTTCACCAACTCCGACGCACGCTGCAGCGCCGGCGCGCAGCGATCCGCGTCGGCAATAGCGTTGACGATCAGAGCGTGGGGCGGCAGTACTTCGCCGTCATAGGCCTCGACGTACACTTCGTGCACGAGGAAGCGGTGCTCGTCGATCAGCGCTTCCAGCGGGATGTTGCCGCCGTCGGTCGATACCAGCGTCAGCACTTCCGGTGGCATCGTTGCGCCGAGATACGGCCGGCGTCCGAAGGGGCCGCCGGCGTAGCCGGCTTCGCGATGCCGTGAGGTCGCTGCCGCGTCGCCGCGCGCCGCGGCGAGACCGCACAGCCCGCGATGCGCGGCGGCATAGGCGGCGTCGTGCCGAAGCGCGGTTTCGTACAGTGCTTGCGCCCGTTCGGGCTCGTCCAGTACGAGCACGTTGGCAAGGTTGACCAGCGCGCCGCCGTGCGCGCCGTCGCGGGCGACCGCGTGTTCGAATTGCGCGCGCGCATCGAGACGCCGGCCGCGGCGCGCCAGAACGACCCCGAGCGCGACGAGCGTCTCCACGTGATCGGGCGCGCGGGCGAGCACGTGCTCGAATTCGGCGATGGCCGCTTCAAACTGCCCGTGGTCGCGTAGGAACGATGCGTAGTAGAAGTGCGTGTCGAGCGCATCAGGGGTTGCTGCGATCGCGCGTTCGAGCTCGCGGAGAACGGTTTCTCGCGCGACGTAGGGAGGCCAGGGACGCGGCGGCGTCTCAGCGCTCGGGTTCAATGCGTTCGCGGGTCAGCATCTGCTCGTAAATTTCGACCACTCGCGCCAGGGTGTCCGCTTCACTCGCCGGTTTGTCGGGACGCAGCCGGACGATGCGCGGAAAACGCAGCGAGAATCCGCTCGCGTGCAATTCGCTGCGCTGGATGATGTCGAACGCGATTTCGACCACGACCGACGGTTCGACGACGATCTCGTGGCGGCCAAGTCCGAGCTCCGCGTACACGCGGGCCGCGTCGCCGTCCGGCACGCGGTGGGCCAGAAACCACGCCGTCATCTCCGCGATCTCGACGTCGGTGAGGCCGCTGTACGCTTTGCCGATCGGGGCCAGACCGTCCGGACCGCGTACCGCGAAGGTGTAATCGGACAGCACCTGCGAGCGCCGCCCATGTCCCCACTCGACGCCGACGACGACGCAATCGAGCGTCGCCAACTCGCGTTTGAGTTTGAGCCACGACTTGCCGCGCCGCCCGGGCGTGTACGGCGAATCGGTGCGTTTGAACATCACGCCTTCGTGACCGCGCTCGCGCGCCGCAGCGAAGCGCTCGTTCACCGTTTGCGCCGGTGTGCCGGGCGCGATTACGTTGGCAGGCGCGATTTCGATCTGCGCACTCGCCCCGCGCAATGCAGCAGTTAGTACTTCGCGTCGTGTCGTCAGCGGTTCGTCGAGCAGGAAGCGTTCGTTGTGCGCGAGCGCGTCGAAGACGACGTAGCGCACCGGTACTTCGGCCAGCAGTTCCGCCGAGACGTCTTTGCGCTGCAGCCGGGCTTGCAGATAGCGGAACGGGAGCACGCGTCCGTCGCGTTCGGCGACGATCTCACCGTCGAGCATCATCGACCCCGGCAGTTCGCGGAGCGCCGCCACGACCTCCGGATAGGACGCGGACACGTCGTTGTGCGTGCGCGAAAAAAGCGAAACGCGGTCCGGAGTCACGTGCGCCTGCGCGCGAATGCCGTCGTACTTGTCTTCGACAAGCCACGGGCCGGCCGCCAAATCCTTGTAATCTGCTCCGTACGCAATAGGCGTCGCCAGCATGAACGCAATCGGCGCGTGGTACGCGATGGCGATCGCGTCGAGCGTGCCGTGCTTCGCCGCAACGGCCACCGCGCCGATGTCACCGGCCGCGCTCGAGGCACGCCGTACCGCGAGCGGTTCGGCAGCGTACGCCTGCGCGATCGCATCACCGATCAACCCTTCGCGCAAGCCGATCCGGAGTTCGCCGGTGACGACTTTGATCACGTAGGTCGCTTCCAGTGGGTCCGTGCAGGCACCGAGGATGCGTTCGCAAAGTACCTGGCGCCGCCGTTGTGCGCTCTTGCCCGCAGCGGCCGCGATCTCGACCAAATAAGCGTAGAGTTTGGCGGGCGTCAACGTCTCGCGGAACAACCCGAGATCCGCCGTTGGACGCACGAACGGCCCGAGCGCCGCGCCGAGATCGCCGGTCGCGCGATAGGCCGTGCGCAACGCCGTGCTGTCCACGCCCCACGCGCCGTGCGCCGCCGCAACGAGCGTTCGGCCGCCGAGGCCTAACGAACGCTGATCGGCCGATGCGAACGGATTCCCGGTGAAGAACCGCGCCGCCGGCGCGAGATCCGCATCCTCGAGGCCGCGCAAATATTCCGCGAGCAGCGCGATTTTCTCGAGTTTGCTCGCGGTTGCCGCAATCGCCGCACAGGCCCGCGCAAACGCGATCATCCGTCGGCGAAATCGAAAATACGGCGCAACACCATGCCGAGTTCACCGACGTGGTCCGTGAGAACCGTTGTATGATTGCCTCCAACGGAGTGGCGCCGGACGTGCGCAACGTGACGCCACCCCATTGAAGGGTCACCCGAGAGCATCGGCCTGTCGTCGTCGGGCCAAATCAAGTCGACCGAACGCATGGTGCGCTTCGGAAAATAGAACAGGAGCCGATCGAGGTAGATCTGGATGGTGGCCGTCGGCGTCGGCGGCGGGTGCCATAAATCGTGGACGGCGTTCACGATCTCGGCGGGATACGACCGCGTGCGAACGGCGTTGGCGATGCTGCGTAAGACTTTATGAAAACGCTGGGTTCCGCGCGGCGAAAGGAACCTGCTCGCGCGCGACGTCAAGGCTCCGAGCGGCTCCAATAAAGCGTTCGGGACGGAACTCGCGATGAGTGCGACAATGTCGACGGTTGCCCCGGCATTCTCCAAGAGCCGCGCGACCTCGAATGCAACCACGCCGCCCCGGCAATAGCCTGCCAGACGATACGATTGCGAAGGCACGTCGGTTGTGATCATCATGGCATCGACGGCGGCCATCGCCTCGATGCTTTCGGGAACGACGTCGCCTGGTGCCCCGTAAGGGCCCACGAGGTAGATTGGTTGTTCTGAATCTAACGCGGTCAGCAGGAAGCGCGCATATAAGCCGCCGCTTTCGAGGTCGGTGTGGTAAAAGAACAAGGGTGGACGCGAACCGGTAGACCGCAGGGGAACGATCCGGCTGCGGTGCGTGGTATTCGAATGCGTGCGCATGGCTTGCGCAAGCTCGCGAATAGTGGGCGCAAATAAGAAGATGTCCACGGGCATGGTGACGCCGAGATCTGCTTCAATTCTCGCTACCACACGGACCGCTCGCAACGAATCGCCGCCGGCTGCGAAGAAGTTCTCGTCGATTGCCACCGGCGCGTATTCGAGAACGTCTTCCCAAATGCGCACGAGTGCTTCAATCCGCGAATCGTCTTGGCCGGATTTCGGGTCGAGCTGCGTGAGACGTGAGTCACGCGCAAATGTTGCGGTCAGCTCATGCCGGCGAGCTTTGCCGCTGCCGTCACGTGCGAGCGTTGTTACCAGATGCACGACGTTCGGAACAGCCGGGCGCGGTAGGAGCAATGTGGCGTACTCGATCAGTTGTCTCTCCGTCACCGCGACGTCCGCGCGTGGGACAACGGCCACCGCAACGTGTTGGCCGAGCGTCGGATGTGGCAGCGGAAAGGCAACGGCGTCCGCGACGGCGGGGTGCGCGCGTAACGCCTCCTCGACCTTCTCCGGTATGACTTTATCACCGCCGACGTTGATAAGTTCGTCCAGGCGTCCCGTGATGTAGAGGTAGCCGTCCGCATCGAGATGCCCGGCATCGCCGGTACGGTACCAGCCGGTGAGCGGATCGATGATTGGCCGGCGCTCGCCACCCGCATACGCCGGCGCAACGTTTGCTCCGCGAATGGCGACTTCGCCGTCGATGATCGCAACTTCACAGCCCGTAGGCAGGCCAACGGAGCCGAGTTTGCGCGTGAGAGGCGGCGGCGGATTGAGGCTGGCTGACGGCGCCTCGGTCGAACCGTAGCCCTCGAGTACTGGAACGCCAAGAGCCGCTTCGAGATCGGTAAGAAGTTGTAGGTCGATCGGAGCCGATGTCGTTCGCACGAAGCGCAGGGAGTGTTCGAGTAGCCGCGTTTCTCGACCCAGGTGCGCCAGCACGGCACGATGCGTTGCCGGCGAAGCCGTATACCATGTCGGCTGGTAGATCCGGAGCCCGTCCACTAGTGCGGCGGCGCCGATCGTCGTGGGGAAGACGACGGAACCTCCGGCAAGGAACGATGCGCCGGTAACCCAGCTAATCGCGTGCACGTGATATAGCGGCATTGCCGTGAGGCAGCGGTCGGTTGGCCGCATATCCACCGCTTCAACATCTGCGGAATAGACGTGCATAAGCCGGGCCTCGGTGTGGGGCACGATCTTCGACGATGCGGTCGTGCCCGACGTGCGCAGGAGCAACACGGTGCCGGGTTCCTCGGTGGCGACGCGGTCGTGCGCACCGCGCCGCAGCTTCGTTGCAATGACGTCGAAAACACCCGCCGGGGCGGCCGGCGATGCAATCATCCGCACCGTGCCGGCGCCGCGACGGTTGAAAATATCCACATAACGCTCGATGGTGGCGTCGTCAGCAAGTACCAGCGACGGTTGGATATCGGCCAAGAACGCGTCGACTTCGGCGGCCGGCCGGCTCGGATCGAACGGGGCGCAAATGCCGGCCGACATCGCAGCGACGATGGCCGTTAGCAGCTCCGGTCCGTTCGGCGCCGCGACCGCAATCACACGATTATCGAGCGGCAGCCATTCGTGAAGGGCCGCGCGAACCCGATCGAGATGCGCAGCAAGTTGCGCATACGTGCACGTCGCTCGTCCCGTTGCAAGCAGCGCCGGCGCGTCTGCAC
>DASYOE010000094.1:0-4573 GCA_036008105.1 Candidatus Lustribacter sp. | reverse complement strand
CCACCTCGGGGAATCGCGGGGTTATCTCGAACAGGCGCATTCGATGCGGCGCGTAGTGCTGGTCCTTGTGGCTTTCGTCGCGCTCGCCGGTTGTCGCGAAGTGCGAGTAAATCAGGTCCGCACCGGGACGACCGTGGCGGCCGGCGGTACGCAAGTCATCGTCCTCCGCGACAAGCGCACCCTCGAGGGCTTGGGGATCTCCGCCGAGGTCAATTTCCGTAAGGAGTTTGCCGTCATCTTACTCATGGGGCCGCATCGCGAGAGCGGCTACGTCCAGATCATCGAATCGATTCGTGCCAACGCCGACCGGGTGCGCATCGTGGCCTTCGAACGCGCGCCGATCGACGGCGGCGAGCCGGCTGCGGCCTACCGGACCTACACGATGTGGTTCGTGCCCAACATCGCATACCGGCCCGGGTCGCACGTCGACGTGGTGACGCCCTCGGGCGATCCCATCACGGCCACGACGGTTCGCTAGCATGCGTGCGAGGCTCGCGGGTAGAACGGCCCCAGCAATGACGAACGCGCTTGCGCGGTTCGATGTCACCGTGTCTCGCTTGGGAACGGTGCTGGAACCGGACGGCGACCCCGCGGAAGCAGAAGGGGTCCTCAATCCGGCGTGCGTGCGCGCGCCGGGTTCGGAGTTGCTGCTCTACCCGCGCTCGGTTGCCGCCGGCAACGTGTCGCGTATCGGTCTCGCGCGCAACACCGGCGCCGGCGACATCGTCCACTTCGAGCGGCTGGGCTTCGCGCTCGAACCGTCGGCGCCGTACGAGATGCGGCCGCCCGGCATGGGCGGCATGGGGTGCGAAGATCCGCGCGTTACGTTCGTGCCCGTGCTCGAGCGTTTCGTGATGGTCTACACGGGGTTCGGTCCGCTCGGACCCCGCGTGGTGTTCGCGCTCTCGAAGGATGCCTATCACTGGGAACGGTTGGGTCTCGTCGACTTCACCACGCACGGCTTAGCGAACGGCGCCGACAAGGACGGCGTCTTCTTTCCCGAGCCGGTGCACTCGCCCTCGGGCGTGCTCTCGCTGGCGTTCTATCACCGGCCGATGAAGGAACTCTCGACGCTCGACGGTCACGCGGCGATTCCCGAACTGCTCGAACTTCCGCCGGTCGAACGCGAGTCGACCTGTATCGCGTACGTGCCGCTCGACGCGGTGCGCGCCGACATCCGCAATTTGCTCGTGCCGCACGAAAGCACGATCGTCTTGGCGCCCGACGGGCCGTGGGGTCGCCTCAAGACCGGCGGCGGAACGCCCCCGGTGCGCATCGCCGAGGGCTGGTTCGCGCTCTATCACGCCGTTGACGCGGTCGAAGTCGATGGCCGCTACGCGATGACGTACAGCGCCGGCGTCGTGATTCACGACATCGACCAGCCGCACATCGTGCGGTACCGTTCGCCCGTGCCGGTGCTCACGCCCGAACATCCCGATGAGATGCACGGCGTCGTGAACAACGTCGTGTTCCCAACCGGAATCGACGTCAAGGGCGACCGCGACTTCGACGTCTACTACGGTATGGCCGACGCGCGCATCGGGCGCGCATCGGTGACGTTACCGCCGATCGTCGGCGCCGAAGCGACCGCCGCTTGAACTATTTCGCGTAGGCGACGCGCCAGATCGTCCCGGACGAGTCGTCGGTGAACCAGAGGGAACCGTCGGCGGCGACCATGAGATCGACCGGTCGCCCCCACACGTCGCCGTTCGGCGCGACGAAGCCGGTGACGAAATCCTCGTATGCGCCGGTGGCCTTGCCGTTCTGCAGCTTGACGCGCACGATCTTGTAGCCGGTGCGGTTGGCGCGGTTCCACGAGCCGTGCAGCGCGACGAACAGATCGCCTTGATACTCGGCCGGAAATTGCCGGCCGGTATAAAACGCGATGCCGAGCGGCGCCGAGTGCGGTTGCAGCAGCACGTCGGGAACCACCACTTGGTTCGCGGGGGGCGGCGTTCCGTTGTGGACGCGCGCGTCGACGTTCGGCCCGATGTAATAGTACGGCCAGCCGTAGAACGCGCCGTCGCGCACGTGCGTCACGTAATCCGGCGGCAGATCGTCGCCGAGCAGATCGCGCTCGTTCACGCTCGCCCACAGATCGCTGGTCTGCGGATCGAGCGCCAGCGTCACCGCGTTGCGCAACCCCGTCGCGAAAACGCGGCGGCCGCTGCCGTCGGGATTGAAGGTCAGGACGTCGGCCTTACCGGCCTCGGCCTCCGGGCCTTTCTCCTGGATGTTCGTGCTCGAGCCGATCGAGACGTACAACGTTTTGCCGTCGCGCGAGAAGAGGACGTCGCGGGTGAAGTGCACGCCGTCCGTGATGCCGCCGACGATCGTCTCGGGTGGACCGGACGCGCGAACGTCGCCCACGTGATACGGAAAGCGCACGATCTGCGTCGTCTCGCCGACGTAGACGTAGCGCGGATTGGGGCCGGGCGGATAAAACGCGATGCCGTACGGGCGGTCCAGTCCGTCCGCGAAGATGTCCCCCGCGGAGCCGGGCGGTGAACCCGCGCGGATGACGCGAATGCGGCCGGTGCTCGCGTTCACGCCGTTGTTGATGCCGCCCGCTTTGACCGTGCCGGTCTCTTCAAGGAACAGGTCACCATTGGGGGCGAGCTTCATCACGCGCGGCCGATTGAGTCCGGTCGCGACCACCGAGATCGTGAAGCCGGGCAACACGCGCGGCAACACGTTAGCCGGACGCGGCGCGAGCGTCGAGATGCTTTGCGCCGGCGTTTGCGGCTGCGGGAGATCGGCCGCCGTGATCCGGCGCCATACGCCGGGTGCATCCTTCGTCCAATCGCCGTACGCGGCGGAACCGGTCAGGACCGAGTCCTGCGCGCGCAGCGGGCTGCTCGTTACCGACAGCAGGCTCGCAGAGGCGAGCGCGATGATGGTGCGTATCCGCATGGTCGTGCCTTTCCCGCGTTGGTTAAACGCGGTCCGCGATGACGTCGCCCAGGTCGCGGGCTTCCGCTAAAAATGCGTCGTGGCCGTGGTCGCTCTGCATCAGGCGAAACGCGGCGTCCCAGCCGGCCGCGGCCCAACGCTCGCACACCGCGCGAATGTGATCGGCGAAGAAGAGCTGGTCGCCGGTGATGCCGACGAACGTCAAACGCGTTCGTTCCGGCCGCGCTTCGGCGCCGCGCAAGTCGAACAAGTCCATCGCGCGGGTGAGGGTGCGATACGTGTTGGCGTCCATCCGCGCGGCAAAGCGCGCGCCCTGATACGCGAGGTAGCCGTCGACGTCGAAGCGGTCGTCGAGCACGTGTTTGGGATCGCCGCCCGCGCGGTCGGGCCGGTTGGCAAAACGCTGTTCGAAGAGCGCTTCGCTCTTATAGGTCAGCATGGCGATGGCGCGCGCGAGTTCGAGGCCGGCGACGGGCTGCTCCTCGTACCAGCCGTCGCGAAAGGCGGGATCGAGCCGGATCGCTTCGCGCGCTAACCCGTTCTGCGCGATCGCTTGTGCGCGCAAGTGATCGTGCGCGCCGACGACGATCGCGTGATCGACCGCGGCGCCGTAGCGGCGCGCCCACGACAGCGCCTGAAAGCCGCCCAGCGAGCCGCCGATCACGACCCCTAGGCGTTCGATGCCGAGTTCGAGTAGCGCGCGGCGCTGCACGTCGACCATGTCCTCGACCGTGACGACCGGGAAGCGCGGTCCCCACCGGCGCCCGTCGGGCGCGAGCGACGGCGGACCGGTCGAGCCGTAACAGCCGCCCAGCGTGTTGACGCCGACCACGCACCAGCGAGCGGTGTCGAACAGCCCGCCGTCGCCGACGAGGCCGCCCCACCACTCCTTGATTCGCGACGACCCGGTCAGCGCGTGCGGTGCGAACACGACGTTCGCGCCGCCGTCGCGCGGTTGTCCGTAGACGGTCACCCGCGCCACGACATCGGGCAACGTCGTGCCGCCGCTCAGCGTCACGCTCCCCAAGCCCACGTCGTGGTCGACGACCGAATCGAGCATCACGCCGCCGCGAGTGCCTGCTCGAGATCGCCGATGATGTCGTCGATCGACTCGCTGCCCACCGACAGACGAACGGTGTTTTCGGTGATGCCGCTCAGCAGTTGGTCGGCCGCTGACAGTTGCTGGTGCGTCGTCGACGCCGGATGGATGACCAGCGATTTGGAATCGCCGACGTTCGCCAGCAGCGAGAACAGCTTCAGCTTGTCGATGAACGCGCGCGCGTTCGGCAACTCGAACGCGACGATCGCGCCCGCCCCCTTGGGCAGATACTTCCGGGCGAGGTCGTAGGCCGGATCCTCGCGCAGGCCCGGATACCGCACCGCGGTGACCTTGTCGTGGCCCTCGAGAAATTCGGCCACCGCCTGCGCGTTCGAGCAATGCCGCTCCATGCGCAGTCCCAACGTCTCCATGCCCTGCAGCAGCAAGAACGCGTTGAACGGCGACAGCGCGGCGCCCACGTCGCGCAGCAACTGCACCCGCATCTTCAATATGTAGGCCAGCGGGCCGAACGACTTGACGTACTGCGCGCCGTGATACGAGGGATCGGGCTCGATCAGTTCGGGGAAGCGGCCGTTGCTCCAGTCGAAGTTGCCGGCGTCG
>DASYOE010000093.1:0-3817 GCA_036008105.1 Candidatus Lustribacter sp. | reverse complement strand
GTCGGCGGCCGGCGCGGCGACCAGGCTTTCCGAAACGGGCTCGACGCTGCTCTATCCGATCTTGACCGTTTGGATCGAACGTTTCGCGCCGACGGAACCGGGCGTGCGGGTCGACGCGGCACCCACCGGCAGCGGCGTCGGCATCGCCTCGGCGATTTCCGGGAGCGCCCAGATCGGCGGCTCCGACGCCTATCTGAGCGACGCGCAGATGAAGGCCAACGATCTGCTGAACGTGCCGCTCGCCGTGAGCGCTCAAGAGATCGACTACAACGTTCCCGAATTGCGCGACACGCCGCCGCTGCATCTCAGCGGTCCGGTCTTGGCGGGAATGTACGACGGCAGCATCCCGCGCTGGGACGATCCGCAGATCCTCGCCCTCAACCCCGGCCGCACGCTGCCGCATCACGCGATCGTTCCGATCCACCGCAACGACGGCGCCGGCGACACGTTTATTTTCACGCAATATCTCTCGTTCACGGCCCCGTCGTGGGATCAGACCGTCCATTACGGCACGCTCGTGCGGTGGCCGGCGAACAAGCGGGCAGCCGAAGGCACCGGCAACGCCGGCATGATCGATACCGCGAGTCATGCGCCGTATTCGATCGCGTACGTCGGCATCAGTTACGCCGAACGCGCGCGGTCCGAAGGGCTCGCGGTTGCCGCCCTGCAGAACCGCAGCGGCGCGTTCGTCCTGCCGACGACGGACGCCACGCTCGCGACCGCGGAAGCGGTGGCGAAAGCCGTGCCCGATGATGGGCGGATCAGCATGATCTACACGCCCGGCGCGAGTGCCTATCCGTTAGTCAACTTCGAGTATGCCATCGTGAAAGTCGAGCAGCGGGCCCCGGGCGCGGCGGCTGCGCTGCGCGATTTCCTCGACTGGGTGATCGCTCCCGATCAGGGCAACGATGCCGCGACCCTGGCTTCGGTGCACTTCGCGCCGCTGCCGGACCACGTCCGCGACATCGCAAAGCGGTTGATCGCGAGCATCGCCGGCCCCTAACCGCCTACTCCGGGAACGATGCGAACGTGTAGAACTGCAGGATCGAAGGCGTGATCGGGCGTCCGAAGATGGCCGAGAACATGGCCGCAACGCGGCCCGAGCGGTAGGTGCGGCTCAGCGCCTGGTCGACGACGAGGCGAAAATCTTCGTCCCCGTGCCGCAGCGCGAGCGCGTACGGCTCGACGGTGAGGAAATTGTCGGCGATCGCGAGCTGATCGGGCGCTTTGCTCTGCGGAATCAGGTACATCAGCACCGAGTGGTCGCCGAAGAACGCGTTGATCGTGCCGGCGTCGAGCATCTTCAAACCGTCGGTATACGTCTGCGCGGTGACGACCGTCGCAAACATCTTTTCTTGCGTCAACGTGTTGTGCAGGGCTTGCTCCGTCGTCGAGCCGGCAAGCACACCGATCTTCTGACCGGCCAGCCCGGCGATGGTGGTGACTTGTTTGCCGTGCATCAGCAGGCCGGCTCCGTCGACGAAGGTTGGAATCGAGAAGTCCACGACTTTGCGCCGCGGGATCGTCATGGTCGTCGAATCGCAGAGCAGGTCGATCGTGCCGTTGCGAACCGCGTCGAACCGGTTCACCGAGGTGACCGGCACCCACGTGACCTTCACGGCCGGAATGTTCGCGAGTTGCGGCAGCTGCGCCGCGACGTCGCTGCAGATCGCGATCATGAACCCGATCGGCTGCGCGCTGTTGCTGCCGATGAATGCGAACGGCGCATCGTCGGGCCGGTAGCCCAGCCGGATCGTTCCGGTTTGACGGATGCGGTCGAGGGTCGACGTGGGAGCGGTCGTCGTCTGCGCCGACACCGTTTGGGTCACGGCGAAAAACGCGAGCAGAGCGGTGAGCATGAATAGGCGGCGCATGCTCGTGCGCTTCTCAGAAGCTAGCAGGCTCCCTGCCGCGCGAAAACGGGTTACGCGAGCCGTTGACCGCCGAGCATGACGAAGTCCGGCGCGCCGCCGAGCGCATCGACGCCGGCGCGCAAGTCGCCGGGGAACGCGACGAGATCCGCCAGTAGTCCGGGCGCGATGCGCCCGCGGTCGCGCGCGTTGAGCAGCGCGGCGGCGTTCGACGTCGCAGTCTTAAGGATGTCGGGGGCCGTCATCCCGAGCGACTGCATCTTGCCGAAGTCGCGATTGTTCTGTTCGTGGGGGAAAACGCCGCAGTCGGTACCGTAGGCGAAGGTGACGCCGGCCGCGAGCGCGCGCTGCATGCCGGCGTCGCGCGCCTCGATCGCGCGCTCGGCTTTTTCGATCAGTTCCGGCGGATACTTCACCGGGCCGCCGTCCTGCGCGACGATCGAATCGGCGGCCCACAACGTGGGCACCAGCACCGTGCCGCGCTGCTTCATCTCGGCCGCGGTTGACGCTTCGACGCCGGTGCAATGCTCGATCGAATCGCAGCCGCCGTGGACCGCGAGCGCGATGCCCGGGTCGCCGTGCGCGTGCGCGGCAACGCGCAAGCCGAATTTGTGCGCCTCATCCGTCACCGCGGCGACTTCGTCGGGATTGAACTGCGGCGCATTCCACGCGTCGCCGTGCGAGAGCACGCCGCCGGTCGCGGTGATCTTGATCAGGTCGACGTGCGCCTTGAGGTTCTTGCGCACGCGCTCGCGGAACCCGTAGGGTCCGTGCGCGACGGCGAACTCGTAGTCGTCGTCGACGTGCACCCACGGCGCCCGCGCGTTGTCGTCGGCGTGACCGCCGGTGATGGCCAGCGACTTGCCGGCGACGAGCAGGCGCGGTCCGAGCACGAGACCTTCGTTGATCGCATCGCGCAGCGCGACGTCGACGCCGGGCCCGAAACTGCCAACGTCGCGCAGCGTCGTGAAGCCGTTCGCCAACAGCGTCGTCGCGTTGCGCAGTCCCTTGAGGGCCGATTCGGCGGCCGAATTCGAAACCAGCGACGGCGTCAGCGGGAGCGATTCATACGCCGTCTTCTTGATGAACGCGGTGACGTGCGTGTGGCAGTCGATCAGCCCGGGGAGCAACGTGGCGGCGCCCAAGTCGATGACCGTTGCGTCGTGCGGAGCATCGCCGGCGTTCAGCGAGATGATGCGCCCTCCGCGGACCACGCAGACGCCGGGTGTGGTGAAGCGCTCCCCGTCGAAGAGCCAGGCGGCGCGCACGACCACCACGGGCTCCGCCGGTTCCGGCGCGGCCTTCTCCGGAAATAACAGCCCCGCGATCGCTCCGAACGGACCGCGCGCAGCGCGATCGCCGAACGCCTGTTGCGCCAGCGCGTAAAGCCGCCACGAGAACGGAGCATGCGGACAGCGGCACAGTGCGACCACGCCGGGGCGCTTCGCTGATTAGCCTTGAACGACCTCATCGTAGGCTACCGGGCGCGAGATCACTTTGAAACGCGCGGCCGAGGCCAGTTGCGGCTCGACGTTCGAACGTTCGGCCCGCTCGGCCCAAACCGGTTTCACGATCGCGTGCAGCGTCTCGAGCGGCAGCTTCGTGTAGGTCACCAGCAGCGGCTCGACGACGGCCTGATTGGCGTTCACATGTTTGCCGGTGGCGTAGAGCGCCGCGACGGCTTGCTTCACGAGCGCCGAATTCTTGGCGATGAAGTCGGCCTGCGCGTACCAACTGCCGAGCGCCCAATGACGGCCGAGGCTCGCGTACACACCCGGAACGATCTGCACGTCGTCTTTGGCGGCGGTCATGAACGGTTCGACCAGGCAGCCGGCGGTGATGTCTTTGCGTTTGAGGGATGCGGCCATCGATGCAAACGGGATCTCGATGATCTTCACGCTCGAGGGATCGACGTGGTTGTCGGCCATCCACTGCCACAGGCCGAG
>DASYOE010000092.1:0-10064 GCA_036008105.1 Candidatus Lustribacter sp. | reverse complement strand
CGAGATCGTCCCCTGAACTGTCCGGAACGTAGTGTGAAATCTCGATCTCTTCCATTTGCGCCCGGTCGACCGGGTGCGGGCAGAAATCGCAGGGGATCGTCGACATAGAGGTACCTCGAGAAAATTGACTCGGGTAGGATTTGAACCTACGACCTAGGGCTTATGAGTCCCCCGCTCTACCACTGAGCTACCGAGCCACGGCGTCCACCGAAGTGGACCGGAGGGAGTTTTCCCCCGGTCCTTCGACCCCTTTTCAGCTGCCGGCGTTGCAGGCTCCCCGAAACCTCGGCTGAACCTTTTTTCCGTGACCTGGAGCATGTCTTGAGCTTGAAAATCACCGTCAACGGACACACCCACGAGGTGCGTGCCACGCCCGACACGCCGTTACTGTACGTACTGCGTGATGAGTTGCAGCTGGACGGACCGAAGTTCGGCTGCGGCCTCGCGCAGTGCGGCGCGTGCACGGTCATGGTGAAGGGCCGCGCGACGCGCTCCTGCGTGCTGCCGGTCGCCGCCGTCGATGCACCGGTGACCACGGTCGAAGGCCTCGGAACGCCGGCCCATCCGCATCCCGTGCAACGCGCGTTCATCGCCGAACAAGCGGCCCAGTGCGGGTACTGCACCTCCGGCATGGTCGTCGCGGCGGCCGCGCTAATCGCGACCCATCCGGCGCCGACCGATGCGCAAATGAACCAAGCGCTCGACGGCAATCTTTGCCGTTGCGGAACGCACCTGCGGATCAAACGCGCGATCAAACGCGCCGCTGCGGAGCGCGCCTGATGCTCGCACGCGCACGTTTCTTGGCCGGGAGCGCCGGGCTCGTCGTGAGCTTCGCCGTTCCGCGCGCCGCGCTCGGGCAAGTCGTCGGCAATCCGTCGGCCGGGGTCGATGCGTGGCTCGCGATCGATCGCAGCGGCACGATCCTCGTGCGGTTCGGCAAAGTCGAGTTGGGTACCGGAATCGCAACCGCCGTCGCGCAGATCGTCGCCGACGAACTCGACGCGCCGTTCGCACAGATACGGGTCGCGGAAGCCGACACCAACGATACGCCCGACCAAGGCTACACGGCGGGCAGCGCATCCCTAAGCAGCGGAGCGGTTCCAGTGCGTCAAGCTGCCGCCGAAGCGCGACTCGCCGTACTCGCACTCGCGGCTGCGCACTTCGGCGTCACCACGGATCGGCTGCAGACGGCGAACGGCGTCGTCGCCGTGCGCGGCGAGAGCCGTCGCGCAACGTACGGTGAGCTCGTCGACGGCCAGGCGTTGCATCGCACGATCTCAGCTGCGACCAAAGTCAAAGATCCGGATGCCTATCGCGTCGTTGGGCAGCCTATTCCGCGCGTGGATGTGCCGGATAAGGTGTACGGCTCGTACGCGTACATGCAGAACCTGCGCGTGCCGGGGATGCTGCACGGCCGCGTCATCCGGCCGACGCCCATCGGTGCCACCCTCGCGAGCGTCGACGAGACGTCGATCGCCGGCATGCATGGCGTACGGGTCGTCAAGCGGGATGCGTTTCTCGGCGTCGTCGCGCCGACGGAATGGGCGGCCATCACCGCAATGCGCAAACTCAAAGTCACCTGGACCGGCGGCGGGCTCGCGCCGGTGAACGATTTGGCTGCCGCCGTGCGTGCCGTGCCGCAGCTCTCGGAGAAGGCGATCGTCGACACCGGGAACGTTGCGGCGCTTGGCAGCAGCGCGCTCAACGCGACCTACGTCTGGCCGTATCAAACGCACGGTTCGATCGGACCGTCGTGCGGGGTCGCCGACGTGCGCGACGGCAAAGCGACAATCTGGTCGTCAACGCAAGGAATCTTTCCGCTGCGCCCGGCTATCGCGACATTGCTCGGCTTACCGCAGTCAGCAGTGTTGGTGAAGTACGTCGAGGGTTCCGGCTGTTACGGCCACAACGGCTCCGACGACGCGGCCGCCGACGCGGCGCTGCTCTCGCAAGCGGTCGGAGCGCCGGTGCGCGTGCAGTGGATGCGCGATCAGGAACACGGCTGGGATCCCAAGGGCCCAGCGATGGTCATGGCGCACAGCGCCGCGCTCGATTCTGCCGGAACGCACATCGCGACCTGGCGCAGCGATGTGTGGTCGCCCTCGCATTCGACGCGGCCGGGCGGCGACGTCGGCAACCTGCTCGACGGGCGCTTGACCAACGCGCCGGCGGCGAAAGTGGTGTTCACCGGCGGCGACCGCGACGCGAAGGTGAACTACCAGATTCCGAACTACCGCGTGACGATGCATAACCTCAGCGACGGGATCTTGCATTCGTCCGCGATGCGCGGCCTCGGTGGCACGCAGAATACATTTGCCAACGAATCGTTCATGGATGAACTCGCGGCTGCGGCACACGCCGATCCGCTCGGGTTCCGGCGCGCGCATCTGACCAACGATCAGCGCGCGCTCGACCTGCTGACGGCACTCGCGCGGCTCGGCACCTGGCAAGCGCGGCCGGCGGCGGCGAACGTCGACCGCAGCGCCGCCACGGTGCGTGGGCGCGGGCTCTCGTTCGTGCGGTACGAGAACACCGAAGCCTACGTCGGCTGCATCGCCGACGTCGTCGTCAACCGGAAGACCGGTCAGGTGCGGGTCGAACGCCTGGCGATCGCGCACGACTGCGGTCTGATCGTCAATCCCGACGGCTTGCGCAACCAGATCGAAGGCAACGCCATCCAGGCGATGAGCCGTACGCTCAAAGAACGAGTCGCTTTTAATACCAGTGGCGTCACGAGTTTGGATTGGCACAGCTATCCGATCGTGCGCTTCAGTGACGTACCGGAGGTTACCATCGCACTCATCGACCGAACGCACGAACCCGTCCTCGGCGCGGGCGAAGCAACGACCACCGTGATCGCGCCGGCCCTCGGCAACGCGATCTACGACGCCACGGGCGTGCGCTTGCGCGAGGTCCCGTTCACGCCCGACCGCGTCGCGGCCGCGCTACGGAGCGCGTGATGGATCGCCGCAGCGCTCTCGCCGGGCTCGGCGCCGGACTCGCCGCCGCGTCGGCGTCGCCCGCCTGGGCCAACGACCCATTGCACATCGCTACCGTTCCGATCGACGCGGGAGCTCAAGCCTACTACGCTCTCGACCAGGGTTTTTTCCGCGACGCCGGCATCGACGCGCAGGTCGATGCAATCGCCAGCGGCGCGGCGGTTCTCGCCGGCGTCGCGTCGGGTGCGCTCGACATCGGCTTCTCGAACCTCATTTCGATCGCGGTCGCCTATAAACATAACGTACCGGTGACGCTGCTCGCGCCGGCCAGCCTCTACCTGGCTGCCGTTCCAACCTCGGTGCTGATGGTGCCGGCGAATTCGCCCGCCAAGACCGCACGCGATCTCAACGGCAAGACGTTCGGCGCCAACGGTCTCAAGACGATCACGCAATACTCGGCTCAAGTGTGGATGGACAAGAACGGCGGCGACTCGTCGACCGTGAAGTTCGTCGAGATGAGCTTTCCGCAGATCATCGAGGCGCTCGGCGCCAATCGCATCGACGCCGCCATCGTGGCCGACCCGTTCATCGCCCAGGCGGAACCCGGTGCCCGGGTCTTTGCCAACGCCTACGACGCGATCGCCCCGCGCTTCATCATCGGCTGCTTCTTCACCACGACGAGCTGGGCGGCGGCGCACGCCGATCTCGCCAAACGGTTCGCGCAAGCCATCGCTCGCACGGCGCAGTGGGCCAACACCCACCAGCCGCAGAGCGCTCTCATCTTGGCCAAGTACGGCAAGATGGATCCGTCCGCAGCCGCGAAGATGAAGCGCGTCCAGTACGCGCCGCGCTTCGTGATCTCCGAAATGCAGCCCGAGATCGACCTCGCCGCGAAGTACGGCGGCCTCACCGCTACCTTCCCGGCCGACGAGCTGGTCTACAAATTACCGAGTTGAGCTTTTAGAGAAACGTCGCGATCTCGGCGGGTTCGAGTCGCGGCAGCCGCGGGAAGTACTTCGTGTCGTCGCCGTAGCCGAGGTTGATCAGGAAGATCGAAATGAACCGGCCGTCGGGGAAGAACTCGGCGTCGGTTTTCGCGCGGTCGAACCCGGCCATCGGCCCGCAGTCGAGACCCAACGACCGGGCCGCGATGATGAAGTAACCCATCTGCAAGAGCGCGTTGTCGCGCGCGAACTCGCGCACTTTCTCAAGCGGGTCGCCGGCCATGCGTTCGCGCATCTCGGGACGGGTCGGAAACGTGCGCGGGAAGTTCTCGTAGAACTTCAGGTCGGCCGCGAAAATCACCGTCGCCGGTGCCGCCATCGTCTTCGCGAGGTTGGCAGGACCGACGCAGGGCTTCAGCCGCTCTTTGGCCTCAGGTGACTGCACGAATACGTAGCGGCCGGGCAGCGAGTTCGCGCTGGTGGGGCCGATCTCGGCGATCTCGACCGCCCGTTCGAACAGTTCGCGCGGCACCGGCACATCGAGAAACCCGTTGGCGGTGCGCGCTTCGAAAAAAATCGAGCGCAGGCAATGTTCGTCAACGGTACGCGCTTGTTTCAGCGCGATGATTTGCTCGACGGTCGGTGGCGTTTCATCTACGTTCATGACCGCCCCCAACCCGTTAGCGATCAGGCCAGTTGCAGACCACGGTAATGCCCGCCCTTCGAAACGGGGGCCAGGCCGCCGGCGATGCGCGTCCAATGTTCGGCCGCGTCGTCGCTGGCATAGACCTCGCCGTCCGTATTTCCGGCAAACAGCGTGAAGCCGCCCGGATACGCCGCCAGGCTCATCGCCTCGATGTTGGGGCGCCGGTCGTCGGGCAAGCCCGCGCTCGCATCGGTCCACGTCTTCATCCGGTCGCGGGTCTTCATGATCGTCGACTCGGCGCTATGGCTCGCTCGCCACTCGCCGGGATTCTTCGCCGCGCCCGTAATGAAGATCGTGTTGCCGTCGAGCGGCGAGACGATGAAATGATCCGGATAGCCGATGCGAAAACCGTTGTCGACGATATGCGTCCAGTGTGCGCCGGCGTCGAGGCTGTGATAGACCCCCATGCCGGTCGTCAGGAACAATTCGTTCGGGTTGTCCGGATGGATCGTCAGCAAGTGGACGTCGCGATACGTCCAGTCGGTGGGCTTCGAGTAATCGTTGATTTCGAACCACGACGCACCGCCGTCGGTCGTCTTGAACAGATCGCCTTGCTCGACACCGGCGTAGACCACGTTCGGATTACGCTGATCGACGGTCATCGTCTTCGTGTGCGCGAGGTGCGGCGGCGCGGGGAAGACCCACTTGTCACGTCCCTTGGCTTCCTTGATTCCGGGCTGCTCGACCCACGATTGGCCGTAATCGTCGCTGCGGAACATCGAGGCCGGTTCGGTTCCGGCATACAACACGGTCGCATCGCCCCAATTCGCGTAGGCGATGGTAAACACGTTCTCGAGCGTTATCCCGTTCGTCCGCCGTTCCCACGTCTCGCCGCCGTCGGCGCTGAAGTACAACCCGCCGGAATGCATGCCGGCGAAGATGCCGCCGCGCCGCGGTTCGATCGTTATCGAACCGCAATGATGACCGTCCAGCACCCGGCCACGATCGATCCATGGCGCACCGGGGCGCTCGCGCTCGAGGACGTTCACACCTTTAATCGTCGCTACGAGTAGCCGCAGCGGCGGATCGTCGCCGAAGCACAAGTTCTGACCGTTGGGTGAAAGAGCGGCAATCATGGTAAGCCTCCTATTTTCCCGGCAAGGGCTGGCCGCCCAGTTTGCTGACGGCGACGCCGGTGCCGGCCTGTGCGTCCCAGCGCACCATTACGATGTTGTTGACGCCGATCCCGCGCTGCGGATTGGCCCGGAAGTCGTACGGGCCATTCACGCCGGTCCAGCCTTGCAAACCGTTCATGTAGGAGCGCAGCTTCCCCGCTGACGCGTCGAGCCCAACCTTGCGCAACGCGTCGACCACCAGCAGCGCCGGATCCCACGCGCTGATCTGGATCATATCCGGTTTCGCGCCCACCGCGGCCAGCGCGCCGGTCATGGTGGCGACGGCGCTCTTAGTCGCGGCGTTGGTCGTCGCATCGTTGCCGGCATAGTACGGTACGGCGGCAAAATAGAGCGTCGACGGCAGAATTGCGCCGTAATTCTTGAAGAAGTTCGCGCTGAGATTTCCGGTCGACGTCACGGTCGGAATATCCAAGCCCACATCGCGTGCGCTGCGCATCAGCGTGCCGGCCGGCGTGCCGGTCGCCCAGGCAACCAGCGCGTCGGGGTTGGTCGATTTGATGTGCACCATCTGCGCCGCGGCCGTGACGTCGTTGGGCGCGAAGTGCTCGCCGGCGACGATCTGGATATCTTTGTTTTCCGGCAGATGCGCGGCAGCGAGCAGGGCACGTTCGGCTTCTTGTCCGCCCGCGTCGATCGAAGCGATGTAGGCGACGCGCTTGAGGCCGCGGTCGCGGAAGTAGCGGAACGTCACGGCAAACTGCGGATCGTACGGAAAGAGCGTGAGGAACTCATAGCCGCCCACGACCGGCGTACCGTTGTTGGCCAGACAGTACAATACGGGACCCGATTGCGCGACCAGCGGAGCGGTCGCGGCGCACGCCTGCGGGCTCGACGACCCCATGATGATCGGAACGTTTTTCGCGATCAAGCCCTGCGCCAGCAGCAAGGCGTTCTTCACGTCGGACTGATCGTCCGCAACAACGAACTTGATTTGCCGTCCGCCGATCCCGCCGGCGCCGTTGACGTACCCTTCCACGGCCTTGAGCGCTTGCATCTGGGTCGAGCCGACGAACGCTTGCGCGCCCGTTACCGACAGGATCACGTTGATTTCGTAGGGGTCGGCGGCGCGCGCCGCCGGCGTCAACGTCGCAAACAAAAGTATGGCGAGAACGGTCGCAACCGACCGGCGAACATTCTTCATAGGCATACCTCTGGGCCAGCTTGCCAATAATGCTATATTGCCATAATATTATTTCACCCCCTCTATCCGGAAGGCCCCGCTATCATGAGCATTGCCGCGAACCCGGCCGGCGGCATCGTCAGCCGCGAGATATTCTCGAGCGAAACGCTGTTCGCGAAGGAGCTCGAACGCGTCTTCGCCCCATCCTGGGCCTTCGTCGGCCACACGAGCCAGCTGGCCAACGACGGCGACTACGTGCTCTCGCGCGTCGGTCAAGAGTCGGTGATCGTGGTGCGCGAGAAGGGCGGCGCGATCAACGTGCTGCTCAACAGCTGCCGCCATCGCGGCATGCCGGTGTGCCGCTACGACGACGGCAACGCCAGCGTGTTCACCTGTTCCTACCATGGCTGGTCGTACGATCTCGGCGGGGGCTTGACCGGCGTTCCGAAGTTCAACGAGGGGTATCGCGGCGGACTCGACCGCGCCCAGTGGGGCTTGATCAAGGCGCGCACGGAAATCTTCTACGGCTCGATCTGGGCCTCGTTCGATCCGAGCGCTCCCTCGCTCGAAGACTACCTCGGCGACATGACCCTCTATCTCCGCGACCTCTTGCAGGGGCCCGACGGCGAGGACGACGGCTACGAAGTGATCGGCGGCATCGTCAAATGGAAGATGCCGAGCAACTGGAAATTCGGCGCCGAGAATTTCTCCGGCGATCATTCGCATTACCCGACCCATTTGTCGGTCAACCGGCTCAACATCAGCCTCAGCGGAAAAGCCGAACGCCATCCGTTCGCGGCCGTGAAGGCGCCGTTTAAGTTTCTCAACATCGCGCACCCCGGCGGTCATACCGTGCGCGCGAACTTGTACGAAGCGTTGACGCCCTACGAGTCGATGTGGGCGGCGGTGCCCGAGGTCGACGCGTACTACAAAGAAGCGCACGAGGCGCGCCAGAAACGCTTGGGCGATAAAGCCCGTCTCTACAGCCGCGGCGGCATCGTCTTTCCGAACATGCACTACAACACCGGCGGCCGCACGACGATCGGCATCTGGATTCCGGTCAGCGCGCACGAAACCGAGGTCTGGCGCTGGTTGTTCGTGCCGCGCAACGCGCCGCAGATCGTCAAGGATACGTTGCGCCACTTCTACATGCGCTACGCCGGGCCGGGCGGGATGACCGAACAGGACGACATGGAGAACTGGAGCGCGGCGCAGCGCGGGACCACCGGCACGTGGTCGCGCCGGCACCCGTTCAACTACCAGCTCAGCCCCGACGACGCGCACCGCGCGTGGCCCGAACCGTGGCTCGGCAAGGACGTGATGGTCGTCGCGGGCGTTTCGGAACACAACCAGCGCTCGTTCTATACGCGCTGGAACGAGCTGATGAGCGCATGAGCGTCGACACCCAGGCGGCCGGGCTCGCCCAGCTGCTGCTGCAGCGCGAGGTCGAGGCGTTCTATACGAACGAAGTCGAACTGCTCGACGACCGGCGCTTCACCGAATGGCTCGACCTGTTCGCCGACGATGCGCGCTACTGGATGCCGATCGCGCGCAACGTCGCCTTCGACCGTCCCGAACACGAGTACACGCGCGAACGCGCCGACGCGAACTGGTTCGATGAAGGCAAGGATGACTTGACCAAGCGCGTCCAGCAGATCGTCGGCGGCGACCACTGGGCCGAGGAGCCACGCTCGCGCACGATCCACGCGGTCACGAACGTCAACATCGTCAAAGCCGGCGAGGGCGAGCTGACGGTACATTCGCGCATCATCGTCTCACAGCACCGCCAGGACGACGACATCAACCATTTCGTCGGCAAGCGCATCGATCTGCTGCGCCGCGGCGCAACCTTACAGGTCGCGCACCGCACGATCTACCTCAACCAGAGCGTCCTGCTGGCGAAGGGTTTGACTACGTTTTTTTGAGGTAGTCGGTCACGATCTTGTTGAAGATTTCCGGGTGCTCCCACTGTGGCCAGTGACCGGAATCTTCCATCAGCGCCCACTCGGCGTTGGGCACGAACGTCATGGCTTTCTTGGCGATCCCCATGTGTTGCGACGGATTGTGGTCGGTCCAAAGAAACAGCATCGGGACCGTGATGCGCGCCAGATTCTCGGGCGTCAGCATATGCGAACCACGGCGCTCCTCGCCGGCCGTGCCTTGCCGAGCCGCGTGCTCGTACAGCGCCCAGCGCAGGTCAACCAGCTCATCGGTCAGGTCGCGCTCGGGTTTGTGAAAGAGCCAGCGCAACCGCACGCGGATGTTCTCGCGCGACGGATTGGCAGCGAACTGCTCGTTCAAGCGGCGGAACTCGCCGAGGCCGGCGTCGGTCGCGCGCTGGGCTTCCGGGTCGACGTCCGGAATCTTCAACCACGCGCCGACGCAGTAGACGAGCTTGCCGACGCGTTCCGGGTGCAGGATTGCCGTCCACGCTGCAAGCGCTCCGCCGAGCGATTCACCGACCAGATGCGCGCGCTCGATGCCGGCAGCATCCAGGTACTTGATGAAGTGCGCGACCAGCACGTCCATCGTCGGCGGGCGGCCGTCGCCGCCGGTCAGACCGTGGCCGTAATAGTCGATCGCGCGCGCGTCGAAGTCCCGGCTCAAGGGGACGATGTTCTTGGCGTAGGTTTCGGCATGGCCGCCGCCGCCGTGCAGCAAGATCACGGGCATGCCGCTGCCGGCTTGAATGCTGCGCGTCGGGATACCGCCGGCGTCGTAGAAGCGAACTTCCGCGCCGAGAAGGTCGAGCCAGAGGGACAAGGCTAGGCCGCCGTCTCGCCGACGATATCGCGCAGCTTGCGCGTGAGTTCGTCTTTGGCCGGATCGTGCTCGAGATCGATGCTCGACGTCCCGACGCCCAGATACCGTTCCATGATGTCCGAACTGGCGAGCAGTTCGGCGCCGGTGCCGGTGCGCACGATCTTGCCGGTCTCGATCACGTAGCCGCGATCGGCGATGGCCAAGCTCAGGCGTGCGTTCTGCTCCGAGAGCAGAATCGAGCAGCCCGTTTCGCGCAGCGTGGCGAGCACGCGAAAGATTTCGGTGACGAGAATCGGCGAGAGACCCAATGACGGCTCGTCGAGCAGCAACAGCTTCGGCTTGAGCATCAAGCCGCGGCCGATCGCGAGCATCTGCTGCTGACCGCCCGACAGACCACCGGCGGGCTGCGTCTCCCGCTCCTTGAGCACCGGGAAGATCCGGTAGACCTCATCGGCG
>DASYOE010000091.1:0-1853 GCA_036008105.1 Candidatus Lustribacter sp. | reverse complement strand
TATGTGCGTCAGATCGATCACGCGATCGGCGAGCCGCTGCCGCTCGATGCCGCGCCATTGCGCTTCGGATCCTGGATCGGTGGCGATCGCGATGGGAATCCCAACGTGACGCCGGAGATCACGCGCAAGGCGGCGTGGATGGCGCGATGGGTGGCCGCCGATCTGTACGCGCGGGACATCGAGGCGCTCCGCTCAGAGTTGTCGATCGCGACCGCCAGCGACGAGTTGCGCGAACTCGTCTGCAACGCGACCGAACCCTACCGCGCGCTGTTGCGCGACGTCGCTGGGCGCCTCAGCGCGACGCGCGCCGACGCGGCAGCCCGGATCGAGCAAGAGGCCGTTCACGCCGACGATACCGGGCGTCCGTTCGACGACGTCGATGACTTCGCGGCGCCGCTGCTCCTCTGCCATCGCTCGCTCGTCGCGACCGGAAACGCGCTGATCGCCGCGGGCCGCCTCACCGACATCCTTCGCCGCGTCAGCGCGTTCGGGTTGGCGCTTGCCCCGCTCGACCTCCGTCAGGAGGCGGCTCGGCATGCGGAAGCCGTGGCGTGGATCGCACGCGCGTTGAATCTCGGGCGATACGAAGACGCTCCTGAAGAGGAACGCATCGCGATGCTGATCCGCGAGATCGCAACCGGCACGCGAACGTTTGCCGACCTGCCCATTGCTGGTCATCCGATCACCGACTCGGTTCGCGACGTGCTCGAAACCTTCCAGACGGCCGCCGCGCTGCCGCCCGATTCGCTCGGCGCCTACGTCATCACGATGGCGAGCCGCGCGTCAGACGTGCTCGCCGTCGAGCTGCTGCAGAAGCTTGCCGGCAACCGTCATCCGCAGCGCGTGGTGCCGCTGTTCGAACGGGCCGCCGATCTTCAGCGCGCCGGCGAGATCCTCGACGTGCTGTTCGCGCTGCCCTGGTATCGCGCGCGGATCGCGGGGCACCAGGAAGTGATGGTCGGTTACTCCGATTCGGCGAAGGACGCCGGTCGTTTCACGGCGGCCTGGGCCCTGTACTGTGCGCAGGAGCAGGTCGTCGCCGCGTGCGCGCGGCACGGGGTCCGTCTGACGCTGTTCCACGGCCGCGGCGGCAGCGTCGGCCGCGGTGGCGGCCCGACGCACCTCGCGATTCGATCGCAACCGCCGGGTTCGATCAACGGCCGGCTGCGCGTGACCGAGCAGGGCGAAACGATCCAGGCACAATTCGGCCTGCCCGATATCGCCGTACGAACCATGGAGGTCTACACGACGGCCACGCTCGAAGCGACGCTCACGCCGGCGGCGCAGCCCGCGCCCGAGTGGCGCGCGGCGATGGACCGAATATCCGAGCGGGCGCGCACGTCGTACCGCGCGGTGGTCTACAGCCACCCGCGGTTCCTCGAGTATTTTCATGCGGCGACGCCGGCGCCTGAGCTGCGCAACGTCCGCATCGGCAGCCGGCCGCCGCGCCGCGGCGATGGTGCCGGCGTCGAAAGCCTGCGCGCGATCCCGTGGCAGTTTGCGTGGACGCAGACCCGACTGCTGCTCGCGTCCTGGCTGGGCGTGGACGCCGCGCTCGACGAGTCGATCGCACGAGGCGACGCGGCGCTGCTGAAAACGATGTACCGGCGCTGGCCGTTCTTCCAGTCGACGCTCGATTTGATCGAGATGGTTCTTGCGAAAACGGACCCGCGAATCGCTGCGGAGTACGACCGTCGGCTGGTGCCCGCGGATCTCCAGCCGCTCGGACGCGAGCTCCGGTCGCGACTGGCACGGGCCACCGCCGCCGTGCTTGCGATAACGGGCCACCGCGAGCCGGTCGATGCCACGCCGGTGCTCCGGCGATCGATTGACGTGCGCAATCCGTATGTGGA
>DASYOE010000090.1:0-4989 GCA_036008105.1 Candidatus Lustribacter sp. | reverse complement strand
GACGTCCTCGAAGAAGTTCGCAAGGCGACCGGCGGCAAGGGCGTCGACGTGTCGATCGATTGCACGGCCGGCGCGGGGCAGAAGGCGTTCTTCACCGGCTTGCGCGCGCTCAAGGGCAAAGCCGGCACGCTGGTCGTGCAGGGCAACGAGAGCAAAACGTTCCCCGACTTCCCAATGGAAGAGCTGACGTTGAAATACGTCACGATCAAGAGCGCCCGCGGTCACAGCTACTTGGCCTGCGAGCTTGCCATGCAGCAGTTGGCGTCGCACCGCTTCCCGATCGAGAACGCGCTCACGCACACGTTCTCGCTCGATCAAGTCGATCTGGCGATCCGGTCGGTCGGCGGGACCGGCGAGAAAGACTGCATCCACGTCAACGTCAAGCCCTGGAAGGACTTCAGCGTAAACTGACGTGGCCAAACTGACCGTCTCACTCGCGTGCTGGGATTACGACCGCACGCGAGCGATGCGTGATGGGCGGGTGCAGGTCGACGGCGTCGATCTCATCTACCACCCGCTCGAAGTCGAAGAGACATTCTTTCGCATGCTGCGGTACCGTGAGTTCGACGCCTGCGAGATGTCGTTCTCGTCGTACTGCCTCTCGAAGTTCAATGCCGACCCGTTCATCGCGATTCCGGTGTGGCCGTCGCGGTTTTTTCGCCACTCGTGCATTTACGTCAACGCGAACAGCGGCATCCGCGAACCGCAGGACCTGATCGGAAAGCGCATCGGGAATCCCGAGTACCAGATGACCGCACCGGCCTGGATTCGCGGCATTCTGGCCGACGAATACGGCGTGCCGGTCGATTCCGTGCAGTATCTGACCGGCGGTGAAGAAGAGCCCGGGCGCCCCGAGAAGATCGCGCTCGATCTGCCGTCCAACATCAAGCTCGAACCGATCGGCCGCGCCGACACGCTCAACCAGATGCTGATCGACGGGAAGATCGACGCCCTCTATACCGCGCGCAAGCCGTCGTGCTACGGCAAGGTGCCCCACGTCAAGCGGCTCTTCGAAGACTACGTTCCGGTCGAACAGGCGTACTTCGCGAAGACGAAGATCTTTCCGATCATGCACACGGTCGTGCTGCGGCGCGACGTGTACGAGCAGAACCGCTGGCTCGCGAGCGCGCTCTACAAAGCGTTCGTCGAAGCGCAGCGCCTGACGTACAAGGACCTGCGGAACACGGCGTCGCTGCAAGCGATGCTGCCGTGGGCGTCGGCCGAGGAAGAAACGGCGCGCAAGCTGATGGGCGACGATTACTGGTCCTACGGGTTTGCCAAAAACCAGCACGTACTGGACACGTTCACGCGCTACTCGTTCGAGCAGGGCCTCTCCAAACGCAAGCTGGATCCGGCCGAACTCTTTGCGCCCGAGACGCTGGAGGCGTTCAAGATCTGATGATCACCATCGCCGAGGCCCAAGCCGCCATCACCAAGATCGTCGCCGCGACCGCCGCTGCCGGGTTCATCGTCGCGGTCGCGATCGTCGACGAGAACACGGACCTAGTGGCCGCGTACCGGATGGACGGCTCCCGTCCGCGCTGGATGAAGGTCGCGTTACGCAAGGCCCACACGGCGTGCGCGATGGACCGCACGACCGAGAATTTCAGCGAAGAGATCGTCAGCCGCGGACTGCAGATCTCCTATTACGGCGACCCGATGTTTACCGCGCTGCCGGGCGGCATCCCGATCGTCGGCCTCGACGGCAAGACGATGGGCGGCATCGGCGTGACCGGCAAAACCAATATGACCGACGCCAAATTGGCGGCCGCCGGCCTCGGCTGTTTCGCGGGCGCGAAGACTAGCTAGATTTTTTCAGCTGCTCCTGGAGCGCCTCGTACGAGAACGAGGTGTCGGCCCAGCGCTCGTGTCCGCCCAAGCCGTGCTCTTGGTTCCACACCTCGACGTCGAACATTTTGCCGGTAATCGTACTCGCATCTTGGGCCGCGAGGTGCAGGGTGAGCGGCACCATGTGTTCGGGCACCAGCGGCAGCGGGCCGACGCGCATCGTGCCGAGTGCCATGCGCGCGAGGTTCTGCTCGTCGAAGCCGGTCGTGCGCGTGTGGCCGGGAATGATCACGTTGACCGCCACGTTGTCCTTGCGCACCTCATCGGCCAAGTAGAAGCTCATCGTCGCTAGCGCCGCCTTTGACGCCTGGTAGGGCATCTCTTGACTGTTCGGGCGGAGCGCGGTGTAGGCGCCGCCGTGCGAAAAGTTGAGGATGCCGCTGCTGACGATGCTCACGATGCTGCCGCGGTGCTGCGCGATCATGGGACGGATAAACCGCCGCGTCACCTTGAGCGCCCCGAAGACGTTCACGCCGAACGACTTCAACCAGTCGGCGTCCGTCGTTCCGAGCGTGGTCGTGCGGCCGGTCGGCGGAAACAGTTCGCGCTGGCGCAGCGCGGCGTTGTTGATCAGCGCGTCGACCGTTCCGAAGCGCTCCATCGTGGCCGCGAAGACGCGGTCGATCGCTTCGTCGTTCGTGACGTCCATGTCGGCGACCAGCACGTTCTTGCCGTTCGCGGTGCGCGCCGGATCGAGCGGTTCGACGCCCTCCCACGAACGGTCGGTCGCGACGACCAGCGCGCCCGCTTCCAGAAACGCATGGGTGTAGGCGCGGCCGATACCGCGCGCTCCACCGGTGATGACGACGACTTTGCCAATCATTTGAACGGAATGCCTCCCGGCTTGCTGACGACGGTGAAGTCGCCTTTGTTGGGGTCCCAGGTCACCATGATCACCGACGAGTCGGTCAAACCGTGGTTGTCGCCGATGCGGAAATCGTAGGTGCCGTCGACGCCGTCGAAGTCGTGTAACGCCAGCAGATACGCATGCAACTGGTCCGCAGTGACGTTGGTACCGAGTTTGCGCAGCGCCGACACGACGATCCAGCCGGGATCCCAGCTGAAGCCGCTCGACGGATTGACTTTCTGCCCGGCCGCCTTGAAGGCATCGTACAGGTGGTCGACCTGGTCGCGCACGCCGCCGCGCGGCAGCGCGTCGCGGCCGAAGAACAGGAGCGAATTGAAGTACATCGCGGGCGGCAGGAACGACTTGTACTGCGCGAGCTGGTTGGCGTCGAGATTCGCACCCGACGACATGACCGGCACGCGCACGCCCGCGTCGTAGAGCCCGTGCAGCACGGTGCCGAACGGGGTGCCGCCGGCGAGACAGATGACGCCGTCCGGGTGGGCCGCCAAGATGCGCTGCGCCTGCGCCGCGACGCTGATGTCCGACGGGTTGAAATGCTCGTAGGCGACGAACTGTACGTCCTTATTTTCGGGCAGCGTCAGCGCGTAGCTCAACATCTTGTCCGACGCTTGTCCGGTCGCGTCGGTCGCGTTGATCACGGCCAAGCGCTTGAAGCCGCGCAGCCGCATGTAGCGCACCGACGACGGACCGACGTAGGTCAAGAGCGCGGTGGCGGCCGCGAAGACGTAGCCGCGCGGCGGCGGCGTGTAGGCGGTCGAGAGGCAATAGTCGACCGGACCGTTGACGAACAGCGGCGCGACCGCGGCGCACGTTCCCGAGGCGGCCGGTCCGATGATGACGGCCGGGTGCTGCGCGATCAGCTGGGTCGCGATCTGCACCGACTGGGTAACGCTCGACGCATCGTCGTGAAACTCGAAGTGCAGCGGCCGGCCGTTGATGCCGCCGGTCTTGTTGATCATCTGCTCGAGCACGCGCAGCGCGCCGCCGTAGGTCTCACCGACGAACGCGTTCGACCCGGTCGAATTGATGATCACGTCGACCGTGAACGGTTGGGTTTGGGCCGACGCCGGCGCCCCGGCCAGCAACACGGCCGCGAGCAGAGCCAGACAGCGCTTCATTCGGGCGGCGTTCGTCGCCACGTTCACAGGTCCATCGTCGAGGGATCGAAGAGTTCTTCGAGCCGCACCTGACGATCCGTCAGTCCCTGATCGTGCGCGTAGCGCGCGATCGTTTCGAGCACCGGCCGCGCGGCGGCGATGCCGTACGCGAGCGGATCGTGCGCGAGCGCTTCGCGCTCGGCTTCGCCGAGCACGCCGGTGGCGAAGAACGGCTCGAGGTTGGCGTCCCGTTGCGCGCGCAGTTGAACTTTCGCGGCCACGAAGGCCTCGTACAGGCTGCGCGGGACCCACGGGTGCCGTTCGACGATCGAACGCCGCACGACCACCGTATGATTGATCGGGTAGATCCCCGACGCCGCGTACATGCGGCGCCGCTCCGCGCCCGGATCGGGGAAGAGGCGGCGCACCATCGGATGGCTCTTCAAGTCGATCCGGCTGCGGTCGACGAGGTTGTCGGATGCGATGTAGAGCAGCGCGCCGTCGAGCTCACCGGCGACGACCATCTCGCCGACGTTCGTATCGCGCGAGACGTACTGCAGCCGGATGCCCGCCGGCGGCGTGAATCCGGTCGCGCCGCCGTGACTTACCTCCGGCGGCCGTTCCATGTACCATTCGATGTCGCGCGGATCCACGCCGAAGTGCTCTTTGAGAATGCCGCGCGACCAGACCGCCGCGGTTTGCTGATACTCGGGAACGGCGAGGCGTTTGCCGCGCAGATCGGCGGGCCGTTCGATGCCGCGGTCGATGCGGACCAAGGCGCCGGTGTAATGGAAGACGCGCGTGAACACGGGGATCGCCACCCACGGCGACGGGCCATGCGAGGTTGCGATCAGCAGCGAGGACATCGAGAGTTCCGAAACGTCGAATTCGGCGAACTTCAGTTGGCGCCAGAACGTCTCCGAGCCCCCGAGGGCCGTCCCGAACAGACGGATTCCCTTCGGCACGATGCTGCCGTCGAGGAGTGGCCGGGCGTATTGGTGCTTGCCAAGCGCTGCGCTGAGCTCGAGTTCGCCGGTTGAAGCCGTCACGCGCACAACTTACGAGGGTTCCGTGCGCGTCCCTCGTAGTCCAACGTGTAATACCAAGCTGAGGTCGAGCGCATGCTAACACGCGAAGAAAACGAACTTCTATGCCGCGTCGGACCCGAGGCGCCGA
>DASYOE010000089.1:0-9991 GCA_036008105.1 Candidatus Lustribacter sp. | reverse complement strand
CAGCGTCCCGACGGCGATCGTCGACCCTTCGAACTGCTTGGCGGTGCGCAGCGCCGATGAGGCCGGCACGCACAGACCGCTGGTCGGCTCTTTGGAGCGAAATAGGCCGCTGCCCGCGATCGCGACGATCGGCACGCCGCGATTCACTGCATTGGCCAACAGCACCACGTCGATCGTGCCGACGTCGAGCGCGCCGCCGGCCAGCGCTGCCGCAATCGGCCCGGCGGTGGCAAACGTCGCCGGCACCACATTGAGCCCGGCGCGGGAAAAGAATCCCGCGTCGGTTCCGTACTGGAGTTCGGCAAACGTCTCGTTGGCTTCGACGCCGGCACGCACGGCCGGCGCGCTTTGCGCCGCAACGCGCAGCGGCAGCGCGGCGGCGCCGGCGGCCAGCAACCCTAATGCGTGGGCGCGGCTACCCACGTATGTCGGCGAGGCTGCGGATCTTCTCGAAATAGTTGTCGTAGCGCACTTCGAACGCGCTCAAGTTCTTGCCCTCGCGCCGAATGTCGACCATCGGCTCGTTCTCGTCCCGGTCCCGGATGATTCCCATCGGGTCGTCGCCGCGTTCGATCAAATCCATGTTGTCGTACAACAGCTTGTGAAACAAGATCACGCCCTTGTCGCTGGCGGTCAGATGCTCGCGCGTGCGATCCGAAATCGGGCCCTGGCCGATCCAGCCGGTCATGTCTTGCTTGGGGATCGTGTCGGCCACGAGTTTTCCGTCGGCGCCGAACAGCTCGCTAAACTTCACCGTGATCGGCAGCGGCGCCGCACCCGGCTTGCGCTTCGTCGTGCGGTAGGCGATCTGCAGCGTTCGGGTATCGTCGATCGGGATGCGGTACTGCAACGTTGCCGCCTCTTCGGAGCCGACCGCGAGCAAGTTCGGGAAAATCAGCGGATGGCCGATCCGCCAATCGTCGGAGTCTTCGCCGGCGCCTTCGAGGAGGCGGCGCTTCATGATCCCGTAGCGGAACACGTCGAACTCGATTTTGAGATGCTTCGCCTGCGTCATCCCGGCCGGCTTGCCGAGTTTCTTGAGCGTGTAGTTGCCGAAGGCGGCGTGCAGAAACTCGAAGTGGACCGGGTCGGCGGCGTTGTCCATGCACTGCAGCCAATTGCACGGCAGCACGTGCACGTCGACCGCGACGTCGATGTCGTCGCGCACGAGCAGGTCCCAGCGCGGCAGCAGCGGCGCCGGCTGCGGCCCGAAGTACGCGAATAAGAGACCGCCGAGTTCTTGCACCGGATACGCCGTGATCTTGATGCGGTCGCGGTAGTGCGCCTCGGGAAAGCTGCGATCTTCGAACGGCTGCTCGACGCACGCGCCGCTCGCGTCGTACACCCAGCCGTGGTAGGCGCAGCGCAGACCCTTCGGATCGGGAATTCCGTACTCGAGCGACATACAGCGGTGCGCACAGCGATCTTCAACCAAGCCGTAGACTCCGTCGCTCGAGCGATAGAGCGTGAGGTCTTCGCCCAGGAAGCGCACGCGCCGCACCGGCTCTTCGTCGAGCTCGATGGCCGCTGCGACCGGTTGCCAATACCGGCGCAACAAGGCGCCCATCGGCGTGCCCGGGCCGACTTGCGTCAGCCGGTCGTTTTGCTCGCGCGTCGTAGCCATGGGCCCCTATTGCGCGTCGTGCAGAATTACCCCTAGGGTCACCCGCGTGCCGCTGCGCACCTCGGCCACGCCGTGCCGGAACGTCGAGCGCCCGCCTTCGGCGTTCGGCCGCAGCCGGTTCGGAAAGATGATGCAGTCGCCGCGCTCCAGAGGCACCACGTGCGCGACGCTCTGTTTGCGCGGCTTCGCCTCGACCAGCACGAACTCACCGCCGCTGAAACCCGCCGGATCGCTGAGCAACACCGTCGCTTGCAGCGGAAACGCGACCTCGCCGTAGATGTCCTGGTGCAGCGCGTTGTAATCGCCCGCGTGGTATCGTAGCAGCAACGCGGTCGGCCGCGCTTGGCCGGCCTCCGCGCACAATTCCAGCATCAGCGGCAGCGCCGCCGGAAAGCGCACCTTCGAGCCGAGCCGCTCGGACCACGCGTTCGCCGCCGGAACGAGCGCCGCGTACAGCGATTCACGCAGACGTGCCACGAGCGGCGGCAGGGGGTACCGGAAGTACCGGTACTCGCCGCGCCCGTAGCCGTGCCGCTGCATGACGATCGTGCTGCGAAACAGCGGGCCGTCATCGTACGCCGCGATCAGCTCGTCGCAATCGCTCGCGTTCAGGAACCCCGGCACGACGGCGTAGCCGCGCTCGTCGAGCCGCGCCGTTACCGCGACGGCGTCGATCACGAAATCCTTCGACGGGCTCAGGATAAACTGCGTTCGAGTTCGAGCAATCGGCTCTTGCGTTGCACGCCCCAGCGATAGCCCCGCATCTCGCCGTCTTTCGCCACGACGCGGTGACAGGGAATCAATACCGCCGCCGGATTCGTCGCGCACGCGCGCGCCACGGCGCGCATCGCCCGCGGGTTACCGAGCGCCCGCGCCAAATCGCCGTACGTCGTCGTGGTCCCCGGCGCGATGCCGGTCAGCGCGGCCCACACCCGCGCCTGAAACGCCGTCGCGCGCACATCGAGCGGCAACTGCGGCCAGGGTCCCGTACCGGCCAGGTACCGCACCACGGCGGACGTCGCCGATTCGACGCGGTCGTCGGCGCGTTCGAGCGTCGCTTTGGGAAACGAAGCGCGCAGTTCGCGCTCGAGCTCGGCCGCGTCCTCGCCGAGCGCCACATGCGCGATGCCGCGCTCCGTCGCGGCCACGAGCACCGGCCCTAAGGCCGACGCGACGATGCCGTAGGAGATCGTCAAACCCGCCGCCCCGCGGCGCAAGCGCGCCGGCGTCATCCCGATCGCCGCGGCGGCCGACTCGTACACGCGCGAACTCGAGCCGAAACCGCTTTCGTACGTCGCCGTGCTGACGGTCGCACCGTTGCGCAGCGCGATGCGCAAGCGGCCCTCGCGCAAGCTGGCCGCATAGCGGCGCGGCGAGACGCCGACGGCGCGCGTAAACGTACGTTGCAAGTGCGCTCGGCTGACGCCCACGTGCGCGGCCAGTTCGTCGAGCGTCGGCGCTTCTTCCGCTTCTTCGAGAAGCCGGCAGGCCGATTCGAGCCAGTCGGGTTGCACGGCGGACGCGCCGTCATCCGGGCGGCACCGCTTACAGGCCCGGAAACCACCCGCCCGCGCGGCCGCGACATCGCTGTAGAAGCGGACGTTGCGTTCGAGCGGGCGGCGGCTCTTACAGGATGGCCGGCAGTAGACCCCGGTCGTGGTTACGGCGTAGACGAAGACGCCGTCGAAGGCCGGATCGCGCTGACTGAGGGCGTCGTAGTAGCTGGTGTTCATGAACCCATGATGCTCGCACCGGCCACTTCGACGCCACCCGAATCGTGCGCTGCAATTAGCGGCCGATGCCGAGGATGAACAGGATGATGATGAGGCCGAGCGGCGCACCCAGCAGCCACAGAATGATCAAAGGCATGACTTACAGTCCTCTCTGCGATGCCAGGTAGGCGTCGCGTTTTCTGTGATGGGTGAAGGTCATCGGCTCGCCGGAGGCCATCCAGCCGCCGATCACGCTGCCGATCAATCCGACCAGCAGCGAGGTTATCGCCGCCAGCGCGGTGGCACGAACGGCATCCGGGGTCGGCGCGGACGCGGTCGACGCCGCAAACGGCGAGATCACGAGCCCGCCGTACCAGCCGCCGAAGGCATTGCCCGCGCCGGCTGCGAGCAGCAGCACGAGCACCGGCGTGGCGACCAGCCACGCGATCGCGCCGTGCAGAATCGTCCGTTCCGACCGTACCGCGCCGGTAATCTTTCCGGCAACCCAGCCGCCGATCACGAAGGCGAAAAACGCCGATAAGATCACCATCGCGACCTCGATCCGCGTGATCGTCGTGAACGACGAGAACTTTTGGACCGACGTTGCGCCGACCGCCGTTCCGATCAATCCAAAAATCAGCGCGGCCGACAACGATGCGAGCGCGCCGGTCCAGACCGCGCTCCAGTTAACGGCCCACGCGACCTCCGGCCGCGAATAGACCTCGAACTCTCTTTCCATAGCTCCCTCCAACAGAAATGATTTGCGCCATCTTGCCCTTGAAAAAGCAAGCGAAAACCTTAGTCGGAAAGCGTTTATCGGCCAGGTTTGACTAACCGCCGGTGTTGGAAATAAGGTCGCTTGCCGGGAACGCGGCTTTGATCACGCCGTATTTCACCGCAACGTCGATGTTCGGTTGAATCAACTCCGGCGTCAGGCGATCGCCGTAGGTCACCCGGGTGAACTCACCGATTTGCGCCGGCGTGAGATGGATGTACTTCGAGAGAATCTCCGCCGACTCGCGATGGTGGCTATTGGCCCACGTGGCCGTCTGGCGCATCGCGGTGACGAACGCCTTCGCTTGGGCGGGATGCTTCGCGACCCAATCGGTGGTACTGAACCACACCGACGGCGCGAAGCGCGGCGCGACCGCGTCGAAGGTGCTCGCCAAGAGACGCAACGTGTCGCCGGGCTTTCCGAGCAACGGGTCGCCGGTCGTATCGAGTGCGGCCGCATCGATGCGCTCGGCCTCGAGCGCGGCTTTCATTTCCGAGAACGGCAACTCGACCGACTTGACCGTTTTCGAATCGCCGCCGTTCTTGTCGATCCACAACCGCGCCGCGAAGTCCGCGATGATGTTGAGCCCGATCACCGCCATGATCTTGCCGTTGAGATCCTTGGCGCTCGCGATCGATGAGGTCTTCTTCACCGATAACAAGCCGGCCGTGGGCGCATCGTGAACGTGCAGGTTCGCCGGAAAGAGAATCGTGATCGGCAAGCCGCGCGCGTGCGCGTTCGCGAGCGAAATCACGTTGGAGTAGCCGACGTCGGCCGAACCGGCCAGCACGGCAGCGGTGATCGCCGGTCCGTTGGCCAGTGCCAGAAACTGGGCGTCCAAACCGGCTTGCTTGAAGAAGCCTTGGTCGGCGGCGTAGTAGGGGCTGCCGGCGATATCGCTCGGGATCGCGGCGATGTTGAGCGCGGCAAGGCCTTGCGCCGCCGCCGGCCGCGGGCCGATCGCTGCTGCGGCCGCCGCGGCGGTCGACGATGCAAGAAATGCGCGACGCGATGCGTGCAAGGTGGAACTCCTTCGGATACTAGTGCCGGGCCCGAAGCTCGGGAAAGTCGTACTCTTGCCAGCCCGGAACGTCGGCGACCTTTTGGAATTCCCGGCCGAAGGGGCGCGTGGCGTCGATTCCGATCGCGGAACCGGTGCGCGCCTCCAGCGGCAACGACTCGTCGACCGACGGATCGAGCGGTCCCGCCGGCAGACCGTCGACGATGATGACGTCGCGCTGCGGCTGCGTGCGGAACGCCACCGCCCACTCGACCTCCGCCGAACTCTGCACGTTGATGTCGGGGTCGACGACGGTCACGATCTTGGGGCGGAGGTTGGTCGACAACGCCGCCAGGATCGCATGGCGTGCTTCGCCGGCGTAGCGCTCGGAAAGCGCCATCACGATCGAGAACGAGACGCCGCCCGACGGCGGGATCGACACGCTGTGCAAGGTCGGGAACGAGCGTTTCATCATTTGATAAAACGACGCTTCGAACGGCAGCTGCTTGAGAATGTGGTTCTCGGTCGGCGGGATACCGGTGAGCAGCGCCTGGCAGTAGGCATCCTTGCGGTGCGTGATCGCCGTCACGCGGGCCAACGGCTTCATCGACGCCGGCGTGTAGTAGCCGGTATATTCGCCCAGCGGGCCCTCGAAGACGTCCTTCGTGAGATCGACTTCGAATTCGATCACGATCTCGCTGTGCGCCGGCACGTCGAGGTCGACCGTGCGCGCGTGCACGAGGTCGACCGGCACCCCGCGCAAGCCGCCGGCGACCGCGAAGTCGTTCGTGTCGTCCGGAACCTGAATCGTGCACGTGTACGCGAGGATCGGATCGACGCCGAACACGACCGCCGCCTGGTGACGCGTGCGCCCCATCTTGCGCGCCTTGACGATGTGCTTGCCGAAACGATGAAACGGCTGGGCGAGAAACGACATCTCGCCCGCGTTCAGGATTTGGAAACGGTAGTGGCCGATATCGGGAATCCCGTCTTCCGGATCGCGGCTGACCACGATGCCGGGAGTGATGAACGGGCCGCCGTCATCCGGGCTGTAGGTCGGGATCGGTAGTTTGGTGAGATCGGCGGCGGCACCGGTCAGCACGACGTCGTGCGCCGCCGCCGGACCCGCGACCATCACCGGCGCGAGCGGCTTGGCCAGGCCCGCTAGGATCTTCTCGAACACGTCCGCTTCGGTCGATTCGAACGCGAGCAGCGCTTTCGCGCGGCTGTTGTAGACGCCGCCGACGAGCGGAAACGCCGTGCCGTTGTGCTTGAAGTTGAGCGCCGGACCGCCGGCCGCGGCCGTCGCGCGCAATGCCTTGCCGACCTCGAGATACGGGTCGACGTGCCGTTCGATATCGATCAGCTCGCCGTTGGCACGCAACACGTCGAGAAACGCGCGGAAATCAGAGTAGGGCACGGTCAGCCTTCGCTGCCGCGCGCACCGCGGCGATGATTTCGGGGTAAGCCGCGCAACGGCACAAATTTCCCGAGAGGTAATGGCGAATCTCGTCGTCACTGGGATCCGGGATGCGATCGAGCAATTCGCGCGTCATCATGATGAAGCCCGGCGTGCAGAAGCCGCACTGGAACGCGGCGTTCTCCAGAAACGCGGTCTGGATCGGGTCGAGCCTATCGCCGTCGGCCAGCGACTCGATCGTCTCGATCGTCGTGCCGTCGGCGAACGGTGCGAGCATGAGACAGCCCGACGTGGCGACGCCGTCGACCGCGACGGTGCAGCAGCCGCACAAGCCCTGCGCGCAACTGACGCGCGCACCGTGCAGCGCGAAGTCGCGCTGCAGCATCTCGATCAGGTTCTCGTGCGGCGCGGCCTCGGCCGTGACCGGCCGGCCGTTGAGCGTAAAGCGGATCGTCCGGCGTCCGTCGGCCATCACTCGGCCTCTAGCGGCGTGCCGGACGCGGCGCGCAGCGCGCGCAATACCCGCTCCGGCAATAGCGGCATCTCGCGGACGCGCACACCGGTGGCATCCTCGAGCGCGTTGGCGATCGCGGGCGTCGGCGCGAACGACCCCGATTCGCCGACGCCCTTCGCGCCGTACGGCCCGTTGGGATGCGCGTCTTCGATCAGCTCGGCCGCGATGTCGATCGGGATGTCGAGAAAGCCCGGAATCTTGTAGTCGGCGAGGCTCGCGTTGACGATCCGGCCGCGATCGAAGATCATCACCTCGGAGATCGACGAGCCGATCGCCATGATCGCCGCGCTGTTGAGCTGCGCCTCGACGATCGCGGGATTGATCGCGCGGCCCACGTCGCCCGCGGTCACGCAGCGTTCGACCGTGATTCGCCCCGTTTCGGTGTCGACCGCGATCTCGACCGCCGTCGCACCGATCATCCAGAACGGCGTGACGTTGCTCGATTGTCCGGTCGTCATGTCGGGCTTCGCGTACGGCGGTTCGAACGAACCCGTGCCGACGACGTTGCCGGCCTGCATGCCGAACCGCGCGACGAAAAGCTCGCGAAACGACATGCTGCGGCCGTCACCGGTCGAGATGACGCCGTTCTCGCACGCGCACGATGCGGCCGGAACGCCCAGATACGTGGCGGCCAAGGCCAGGAGCTGGTTGCGCGCGTCGTCGGCCGCGAGCCGCACCGCGTGACCCATGTGATAGGTGGAACGCGAACCCAGCGTCGCCATGTCGTAGGGGGTCGTGTCGGTGTCGGAGTGCACCACTGCGATCGATTCGGTGGGAATGCCCAGCGTCTCGGCCGCGACCTGCGCCATCGCGGTATCCGATCCTTGACCCATGTCGACCGTTGAAATCGCCAGCGTGCAACTGCCGTCGGCGGCGACGGTGACGAGCGCGACCGAGGTGGTCGGCGAAATCGACGCCTTGATGCCGACCGCGATCCCGCGTCCGCGCCGAACGGGACCGGTGCCGCGGTCGAACGGACGATCCCAGCCGATTTGCCGCGCCACGCTCTCGACACACGCCGCCACGTTCGCATTGGTCATGATCGTGCCGGTCGCGTGTTCGTCGCCGTCGCGCAGCACGTTTTTCAACCGGAAGGCCACCGGATCGAGGCCGAGCTTGCGCGCGATGATGTCGGCTTGGCTCTCGTACGCCCAGACCAACTGGGGGATGCCGAACCCGCGGAACGCGCCGGCCGGCGGCAGATTCGTGTAAACCGCGCACGAATCGAGCGCGACGTGCTCGATATCGTACGGTCCGGCCGCCGTGAAGCCCGACTTCTGCGTGACGCGCGGCCCGATGTCGGCAAAGGCGCCGCCGTTCCACCACGTTTGCACTTCGCGTGCGACGATCGTGCCGTCGTTCTTCACGCCGGTCTTCATCCGCACCGTCGTGCCGTGCTTGGTGATCGTGTAGAATTGCTCTTCCATCGTGAGCCCGATGCGTACCGGCCGCCGCACGATCAGCGCGAGCACCGCCACCAGCGCTTCGAGCTTGATGTAGAGCTTGGCCCCGAAACCGCCGCCGAGGAAGGCCGCCCGCACGCGAACTTTGTTTTCCGGCCAGCCGAGCAAACGCGCGACTTCCATGCGCACGAACGACGGGCTCTGCGAGGCGGTGTGGATCGTCAGCTCTTTGCCGCTGCGCGTTTCCGCGACCGACACCATCGGCTCGAGCGGCGTGTGCATCACCTGGCCCGACTTGAACGTGTCCTCGAAGATGTGGTCGGCCGACGCGAAGCCGCGCGCGACGTCGCCGTGCCGCACTTGGGCATCGAGCGCGATGTTGGTGTGCTTCTTCCCTTTGAGGTGCTTGAGGTCGGCAAAGGTACCGGCGGGCTGCAGTTCGTCGTGGACGATCGGCGCGCCGGGCTGCGCGGCCGCGACCTCGTCGAACACGGGCTCGAGTTCGTCGTACTCGACGACAACCAGATCGGCGCCCGCATCGGCCACGTGCGGATCGGTGGCCAGCACCACCGCCACCGGTTCGCCGACATGGTGCACTTTGCCGATCGCCAGCACCGGCTGATCGTGGAACGCCGGCCCGTAGTAGGGTGAGGGTACGATCTTCAGCACGTCGTCGCCGGTGATGACCGCGTGTACGCCCGGTAGCGCGCGCGCATCCGCGGCGTCGATCGCGACGATCTTTGCATGCGCGACCGTACTGCGCACGATCTTCCCGTACAACATGCCGGGCAGGCGCAGATGATGGATGTACTCGATCGCTCCGGTGACTTTCTGCACGCCTTCGAGACGGGGAACCGAACGCGAGACCTCGCGCAGAGCGGGCGTAACGGGCTTGATCGTCTGCGTCATCCCGCGTCCTCGAGCGCGCGGCGCACGTGCACGCGCACCATCTCGCGCTTGTATGGGGCGGAGCCGCGGAGATCGCTCAGCGGTTCGACCTCGCCGGCTGCGGCGTCGGCGGCGGCGGCGAACGCTTGCGCGCCCGCGATGCTGCCGGCCAGCGCTTTCTCGGCGGAGACGAGGCGCGTCGGACGGTCGGTCGCCGCACTGACGGCAACGCGCGCTTCGACAATGGTCTCGCCCTCGCGGCGCAACCATACCGCGACGCCGACCGTCGGCCAATCGTCGGCGGAAAGCGCCGTGAATTTGGCGTAGGCGGCCCGCGCGCCCGCGGGTTGCGCCGGGACGTTCAACTCGACGATGAGTTCGTCGCCCGCGAGCGACGTCTCGTAATAGCCGGTAATCAAATCGGCCACGTCGATCCAGCGTTCGCCGCGCGGGGACACCGTGCGCACGCGCGCGCCGAGCGTGATGAGGATCGGGGGCAGATCCATGTGCGGATCGGCGCGTTGACGACGCTCACCGAACTCGAGCGCTCGCCCGTACTGGCCATTGCCGAACCGGTGCTTTCTCGAGCGCTGCACACCCTCGCAAACGTCCGGGTGCGCAACGTCGCTACGATCGGCGGACACCTCGCGCATGC
>DASYOE010000088.1:0-5210 GCA_036008105.1 Candidatus Lustribacter sp. | reverse complement strand
GAAAGCGTTGATACTGGCGCCGAGGCCGATCGAGCTGAAGAGCGTCGCGATCTGCTGGGCCTGGGCCGTTTCGGTCGAGCGCAGCACGGAAACGGCGATCGCGGCGGCGGTGCCGCCGGAGCTCAAAGCCGAAACCGCGGTATTGATAGCCGCGCTGCTGTCCATGTAGGTATTGTGCGCTCCCGGCGGGCGAAACGCAAGCGGGCGTCCCCATGACGACCGTCACGTTCCGGCCCAGCGGGTCCCGAAACCCGGGCGGGGGGACGGCGGTAGTTCGGGTGAAGGAGCCCTCGCGATGAGACTGTTCGTCCGGATTTTTTTGGTGGTCGCCGCCGTGCTGCTCGGCTTGGCCATCCTGGCCTTTCTGCTCAAACTGCTCGTCGTGGCGGCGGTGATCGCGGCGCTGGTGTTCGCCGGCTTCTTCGTCGTCTCGCTCTTCCGGCGGCGCCTCCCGGGCAGCACCGCCTACCCCCTCCGCCGCCTCTAAACGGGCCGATGAACCTGGGCTACGTCGTCTTTGACGTCGCGGTCGGCGTTCTGGCGATTCGCTCGCTCATGGTTTTGGGCCGGCAGGCACCCTGGACGAGCATCGGCTGGGTGGGCACGGCGGGCTACTTCTTCGCGGCCGCCTGGCGCTATGCGCACGACCGGCCGCAGCCGGGTCTCGCCTTCTTCACCTCGGCCTGCTTTATCGTGCTGGCGGCGGCGTTCATCGTCGCCGTCGTACGCGACGAACCCCAAGCCGAGCCCCTGCTGTGGCCCTCGCGCGTGGGCCTTACGCGGGCCCAGAAGCGCCGCTGAATTGCCCCGCGAATAGCTCGAACGCAGCGGCAGCGTGGCCTGCAGCCAGCGCGGCGGTGCGAAGAGCGGCCAGATCGGGATCAATGCGTACCAGCAGTGCCGCGCCCGGTGTAATCGGCACGCGGCCCGCATCGGCCGGGACGACGGCCGTCTCCCAGGCGCGAAGCGCCACCCCGCCCAGCTCGAGCGGCGTTTCCATCGCCATCACCGCCAGCGGCCGGCCGCCGGTCGCGAGCGCGGCGCCGGAAGCGGTGATCCGCAGCCGCTCGACGGCAAACCGCCGGTCCGCGATCGCGACGGTCCGTTCGAGGCCGGCATCCGCGTCGTGGAACGTCAGCTGTATCACCGAGCCGGGGAACGTCGCGCGAAAGTCGACGACGTCGGCGGCTTTCTCGACGTGCAGCTCGCGCGGCTTACCGTCGGCGCCGGTCCGGTTCCAATCGAAGATGCGGTACGTCAGATCGCTGGCTTGCTGCGTTTCGAAGAGCTGGATGCCGGCGCCGATCGCGTGCAGCGTCCCCGCCGGCAAGTAGTACGCTTCGCCGGGTGCGACCGGCACGTGCCGCAAGATCTCGCCGAGCGTCCCGTCCGCGACGCGCCGCTCGTACTCGGCGCGATTCGTGTCGCGCGTCCAGCCCAACACCAGCTCCGCGCCTGGCTCCGCGGCGAGTATGTACCAGCACTCCGTCTTGCCGACCGGCTGATGCTCGACGCGTTGCGCGTAGGCGTCGTCCGGATGCACTTGCACCGATAGCGCGGCGCGCGCATCGATGATTTTGGTGAGCACCGGAAAACGCTGCGCCGGATCGGCCGGTCCGGTGAGCTCGCGGCCGAGTTGGGCGCGCACGGCGGCGAGCGTTTCGCCGCCGAACGCGCCGCCGGCGATCGTGTTGTCATCCCAACACTCCCACGATTCGCCGAGCGGCGCCGCCGGGTCGCCGGATTTACCGTAGCGCTTCACCAGCGCGTCCCCGCCCCAGATCGCGCTGCCCAGTTTAGGCGTCATGACGAGCGGGGATGTTTGCGCCGTGCCGATCATGCCGGACCGTTAGTGAGTCCGGCTGCTGATTCCGCCGTGAACGGCCGTCAGCTGACGATCCGCGTCGTATTGCGCCCGTTCGCGGCGACGATGCCGACGATGCCGACCACGACGATCGCACCGACGATAATCCACATCCACGGCACGTTGCTCGTGGTCGTGCTCGTCGTGGTCGTCGAGTTGTTGGGCGAGGTCATCGTTCCGCTGCTATTCGTGTTGCTGCTGTTCGCGCCGCCGGTTGCGGGGCCGGTGGTCGTGGTCGTCGTGCTCGAGCCCGTCGTGCCCGCGCTCTGCGCGAGCGTCATCGCCGGGGCGATGGCCAAGAAGAGTGTTAAAAGAATGAGGCTGAGGCGGAAGATCGGTCGCATGTATTTTTCCCCCAGGTCAGGTGATTGATACGCCTCCTGCCCAGGAAATCGACATCTGAAAACAGCCGCCCGCCTGCGGCCAAAGCAAGCGCCTACTGTTTGGCGAGCGTCTCCCACACGCCGTCGTGGTCGATCACGATGCGGATGTCTTGCGCGTTGAAGCCGTTGTGATCGGTCGCGGTGAACTTGTACGTGCCGGTCGTTCCACTATACGGTTGCATGTTTTCGAGCGCCGCTACCAGCTTGTCACCGTCGGTGCTTTTCGCCGTGCGCAAGGCGTAGGCGACCAGGTGCACGGCATCCCACGCGAACGACGCGAAGTTGTTGGCGCCGGCATTATAGGCGCTGCGATACGCCGCGAGCAGTTTCTTTTGCACCGCGTTCGGATAGGTGCGGTCGAGGTCCATATCGGCGTACACGCCGTCGCCGTCGGCGCCGGTCACCTTGAGGAAGTTGTCCGACACGATGCCGGTCGTCCCGATCAAGTGCGCCTTCATCCCGAACTGGTGCACCTGTCGCACGAGGATGCCGGCCGATGGCGCCGCGGTGTAGATCAGGATCGTATCGGCCCCGGCGGCCTTGACCTTTTGCAACTGCGGCGTGACGTCGGTGGCGGTGACGGCGTACGATTCCTCATCGACGATCGGCACGTTCTGCGCTTTCGCCTCGGCCTCGGCCACCAGCGTGCCCTGCGTGCCGTAGAGCTGGTCGTCGTGCAGCACCGCCAGCTTTTGCGTGTGCAACGTGTTTTTCATGAACGTGAACAGTTTGGTCACTTCGAGTTCGTTGTGCGGCGTTGCTTCGAACGTGTACTTGCGAATGCCGGCCTTGGTTTGCCACACGCTGAGTGTCGGGGTCATGTACATCTGCAAAATCTTGGCGTCGTTCGCGACCCGCGCGATCGCCTCGCTCGTCGGCGAAAGCGAACCGCCGATGATGGCCGCCACCTTCTGACCGACGAGTTGCGTGGCCAGCTGCTGCGCCGTGTCGGCCTTGCTCTCGTCGTCGAGAATCGTCACTTGCAGCGGATGCCCGTTGATGCCGCCGGTCGCGTTGACGTCGGCCACCGCGATCTGGATTCCGTTGCGTTCGGGCTCGCCGAGCGGAGCGTACGGACCGGTAATCGAGAGGATCGCGCCGATCGTCACGGGCGTTCCGGTGGGCTTGAGCGCCGCACCGGCCGGGGCGATGAAAATTGCCAGCAGCAACGCGCTGCAAACCACATGTCGTAACGTGCGCATCAAACGAAACTCCAACTCCATACAGGAGAAAAACGCTTTCGTTCGGATTCTAGGCCAGCGATGTTCCAACTCCTTGTCGCTGGGCTGACGGTCGGCAGCGGCTACGCCCTCGTGGCGCTCGGGATTCACATCATCTTGCGGGCTACGCGGATCGTCAATTTCGCGCAAGGCGAGTTCACCATCGTCGGCGGTTTGCTCGCGCTGACGTGCGTGCAGCTCTTCCACGTCAACACGTGGTTCGCGCTGGCCGGCGCGACGCTGGCCGGGTTCGTGCTCGGGCTCGCCTTCGAACGATTCGTCTTGCGCCCGGCGGCACGTTCGGGCGAAATACCGCTCACGATCGCCACCTTGGGGACCGTGTACATCCTGCTCTACGGCCACGCGCTCGTTCCCGGCTGGGGCAGCCTGCCGCAACCCTTGCCGCCGTTCAGCGGGGCAACGTCGGACGCGATCGTGGCCGGCGGCGCCTCGATTCAGGTCCAGTCACTGTGGGTGCTCGGCCTGTTGCTGGCGGCGCTCGCCGTGCTTTACGTCTTCTTCGAGCGCACGTATTACGGTAAGGCGATCCGGGCGGCGGCCAACAACCCGACCGGCGCCAAGCTGATCGGCATCGACGTCACCAGTACCCGCGCGGTCAGCGTCGGCCTCGCCATCGCGCTCGCCGCGTACGGCGGGACCATCATCGGGCCGATCACGCTCGTCGGCGGCGCCGGCGGCACGGCCATCGCGATCAAGGGTTTCGTCGGCGCGATCGTGGGCGGTCTCGAGTCGCCGGCCGGCTGCGTCGCCGGTGGACTCTTGGTCGGCGTGATCGAGAAACTGATCCAGGGCCTGCCCGGCGTGTCCTACGGCATCTCCGATCCGATCGTGTACTCGTTGCTGCTGATCGGCTTGCTGGTGCGACCGCAGGGTCTGTTCGGTACGCGCAGCCCGGTGCGCGATTGATCGCGCGCTTACGCGCCGACACGCGCACGCTGCCGGTTCTGGCCGCGATCGTGGTCGCGTTCGGCATTCTGGCCGCCGGCAACCCGACGTTCGCTCAAGCCGGAACGTATGCGGCCATTTACGCGATCGCGGCGATCGGACTGTCGCTCCTGATCGGCAACGTCAATCAGATCTCGCTCGGAGCCGCGGGGTTCTTCGGCATCGGCGCCTACGCGGTGGCCTCCCTCACCACGACCTGGAACCTGCCGGCGTGGCTCTCGTGGCCGCTCGCGACCGCGATCGGCATCGTCGCCGCCACGCTGGTCGGCTTCGGGCTCGGCTTCATCGCGCTACGCTTTCGCGGACATTACCTCGCCATGGCGACGCTCACGTTCGGTTTGATCTGCGTGGGCGTCTTCCACGAAACGAAGTTCTTCAACGGCGCGGTCGGCATCGAGGACATTCCGTACCCGCGCTTCGGCGGGCTGACGATTTCCGGCTATCCCGCGTACTGGTTCGCGTGGGTGCTGGCGTTTGCCGTTGCGCTGCTCACGCTCAACCTGCTCCGCGGCCGCTCCGGTCGCGCGTTCGAGGCGATTCGCAACGACGAACTCGCCGCCGAAGTGCTGGGCGTCCCGACGCGGCGCTACAAGATTCTGGCGTTTGCGTACGCCGGCGCTCTGTCGGGTCTGAGCGGCGCGGTCTACGCCGCGTTCCTCGGCATCGTCGTGCCCGATGCGGTCGGCGTCACGCTCTCGATCACGCTGCTGCTGATGGTCGTGCTGGGCGGCAGCGGCGGCGTTTCGGGCGCGCTGATCGGCGCCGCACTCATCGGCT
>DASYOE010000087.1:0-1938 GCA_036008105.1 Candidatus Lustribacter sp. | reverse complement strand
ACGCAAAGCGTGGGGGGCGCGCAGGCTAGGCCGGAGCGCCTTTAAAGCCGAAGAACGCAGTCGTGCTGTCGCAGCCCCGTCATGCCCTCCGCGTCAGCGTGCAGGTCGTCGTCTTGCTCGCCATCGGGATGGCGTTTTTTCTGCGGATTCCGCAAGTCACGGGCCCCTCGATGCTCCCGCGCGTGCAGCCGGGCGAACTCGTCTTGATCAACACGCTCGCGTACCGCTTGGGGCCGATCAAACGCGGGGACATCGTCGCGCTCGAACGCGATGAAGCAACCGCGCAGACGTTTCTCAAGCGCGTCGTCGCGTTGCCCGGCGACCGCGTGCGCATCGAGCGCGGCACGCTGTTCGTCAACGATCGCCCGGTGGACGAACCGTACGTGTCGTTTCGCGACCAGCGCAGCGCACCGGCGGTGACGGTGCCGGCGCACGGCCTCTACGTGCTCGGCGACAACCGCGCCGAGAGCGAGGATTCGCGCACCTGGGGACCCGTCGACGAAAGCGCCGTCATCGGGAAAGCGCTGGCCGGCCTGTGGCCGCCCGAAGGCCTGCACTCGTGACCGAATCGCAGCCGCCCGCACAGCAGATTCAATGGTTCCCGGGCCACATGGTCCGGGCGATGCGGTTGCTCGAAGAACGGCTCGCGCTCGTCGACGTCGTGATCGAGGTGCTCGATGCGCGGCTGCCGCTGATGAGCTCGAATCCCGAGCTCGACCGGATCGTCGGCACGCGGCCGCGGCTGGTGATTCTGGGGCGTGAAGACCTCGCCGACCCGTTCGCGACGCGCAGATGGCTGGCATGGTATGCCGCACAGGACCGTCCCGCGTTTGCCGTCGACGGCCGCATGCAGCCCAGCGTCAATCGCGCCCGGGCCGAACTCGACCGGTTCGTTGCCGGCCGCGGACCCTCGCGTGCGATCGTCATCGGCATTCCCAACACCGGAAAATCCTCGCTGATCAACGGCTTGGCGAAACGAACCGCAGCCAAGACCGAGAACAAAGCCGGGGTAACGCGGCAGCTGCGCTGGATCCGCGCCAACGCTCACCTCGAAGTCATGGACACGCCCGGCATTCTCGTTCCGAAGATCCCCACCGACGAAGCCCAATGGATGCTCGCACTGACGGGCGCGCTGCCGCGCGAGCGCTACGATCCCGAAGACGTCGTCGGGCGGTTTGCGCTCTGGGCGGCCGAGCACGTCCCGAAACTCGACGTGCCGGATCTGGACCGCTTTGCCCGGGCGCGCGGCTTCGTGCGCCGCGGCGAGGAGATCGACGCGCACAACGCGGCCGGGGCCTACATGCGCGCTTACGGCGAAGGGAAGTTCGGCCGCATCACCTTCGAAGAACCGCCGGAGGCGGCGGCGTGAACGATCCGGCGAAGAAACGCCGCAACGCGCGCGAGCGCGAACAGCGCCGCCTCGTGCGGTTGCACCGCTACGAAGATGCCGCCCGGGCGAACGGACACCGCCTGATCGGCGGCACCGACGAAGTCGGGCGCGGGCCGCTCGCCGGGCCGGTGGTTGCGGCCGTGGTCGTGCTCGACGGGCCACTCTACCTGCGGGGCCTCAACGACTCCAAGCAAGTGCGCCCCGAACTTCGGACGGAACTCGCCGAGACGATCAAAGCCCGCTGCGTCGGTTGGGCGATCGGCGAGGCAACCGTCGCCGAGATCGACCGGCTGAACATCTACTGGGCCTCGGTTCTGGCGATGGAGCGCGCCATCGCCGCGGCCGGCTGCGCGATCGACTATTTGCTCACCGACGCCGTCCGCATCCGCTCGTTCACCGGTCCGCAAGAGCCGGTCATCAAGGGCGACGCCAAGTGTGCCAGCGTGGCCGCCGCCTCAATTCTGGCCAAGGTTCACCGCGACGGCCTCCTCGTGGAGCTGGACCTGCTCTATCCCCAGTACGGTTTTGCCGAACACAAGGGATACGCG
>DASYOE010000086.1:0-3957 GCA_036008105.1 Candidatus Lustribacter sp. | reverse complement strand
CCCTCGAACACGCGCCCTTCGGCGCGCGCTCGGGATGACACGGAAATTAACGTTGCCTCGAGAAGCCGAGCGCCCTTCGACTCCGCTCTGGGCAGGCTCCGGCGCGAGGTGTTCTGCGCTAGGCTACATTTTGTACGAGTGTAGGCCGCTGATCCAAATGTTCACGCCTAGATAGCAGAACATGATGGAGGCGAAGCCGATGATGCTGATCCAGGCACTGCGCTCGCCGCGCCAGGCATTGCGCGTGTGCAAGTGCATGAACGACGCGTAGATGATCCACGACAGCAGCGCGGCCGTTTCTTTCGGATCCCACTGCCAGTACGCGCCCCACGCTTCGTTCGCCCACATCGCGCCGGTGATGATGCCGACGCTCAGCAACACGAGACCGATCGCGACGATGCGGTACGTCAGCATGTCGAGCCGCGCGAGCGACGGTAGCCCCGCCAGCCACACCGCGAACGGATCGCCGGCGGAGGCCGCCGAGGCAATGCCCGGCGTTTCGGTGCGCGCCGCGTGCGCTTCCATCGTGGGCGGTGGTGCGGCAACGGTCATCGCGACCGTACCGCCGGTGCCGGCCGCGCTCGCGCGCACGACGCGCGTTCCGGTGGAGAAACGCCGTTCGCTGTTCGACTTGAACAGATACAAACACGACACGACGAACGCGACCATGAACGACGCGTACGACGACACGACGATCGGGACGTGGACCTTGATCCAGTACGACTGCAGTGCGGGCACCGCCGGCATGTAGCCTTCGTTCCAGGTGGTGGCGTAGCCGAACGCGATCGCGCTGATGCCGAGCACGCCGCCGCCGATCAGCCACAGATCGTACTTCGAGGCGAAGATGATGTAGATCAGCACGCCGAGGCCGCTGAAGAGCGAGAGCGATCCGTAGAGGTTGGTCAGCGGCCACACGCCGGTCATGTTCCAGCGCGTGCCGAGTTCGACGAACTGCAAGGCGCACGCTAGGCAGGCCAAGATCATGCCCACGCGCTGCAGCATCGGCGTTCGCAACAGGAAGTACGCGATCAAGACGAGCGTGCCGACCACGTAGGTCGCGAGCGTGACGACGACCAGGTTGTGGTCGATGGCAACTTTGAGCGGATCGAGCATGGCGGCTATCCTAACTGGTCTGCGGGGTGCGGCGGAGTTCTTCGACGATCTCGCGGAAGCGGTCCTCGAAAATATCGTAGCCCTTGACGGTGGTGGCGGCAATGCCGACGTTCCAGGAGCGCCCGGCGCCGGTGATCACGACGTACAGCCGCGCCGGCAAGAAGTAGAACGAGATGCACAGGCCGGCCACCAGGACGATCGCGCCGATCAGCACCAGCGAAATACCCGGATCGTAGCGGTACTGGAAGCCGGAATAGAGCGTGTACTTCTGCGCGGTCAGCTTGTAGCCGGCGCCGAGGTCGAGCGGGCTGTTCAGCGGCACGAGCACGTCGCCGATCGGAACGTCGGAGTCGAAGGCTTCGAGCACCACGCCGGGGTCGTTGGGCCGCGGGTCGGTCGTCGCTTGGCCGGTTTTGCGGTTCATCGTCCCGACGAACGAGCGGTACTGGATCGCGCGCGTGGTGCCGGGGATGTCGAACGCTTCGCCTTCTTTGAGCGGACCGGCCGGCGGACCGGCGGTCGGACGGCCGCCTTTGGTCAGCAAGAACGTGATGCCGAAACCGTACGTCGCTTGATAGACCTTCACGCCGTCGACGTCGTAGGGTTCGTTGACGCGAATGACCGCGCTGTGCGGCACGCCGTCTTTGCCGGTCACGACCGCATTCGAGACGTAGTCGATCGGCTGATAGACGATGCCGCTCTTGGTGGCCACCGGCTGGATCTGAAAACCGAATTGTTTGAGCGCGATCGTCGCGCCGCTCTGCGGGATCACGCCGGTCGTGCCCGAGAGCACGGTGAATTGGCCGCTGTAGCCGGTCGCCCAGTAGATCGTGGTGCCCGCGGCGATGATCACGAACCCGATGTGCGCGACGAGCACGCCGCGGCGCGCCCAGTTGAACTTGTCGACGAACGACCACTCCTCGCCGCCGAACTCGCGCTTGCGAATCTGCCAGCCGCGCTTCGCGAAGAAACGCTCCACGCGCGCCCGCACGTCTTGCTCCTCGCCTTCGACGTCCACCGACGCGTGCAGCGGGATCTTATCGATCTTCACCGGGCGCAGCGCCGGCAAACGCGCCGGAATGACGCGGCGGAACGTGGCGACCGTCATCGAGACGAGGATCAAGCCGATGATCCCGATGTACGCCGGCGAGTGGTAGATGTTGTCCATGTGCAGGCGCAGCACGATGCGCGCCAGCACCGGCGAGTAGTTCTGCCAGTAGAAGCTCGCGTCTTTGCCCTGATCGACGATCACGCCGATCAACGTGAACACGCCCCACACCGCGAACAGCGAGACGGCGAACAGAATGTTGGCGAAGAGCACGAGAAACTCGTGGACGAGTTCTCCCACGCCGCGCGAGATCGCGCCGGCGGCTCTGTCTACGTTGCTTCTTCCGAGCGCTTCCACGATTTTTCCAGCAGGACGATGATCCAGATCGAGCTCTCAAAGAGCACGTACATGGGCCCGGCGAGCAGCACCATCGTGATCGGGCTGCCGTCGGGGGCGAGGACCGCGCCCACGACCAGCATGCCGAAGCCGATGTACTTGCGGTATTCGCGCAGCATCTTCGAATTGATGATGCCGATGCGCGCGAGCAAGACCATGACGACGGGCGTTTGGAAGATCAGCGCGAAGGCGAGAAACAGCAGGAGGACGAGATTGATCGTCGCTTCGATGCCGAACGTCGCCGTGGCGATCGTATTGGTGATGAACATCAAGCCGCCGATGACGCGCTTGATGACGACGAAGTGCGCGAACGCGATCCCGGCCGCCGCCAGCACGATCGACGGCGCGACGTAGATGTAGACCGCCTGGCGCGTTTTCGGATGGATCGCCGGCACCACGAACATCCATATTTGATAGAGGATGACCGGCAAGCCGATGACGATCGCGATGTAGATTGCGAACTTGAAGATCGCCCACACCGCGTCGGCCGGCCCGAACGCGTTCAGCGTCGTATGCGGGAAGTACGTGCGCGCGATGATCGGGATCAGTTGCTGCGCGGGCCACAGGGCGAGGATCCCGATGCCGAAGATCGTGCCCACGCAGATAAAGAGCCGTTGCCGGAGCTCCCGCAGGTGCTCCGTGAACGGCATTTCCTTTTGATCCCACTCCACTTCGTCCGACCCACCGGAGGTGGGCGGACGATCTGCCAGCATGCTCGCCGGAGGCCCCTAGCCCGCGTGCGGCGGGGCGGTTGTGGTGGTGGTGCTCGGCGGGGGCGCCGCGGCGGCTGCCGCGACGTTGGTCTCGGCGGCCTTGCGGGCTTCCTCGCGCGCCTTCTCGGCGGCGACGTCGGCCTCGGCCTGTCCGATCATGAACTCTTTTTTCGCCTGCCCGGCGCTCTTGGCCAGCTTCGGCAGCTTGTCGGCTCCGAAGATCAGGATGGCCACGCCGACGACCGCGGCGATCTCCATTGGTGAGAACATATAAGGTACTCCTAGACTACCAGCAACGCATCGGCTACCGCAACGAACTCGGCCCGGGCCGGCGCGTTTCCGATCGGCGCCAGCGCGGCTTTAGCACGTTCGATGTACTCGGCAATGAGCGCCTTCGTTTTTTCGAAGCCCCCTTGCCTCGCTATCCCGGCGATCACGCCGGCTATCTGCGCTGGTGACGTATCGTCGCCGGCATAGAAACGTTCCACATCGGCGCGAAATTCCGGGTCGCCCCCGCCCAGCGCCAGGATCAGGGGAATGGTGATTTTCTTTTCGGTGAGGTCGTTGCCGACCGGTTTGCCGAGTGCGGCCTCGGTCGAGGTCATGTCGAGCAGGTCGTCCTGCATCTGGAACGCGGTGCCGTAGGCCTGGCCGAACTCGCGCAGGGCCGCGATTTTCAGCGCCGTG
>DASYOE010000085.1:0-15418 GCA_036008105.1 Candidatus Lustribacter sp. | reverse complement strand
AACGTCGCCGTATGTGAGCGCATTGAACGAACCGAACTGGATCGAACGCAGCAGGCCGATGACGAACAGCAGCGCGGCGATCGCGATGACCGGCGTCGACGGGCCGAAGGCCGCGCAGCCGAGGATCGCAACGGCCACGATCGCGCCGTTGACGACCAGCGTTTGCCGGAACCCGAACCGTTGCAGTAGCCGTTTGGAAAAGAACTTCATGCAGAAGTCGCCGGCCGCGCAACACGTGACGAGCGCGCCCGACGCGAACGCGGTCATGCCAAAGCCCACCTGAAAGAGGAGCGGCCACAAGAACGGCGTCGTGCCGATCACGATCCGGAACGCGGTACCGGCAAAGAGCGAGGTGAGGGCAAACGTTGGGATGCTGAACAGCGAGAGGTCGACCAGCGGATGCGGCGCGCGCTTCAGGTGCACGAACGCGAGCGCGCACAGCACGATGCCGCCGCCGATCAAGAGCGTGGTGACCTTCGCATCGAGGGTCGGCCGGCCGAGCTGATTGAGCCCGAACAGCACCGACGCCAACCCCGCACCGCTGAGGATAAAGCCGAGCGTGTCGAACGAGCGGTGCTGCTCGGCCTTGTGGTTCACCATGAACGCCGCCACCAGCGCCAAGCCCAACAAGCCGATCGGGACGTTCAGGTAAAAGATCCAGCGCCACGACGAAAACGTCGTGATGAAGCCGCCGACCGACGGTCCGAGCACCGGCGCGATCAAGCCCGGCGTCGAGATGAACTGCATCATGTTGACGAGATCTTTCTTATCGCTGCCGCGCAGCACCACGAGCCGGCCGACCGGAACCATCAGCGCGCCGCCGGCGCCCTGCAGGATGCGCGCCGCGGTGAACTCGACGAGGTTCTCGGAGAGGCCGCACAACACCGACGCGAACGTGAAGATCGCGATCGCACTGAGGAAGATCGTTTTGGAGCCGAAGCGGTCGGCCATCCAGCCGCTCGACGGGATGAAGACGGCCAACGTCAACAGATAGGCCGACATTCCGATGCTGAGGTTGATCGGGTTCTCATGGAACGAACGGGCCATCTGCGGCAAGGCCGTCGCGATCACGCTCCCGTCGAGCATCTCCATGAACATGGCACAGGCGACGGTCAGCGCGATCAGGCGCTGGCGAAATTCCGGCGCGAAGATATTTGTGATGGGCGCCCCTTACGCGACCGCGCCCGCAGCCAACGGCACGGCATCGATGTCGCACGCTTGCAGCGCCGGCAGCACGTCTTCCGCGAAACGCCGGATCTGGGCGACGAACATCTCGTGCGGCATCACGCCGCGGTTGAAGCTCACTTGCACGGTGCCGGCGCCGGCATGTCGCGCTTCCTCGATGATCCGGTCGCGGACTTCCGCCGCCGTTCCCCACGGCAACGTCTCGGCCTTGCGCTCGACGTCGGCCATCGTCATGTCGCGATAGTCGGAGCGCGAACGGGCTGCCGCCGCGAGGTTCTCAGGCCGCATGAAGCTGGCCGACTGATCGCTGAGGTAGCCGGTCTTCGTGTTGAGCGCGAGCTCGGTCGTGTTCCCGTGACTGAACAGCACGCGGTTGAAATATAAGTGGTGCGGACCGTATTCGCGCACGGCCTGTTCCTTGCTGTCGGCGACGTACGCTTCCATGCTGATCGTCAAATGGCCGGGCGTGATCTGATGACCGTTGTTCGCTAGACACTGCGCGTAGTACCGGATGATGTCTTCGCGCATGCCGCGCGAACCGAGACCCGGAGTGATCGGGATGTTGTGCGCGCCCGCCCACTCGATCGACTCTTTGCTGCTCGTGATCGGCGTCCACACCGGCGGCGCCGGCTGTTGCACCGGACGCGGCCAGATCGCGACGTCGTGATACGACCAGAACTTGCCCTCGTAGGAAAACACGTCCTCGGTCCAGGCCTTCATGATGATCTCGTACGCTTCTTCGAAACGCGCGCGCGATTCGGCGTGCTTGACGTTGTGCACGTTATACTCGCGCGGAATGCCGCGCGCGAAACCCGAGATCAGCCGCCCGTTCGAGAGGCAATCGAGCATCGCCAGCTCTTCGGCCAGCCGCAGCGGCTCGTGCAGCGGCAACAGGTTGCCGTAGATCAGCAGCTTGATGTTCTTCGTGCGTTGGGCCGCCGACGCGGCCATCAGGTTCGGTGAATTCATCAGGCCGTACGGCGATGAATGGTGTTCGTTGAACCCGACGCCGTCGTAGCCGAGCTCGTCGAGCAGTTGCCACGCGTCGAGGTGTTCGGCATACGTGCGAACGGCCACGTCGGGCTTGAAGTACTGCTTGGAAAGCGGGTACGGGAGTTCTTTGCCCACCTGCAGGTGCGCGAGGTTTTCATCGTAGGGCAAGAGATCGAAGACAAACACCTTCATCCGAACCAGTGTACCGCTTTTGCTGAGGTCATTCAATCGGAAGGGACGTCCTGGCCGCCTCGTCAAGAAATATTTGAATGGCGTCCACAGTGGGAGCCCGGAGTACGTCCGGGCGCACGATCGCCACCGTCGCGATCGTCTCCGGGACCTTCCTGTCGGTGCTCAGCAGTACGATCCTCTACGTACCGATCGCCGACATCGCGCGCGATTTGCACGTGACGATCGCGGCGGCGTCGCTGGTGATCACCGCGCAAGCGATCACGTTTGCAACGCTGCTGCCGCTCGGCGATTGGACCGGCAGCCGCTTCGGCCGGCGCAAAGTGTACTGCATCGTGATCGCGATGTACGGCGTCGCGGGAATCGCGGGCGCGTTGGCGCCGAATCTTCCCGTGCTGATCGCGGTGCGCATCTTTCAAGGCGTTTCCGCCGCCGCGATCGTTCCGCTCGTGATGTCGCTGTTGGCCGAACTCTACGGTCCCGCCGAGCGGCCGTTCGCGCTCAGCGCGTGGGCGATGGCCAATAGCCTGGGACAAGCACTCGGGCCGCCGTTGGGCGGTATTCTCACCGCCGTGTACGGCTGGCGGTCGACGTTCCTACCGGCCGCGATCATCGCGGTGTGGGCATGCTACGCGGCGTGGCGCTATTTGCCGGCCGACGTTCCAAGCCGCCAACCGCTGGAATGGCGCGGCGCCGGAACGCTAACGGTCGCCGCCCTGTTCCTCCTCACCGCGTTCACGTTGGTGCCGCAACTCGGGCCGCATTCGCCGCTGCCGTTGCTCATCGCGCTCGCGGGGTGCGCGAGCGCAGCGGGCTTCGTTTGGGCGATCCGGCGGACGGATCAGCCGTTCGTTTCACCGCAGGCGTTTCGCGAGCCGTCGTACCTGATGGCCTGCATCGGCGTCTTTGGTGCGACGGTCGCGTTGAGCGTGGCGCTCGTCGCGATCCCGCTTTATTTGCGGCAATCGCTGTCGCTGCCGGTCGCCGCCGCCGGGTTCATCACGTTGACGATGCCCTTGGCGATGGCGCTGACCGCGCCGTTCTCGAGCGTGCTCGTGCGGCGCTTCGGGAGCCGCGTATCGATCCAGCTCGGGCTGATCGCGCTCGCCGTGGCGACCGCCGCGCTGACATTCGTGGTCAACGCCCATCTCGGCGTGATCGCGCTGCTGCCGGCGATGATTCTCATCGGCGCCGCGGTTGCGGCGCAGTACACCGCCGGTGCGACCGGTGCCACGCAAACCACGGCCGGCCGTTTCGGCGCCGGCATCGGCTTCTTCAACTTGCTGCGCATCGCCGGGGCGGCAGCCGGGCCCGCGCTGGTCGCGATGGTGCTGGAAGGGGACGTGAGCGCCTACGCGACGACGTTCGGCATCTCGTGCGCGGTCGTGCTGGCGGGTCTCGCCGCGACCGCGATCGTGAACCGCCCTCAGGTCAGCGCAAAGCCGACGTAGTTCTCAGCCAAACTCTGCCCGCCGAAGCGCGAACTCGTGATGTAGTCGAGTTCGGCGACTTGCAGCTTGTGATCGAACGCGGTCTGATCGTCGAACCGGTGCAGCATCGACGTCATCCACCATGAGAAGCGCTCGGCTCGCCACACGCGGTTGAGAACGTGCGCGGAGTATCCGTCGAGCGTCGCCATCGAATGGTCGCGGTAGTAGCGCTCGATGCCGGCTGCGAGGGCCGCGACATCCGCTAGCGCGAGGTTCATGCCCTTGGCACCGGTGGGCGGTACGATGTGCGCGGCGTCGCCGGCCAGGAACAGCCGGCCGTACTGCATCGGCTCGGTCACGAAGCTTCGCATCGCGGTCACGCCCTTCTGCGTGATCGCGCCCTCGACGAGTTGCGGCGGATCCTCACCTTGCAACCGGGCCTGCAACTCGTGCCAAATGCGACCGTCGGGCCATTCGTTGATGTCCTCGTCCGGGGCGACCTGCAGGTAGTAGCGCTGCACCCACGGCGAACGCTGGCTGAACAGCGCGAAACCGCGCTCGTGGTTCGAATAGATCAACTCTTCGCACACCGGCGGCGCGTCGGCCAAGATGCCCAGCCACGCAAACGGATACTCGCGGTCGTAGAACGACAGCACGCCCTCGGGTACGCTCGGACGGCAGACGCCGTGGAACCCGTCACAGCCGGCGATGAAGTCGCACGTCAACCGCTGCGCGTTGCCGTCAGCATCGCGAAACCGGATCGACGGCTGCGCCGTATCGAAGCGCTCGATCGAGACGTCACTGGAGTCGAAGAGGATCGTTCCACCGGCCGCGAGGCGCGCCGCGATCACGTCCTTGACGACTTCGTGCTGGCCGTACACCATGATCGTTTTGCCGGTGAGGTCGCTGAAGTCGAGGTGATGGCTGCGTCCGCCGAACCGCAGGTAGATGCCGCGATGGACGAGTCCCTCGCGCATCATGCGTTCGCCGAGACCGGTTGCGTTGAGCAGATCGACGCTGCCGTGCTCGAGGACGCCGGCGCGAATGCGGCCCTCGCAATACGCGCGCGAACGCGCCTCGACGATGACCGACTCGATACCCGCCAGGTGCAACAGATGCGAGAGCACGAGCCCCGCCGGGCCGGCTCCGACAATTCCCACCTGAGCTTGCATGCCCCCTGATACGCGGTGAGACGCGAAATTACCGGCGACCCAGCAACATCGCCCGCACGGCCGTGATGACGCGCTCGACCGGAGCGCGCCGGTAGTTCCACATCGCGTCGGGGCCGGGCGGCAGGACGATCATGGTCGCGTTCGCCTCGAACACCACCACCCGCCCGGACCGGTCGATGCCGAAATCGATCCCGGCGTACTCGAGTCCGACCGCATCGCGAATGCGTTCGAGGGCAGTCCAAGCCTCGGCTCCGAGCGCTGCCTGCGGATCGGCGAGAAAGCGCTCGTCTTCGGCGCGATTCGCCGGCTCCGTCGCCATGTCGGCGGTGAAGTAGTGGACCTTCCAGTCGCGCGACACCGCGGCGTGGAACGGATAGAGGGCGCCGTCAATCGCCATCACGCGATACTTGCGCACGCGGCCGCCGGCGTCGCGCAGATCGATGTACTCGACGAGCAGCACGTCCTCTCCGGGAAATGCGGCCACCGCGCTCGCGAGGTCGCCCGCCGCCTCGACGCGCGCAAAATGTTCACCGGTATGGAAACCGGGCGCACGCACGAGCAGCGGAAACGTGAATCCGTGCGCGGCGACGACGGCGGCGCCCGCTTCGAGCAGCTCGCTCCGCGATACGGTTGCCATGCGCGGCCCAACGACGCCGGGAACGGCAGCGAGCCGGCTCGCGTTCGCGGCGCGCGCGGTCGCGAGCACGCGAGCCGGCGCGTTGATCACCGGAGACGCCGAACCGGCGAGCCGCTGCTCGAGCGAACGCAACGCGGCGCTCGCGCGGTCGGCGTCGCTGATCGCGTTGAAGATCACGTCGACCACCGGCAGCGGCGCACCGTCATCCATGTCGGCGACCAGCGTCGTCGTGCGAAAGATCCGGTCGTCGAGAAACGCATCGGTGTACAACGTGCCACCGCCGGCGCAGACGCACAGCAGCACGTCGCGCGGCGGCCCCGTTCCGCGATACGGTGCCGTCGTCAGCGCGCGATTCGCGAACCCGAGCCAGCGGTGTACGAGCGCTTCGTCGTCGCGACCGAGCCGCAGCAGCGCGTAACTGAGCCCCTGATGGGCGGCGGCGTGGTGCGGGTCGATCGCCAGCGCGGCTTCGTAGTAGCTCTGTGCTGCCGCGTAGTCGTTCTCGGCGAAGAGGACGTTGCCGAGATTCGCCTGCACCAGCGCCGAGCGCGGGTCGATTGCGAGCGCGCGCTCGTAGAGCGTGCGCGCGGCGGCGCGCAAGCCGCGCTGCATCAGGAACGTCCCGAAGTCGTTGAGCGCGCGCAGATCGTTGGGCGTCCGCGCCACGAGTCGCAGATACGCGTGGCGCGCCTCGTCGACCAGGCCGGCGTCGGCCAGCCGGCGGGCGCGCTCGAGCTCGCGATCGATCGAGAGCGGATCGTCCTGCATCAGCGGGCCTTTCGCCGGGATCGCCGCCGGAACCGTGGCGGCGCAACCCGCCCTGCGATGCGCGCCTTTTGGGCGGCATGCACGTACCCGAAGACATCGCTCGCAGCGCCGCCGTTCATTGGGAAGGCGACGTTGCCAAAGGTCACGGCGAGATCACGACCGGCAGCGGCCAAGTGGCGGCCAACTATTCGTTCGGCACCCGCTTTGCCGCCGAGCCGGGTACCAATCCCGAAGAGTTGCTCGCCGCATCCCTAGCAGCATGCTTCACCATGGCGCTCGATGCCACGTTGACGCGGGCCGGACATTCGCCGACGTCGATCGACACGACCGCGAAAGTCCACCTTCACCGTCAGGACGGCGGGTTTGCCATTCCGCAGATCGAGCTGACGACGATCGCCGTGGTCTCGGGTGTCCTTGACGACGAGTTTCAGCATCTCGCGATTCAAGCGAAAGAATCATGTCCGATCGGCAAGGTGCTGCACACCACGCCGGTCATCTTGAACGCCAGCCGCAAGAGCTAAGCCCCCGGTGACGGAGCCCTGGGACCTCGTCGTGATGCCGGTACCGGCACGCGACATTCCCGCCGATCTGCTCGAGCGCTTCCGCAAGCAGCCCGACATCGTCGAAGAACTCTCCGACCGCCTGCGCGCAAAGCTCGGCATCGAAACGAGCGTTGACTTAGGCGACTTCTGCTCCAACCGCACCGATATCCATCACGTCGGCACGGTCGTCACCGTGCGCTACGCCCCCAAGCGCATCGTGACGAACGAACAACGCCTCGCCCACGATCGCATCGCCGAAGCCGTGCCGCCCGGCGCAATCGTCGTCACCGACGCGCGCGGCACAACCGGCAGCGTCCTCGGCGGCAACGCCGCGGTCACGATCGCCGGCGGCGGAGCAGCGGTCGACATCATCGACGGCCTAGCACGCGACATCCCGGAAGTCGACGATTCCGGCCTGATGGTCCTCGCCACGACGTTCGGCATCCAAACCGGCCGTCCAACAATCCAAGCCGTAGAAATCGGCGGCCGCATCACCTTCCGCGGGCGGCTGGTATGCAGCGGCGACGTCGGCCTCGTCAACCCCTACGGCTTCGTAACGATCCCCGCCTGGCTCGCCTGGGACGACGTCCGCGCTCTCCTGGACTGATCAACTCGTAGCGCCGACCACGAGGACGATCCCCGCGCACGTGGTCAACCCGTAGAGCGCGACACCCAAAAACGGAAACGTCGCAAACGGCAAATGCGCGACGAACTGCGGCGCGGCAAATGCCGCCGCGACGATCGCCGCTGGAAGGATCCCCAAGAACGCCGCCGGCGGCGAAGCAAACGAAACGCTGCCGATCCACAACAGCAGCAACACCGCACTCGAAGCAAACGTGCGCGCCGCCACCGCCGCACTCGCCACGCCCCAGCGCACCACGAGATTCCGTTTCCCGGTCGCCGTATCGGCCCCAACATCAGGAATCTCCACCGCCAGCATCATCGCAAACATCGCACAGATGCCCGGTAACACCGCTACCAGCACGTGCGCGCCGGCCCCGCGCGCAAACGTGACATATCCCGCCAACGGCACAAGCAGTGCGACGACCGCGATCGCATCCAACTCGCCCAACCCGCGCGCCAGCAACCGCACCGGCGGCGCACTATACACCCAAGCGAGCACCCCGATAGCGACGCCAACAACAACAAGCCACCAGTTCCCCACCACAACCTCGACCAGCGTGGCGGCGACGCCGATCGCCGCGCACACCTGCGCAGCCACCAGCGCAACCCGAGGCGCAAGCTCGCCGCGCGCCAACACGCCGCTGCCGCCCGACCAGCGCGCAGGCGTCCCGAGCGCATCCGTCGCCTGATCAAAGTAATCGTTCGCGAAATGCACCATCAGGTGAAACGCTGTAACGACCAACTGCCCCAACAAATACGCGCGCCAATCAAGCGCATATCCATCGAAGCGCGCAACCGCGGCCCCCAACCCGAAGCCCGCAAACCCGCCCACCAAAAACGCGGGCCGTGCAAGCCGAAAGAACGCCGCAACGCGCCGCACGCTAAACGCGCGCGACGGCCTTCAACTGCTCGTGCAGCAACCGCCAATCATCGAGATCGTTAAGCGGAATCCCCAATTCCAACCCATCCGCACCCGCCCCCAACTCGCCCCGCCGCTTAGCAGCCATCTCCGCCGGCATCTTGGTCGCGCGAATTTGTTCGTTGAGATCACCAATCGCCGGCGGCGTCAGCATCGTCGCATGCTTGCGAATCCACGCCTCAGCCTCGAGATAACTCGGCGCATCGGCTTCAACGTACGCCGCAAAAGCAACGTGGTCGACACCGAGTTTGCCGGTAAGCAATTCGTCGAAGCCGCCAACGCCGTGACGATACCCATCAGGCAACCGCCCCACCGCATTCAACCGATGCTTAAGCCACAAGCGCGGCAAGTGCAAGACGCCCAACGGGCCCGCCGTTCCACTGCTAATCGCGGGCACAAGTTTCGTCGACGGCGCATCGGGCGCGCGCAACTGCAAGTGCACGAGATCCCAATCGTCGAGCGCATTGAGCTCGACCGCAAGCACGTACGTCCCGTCGGTGAGACCGAAGCGCGTGCTCCATTCGCTCAAGCGCGGATCCGGCATCGGAAACGAAACGATCTGGTGCGTGAACGAGCGAATTTTTTCAGGCGACGCATCCGCGGCATTAGCCCGGACCCAAGCTTCGCAGCTGAGATAATCCGGCGCCTTTTCGGCGATAAAGTTCGCGAATGCATCGGGGTCGATGCCGAAGGTAGTGATGAGGTTTTCGTCGCTACCGCCATTTCCGTGGCGGTAACCCTCGGTCAAGAGGCCGACCGAATGGGCTCGCATTTTGAGCCAGAAGCGCGGAAGGTGGGCGATGCCGATCGGTCCGGTGCGAGCACCACTGATCAGCGGAACAAGAGTTTCCATGCGCGACGGCGTTCGCCGTCGCGAGATTCAGATGCTGCCGAGTTTCGGACCCCACCCGACAAAGGCGCCGCCGTTCGTAGCCGCACCGCCGGGACGATGCACGAGCCGGATGTTGATGTTGGTTGAACCGGGAGCTGTAACGTTCATGTCTTAGCTACGAACGCTTACATCGATTGTTTCGAATTGTTTGATCGCGATGGTGGCGGGCTGGGCGGTGCGTCGGACATTGTTGCACGGGGCACGCTCGGTCCGCGCAACAACGCCCGCCACACCGCCCAGCCAGGCACGGGGGTTGACCTTTTATGCAGACAATGTATAATTATGCAGTGCTAACCATGCCCCCAGCCGGCCGCCTACGCGGGCGGAACGTGCTGACCATGCTGGACCTCTCCCCCGACGAGCTGGCGAGCCTGCTCGGGACCGCCCATACCCTCAAGGCCGCCGGCCGCGAGCAGCAGCGCTTCCTCCAGGGCAAAAGCCTGGCGATGCTGTTCGAGAAGCCGAGCCTGCGGACGCGGGTGAGCTTCGAGATCGGCATGACCCAGCTCGGTGGACACGCCGTGGTCGCCCACGGGCAAGAATTCATGATGGGCAAGCGCGAGACGCCCGAAGACGTCGCCCGCGTGCTCTCGCGCTACGCCGACGCGATCGTCGTGCGGACCCACGAGCACGAGCCGCTTCAGCGGTTCGCCGCCGCCTCGACGGTGCCGGTCATCAACGGCCTCTCGCAGGCCGCCCACCCGTGCCAGGCACTGGCGGACATGCTCACGATCAAGGAGCGGTTCGGCACGCTGCACGGACTACGTCTGGCCTATGTCGGCGACGGCCGCAACAACATGGCGTATTCACTGGCCGAGGCCGCCGCGATGAGCGGGATGTCGGTCACGTTCGCATCGCCGATCACCCACCGGCCGCCCGACGCATTTCTCGCGCGCGTCATCGAATTGGGCAAAGCGTACAATGTCACCGCGCGGGCGTTCACGAGCCCGTTGCGCGCGGTCCGCGATGTGGACGTCGTGTACACCGACGTCTGGACCTCGATGGGCGACGAAGCCTACAGCGAACGCAACGCCGCCGCACTGCGGCCCTATCAGGTCAACGAAGAGCTGATGGCCGCCGCCGCGCCGCACGCGCTGTTCATGCACTGCTTGCCCGCGCATCGTGGCGAAGAGGTCACCGCCGGCGTCATCGACGGACCGCATAGCGTCGTCTTCGACCAAGCCGAGAATCGCATGCACGCGCAGAAGGCGTTGCTGCTCGCTCTGATGACCGATCTGCGCGGCTTTGGAGAAGACCTGTGAACGTTGCCGATGCCAACCTGCTCCAACCGAAGACCAAGCGCCAGCGCGCTATTTTGGCGCTGATCGCCGCGCGCCCGGTCCGCTCGCAAGAAGAACTGGCCGCGCTCCTCGAGCAGCAGGGTTACGAGGTAACCCAGGCCACGATCTCGCGCGACATCAAGGAACTCGGCCTGATGAAGGTTCCGCTCAAGGGCGGGGCGGGCGGACAATTCAAGTATATCGAACCCAACGTCGGTCCGATGTTCTCGTCGCGCCTCCACCGCATCATCGCCGAATTGGTCGGCAGCGTTCGCGGGAGCGTCAATCAGATCGTTTTGCGAACGCCGCCCGGCAGCGCGATGATGGTTGCCTCGGCAATCGATTCGGCGGAATGGCCCGAAGTGCTGGGGACGCTCGGCGGCGACGACACGGTTCTCGTGATCGTCGAGGACCCCGCAAAACTGTCGATGGTCATGCAGCGCTTCGAAGACATGCGCACCAACTCATAAGAAACTCGTCCCAAGAAACTCGCAAGGAAAGTTAACGTGCAGATCGTTCTCGCATATTCCGGCGGACTCGATACGTCGGTTTTGCTCAAGCAATACATCGAAGCCGGTCACGACGTCGTCGCGATGACGCTGAACCTCGGCGAAAGCGACATGGTCGCCGGCGACGGCTCGCAATCCGCCCTCGACGCCGTCCGCAAGAAAGCGATCGACCTCGGCGCGAAAGACGCCGTGCTGGTCGACGCGCGCGAGCGCTTCATCCAGGAGTACGCCTTTAAGGCGCTGGCCGCCAACGCGCGGTACCAGGGAACGTATCCGCTGTCGGCGGCGCTCTCGCGGCCGTTGATCGCCGATTGCCTGGTCGAAGTCGCGGAACAGTACGGTTACAACGCGGTCGCGCACGGCTGCACGGGCAAGGGCAACGATCAGGTGCGTATCGAGGTCGGCGTGCGCGCCCGCGCCCCGCATCTCGCGGCGCTGGCGCCGCTGCGCGAGAAGCCGATGTCGCGGCCCGACGCGATCGCCTACGCGCAAAAACACAACGTGCCGCTCTCGCAGACCGTGGCCAAGCCGTACTCGGTCGACGCCAACCTGTGGGGCCGCTCGATCGAGGCCGGCGTGCTCGAAGATCCCTGGAACGCGCCGCCCGAAGACGCCTACGCGTGGACCGTCAATCCGGCCGACGCACCGGCGGCCGGCACCGAGGTCGTAATCGCGTTCGAACGCGGCGTGCCCTCGCTGAACGGCGCGCACGGCGCCGCCTTTCTCTTCGATCTGAACAAAGTCGCCGGCGCGAACGGCGTCGGGCGGATCGACATGATCGAAGACCGGGTCGTCGGGCTCAAATCGCGCGAGGTCTACGAATGCCCCGGGTCGGTGACGCTGATCGAAGCGCACATCGCGCTCGAACGGCTCGTGCTGACCAAAGAAGAACTGCGCTTGAAGGCGCAGCTCGACCAGCGGTACGGCGAATTGATCTACGACGGACAGTGGTCGTCGCCGCTGCGCCTTGCCCTCGACGCGTTCAACGCCAAGATCGCGGAACGGATGACCGGCGACGTGCGGGTCAAACTCGTGCGCGGCCGCGCGGTCGTTACCGGTTCGCGGTCGCCTTATGCGCTCTACGACGAATCGCTCGCGACTTACGGCAATGCCGATCGGTTCAAGCACGACGCCGCCACCGGATTCATCGAGATCTGGGGGCTGCCGATCGCTGCCGGTGCCGACAAGGCTGCCGAAGCCGCGCAGCGGTCGACGCTCGTTACGAGTTAGCACGACGTGGCGAGCACCGAAGAGCAAGCCGGGCTGCAATGGGGAGGACGGTTTGCCGTCGCTCCCGATGCCGCATTGCTTGCGTTCGGCTCCTCGCTCGAAGATGATCTCGTGCTGGCGCCGTTCGACGTGCGCTGCTCGCGCGCGCACGTCACGGCCCTGACCGAGGGCGGTCTGCTCACCGGCGTAGCCGCAGGCGAACTGCACGCCGCACTCGACGTTGTCGCCGAGGAGGTCGCCGACGGCACGTTCGTCGCGTTCGCACGCGCCGGCGCCTTCGAAGATATTCACGGGGCGATTGATGCCCGCGTGCGCGAACTCGCGCCCGACGCCGGTGCGTCGCTGCACGCCGGCCGTAGCCGCAACGATCAAGTCGCGACGACGCTGCTCTTGTATGCGCGCGACCGGGCGACGCGCGGCGCGCGGCTGGCGCTCGCCATCGCGCACGCTTTCGAAGAACGCGCGCTGGGCGCGCTCGAGGACGGGACGCTGCTGGCGGCCACGACGCACTGGCAGCCCGCGCAGCCCGTGTCGCTGGCATTTTGGCTCGACGCCGCCGCGCAAGGCTTCGTGCGCGCCGCCGCGCGCTTTACCCGCGTCGCGCGCGACGCCGCGCGGTTCTGCCCGCTCGGTTCGTCGGCGTTGGCGGGGTCGTCGCTCCCGCTCGACCGGCTCGCCGCGGCGCGGGAGCTCGGCTTCAGCGAGCCGTCGCGCAACGCGCTCGACACCGTCGGCGACCGCGACGTCGCGCTCGACCTGCTGCATGCGGCCGCTCGCGCCGTCGTCACCGCGTCACGGCCGAGCGAAGAGTTCGTGCTGTGGACGACGCCGGCGTTCGGCTACGCGCGCCTCGGCGATGCGGCGGCCACCGGCTCGAGCCTCATGCCGCAAAAGAAAAACCCCGATCCGTTCGAACTCGTGCGGGCCGCGGCCGCGCGGACGCTCGGCACTTACAGCGGCGCGCTGGCCAGCACGAGCGGCATCGGCTTGTCGTATCATCGCGACTTGCAGGAAACGAAAGCCCAGATCGTGCGCGGCACCGAACACGCCTTGGCGGCGCTCGACGCGTTCGCGCGCGCATTCGCCCAGCTCGAATTCAACGCCGCGACGATGGAAGCGCGCGCCGCCGAAGGCTATACCGTCGCGACCGACTTGGCCGACGCGATGATCGCGCAGGGTGCGACGGCGCGCGAAGCGCACGCGGCCGTCGGCGAACGCGTGTTGCTCGCCGAACGGGCCGGCCGGGCCCTCGACGACGGCGATCTCGAGGCGCTCGGCGTCGGGAACGCCCCGCTCGACGGCGCCGCTTCGCTGCGTGCCAAACGCACGAGCGGTTCGCCGAACCCGGAAATGGTAAGTGCCTCGATTGCGGCGACGCAGCGCGAGCTCGAAGCAATCGCGAAGGAGCTGGCATGACGACCGTTCACGTGGTCGGCGCCAGCGGCTACGCGGCTGCCGAGTTGATTCGCCTGTTGGCCATCCACCCGGACGTCACGATCGCGACCGTGGAGAGCAGCAGCGCGGCCGGCGCTCGCATGTGCGATTTGTTCCCGTCGCTGCCGGCGATCGAGATCGTCTGTTCGCCGACCGGCAGCGTGCGCGAACGCGTGCGGCCGGGCGATGTCGTTTTCTTGGCCGGCAATCACGAGGTCGCGCACGAGCACGCTCCGGCGTTGCTCGCCGCCGGCGCGCGCGTGATCGATCTGTCCGATGCGTACCGGCTCGCCGCGCACGCGGAGGGCGCCGTGTATGGTTTGCCCGAGCGGTATCGCGACCAGATTGCCCACAGTTCGTTCATCGCCAATCCCGGCTGTTACGTGACCGCCTCGCTATTGGCATTGATTCCGCTCGGATCGCTCGGCGAGCGGATCGCGACCGTGATCATCGATGCGAAAAGCGGCGTTACCGGCGCCGGCCGCAATCCCAAGGTGCAAACGCTCTTCGGCGAAGTCGCCGAGGATGTGCTGGCGTACGGGCTCGGGGAGCATCGTCACCACCCGGAGATCGTGCAGGAAGCGCGTGCCGCCGGAATCGCGGCGCCGATCGTCTTCTCGCCGCACGTCGTGCCGTTGCGGCGCGGGATCCTCGCGGACATCTACCTCGTTCCACGCGCACCGATCGGCCGGGCCGAGGTTGAATCGCTGTACGAACGGTTCTACGCCGGCAATCCGTTCGTACAAGTCTTCACCGACAAGCGCGTGCCGCATTTGCCCGCGGTCGAGAAGACGAACAACGCACAGCTCAAGGTCGCGCAGCGCGACGGGGTGATTCACATCTTGTCGGCGCTGGACAACCTCGGCAAGGGCGCGGCGGGGCAAGCCGTGCAGAATATGAACATCATGCTAGGACTTCCGGAGGAACGGGGACTCGATGCTCGCACCGCTGTCGGCTGAATCGATCCGGCTCATCGAGGTCCGGGGCGGCCTCGGCGCGGTTCCCGGCGTGCGCCTGTCCGGCGTCGCCGCGGGGATCAAGAAGCGCAAGTCCGACCTCGCGCTGATCGCGCTCGAGGGCCCGCACGTCTGCGCCGAGGTCGTCACGACCAACGAGATCAAAGCGGCGCCGCTCGTGGCATCGACCGCGCACCTCGAATTCGACGGCGAGCAGATGGGCGCCATCGTCGTGAACTCCGGCTGCGCGAACGCCTGCACGGGCGACCGCGGCCTGCGCGACGCGCGCGCCACCGCGCGCCAAGCGGCAACGCTGTTGGGGCTGCGGCCGACGCAGGTCGTCGTCGCGTCGACCGGCGTGATCGGCGTCTACCTGCCGATGGATCGTCTTTCCAAGGGGCTCGAACGGGCCGTGAAGACGCTCGCGCACGGACCGGAAGCCTGTTTCGATGCGGCCGAAGCGATCATGACGACCGATCACGTTCCGAAGATGGCCGCGTACGCATGGCACGAGGGCGAGCGTCGCTACGTCGTCGGCGGAATCGCCAAGGGCTCGGGCATGATCAGCCCCGCGATGGCCACGATGCTGGCATTCGTCGTCACCGACGCGCCGATGTCGCGCGCCGGTCTGCAGGACGCGCTGCGCGAGGCCAGCGAC
>DASYOE010000084.1:0-21473 GCA_036008105.1 Candidatus Lustribacter sp. | reverse complement strand
CTTTGACTTTTTCGAGATCGTAGTGATCTTCATCGAGAATTTCGCGCGCTTTGCCAATGTCGATTTGATCCGACGTGGATTTGTTCCACGGCAGTTGCACGAGCCAATCCAAGTACGTGCGGATGACGCTGTACTCGGGGCTGGCCGTCGGCACTTTCGCCAGACGGTCGAGTTCGCGATCGGCCGATTTCTTGACGTCCTCGGGCATCTCGGCTTCGTCGATCTTCTTGCGCAGCTCGTTGGTCTCGGCTTGCTGCGGATCGGTTTCGCCGAGCTCTTCCTGAATCGCCCGCAGTTGCTGGCGCAGGTAGAACTCGCGCTGATTCTTCTCCATCTCGCGCTGGATGTCGGATTGGATCTTGTGTCCGAGCTCCACCACCTCGAGTTCCTTGGTGATGAGCATCGTGATCTTGCGCAGGCGCTTCTCGGTGTTGCGTTCTTCGAGGATCGCTTGGCGATCGGCCGTGTCGAGGCGCATCGTCGAGGCGACGAAGTATGTCAGCAGGTTCGGATCGGAGATGTTGGTGACTTCCATCTCCATCTCGCGCGGCGCTTGCGGCAAGTAGCCCAGCAGCTTCTGGAAGAGCGAGCTCAGATTGCGCTGCATGGCGACGAGGTTGTCGCTCTCTTCCGTGATTTCGGGCAGCTCGTGATAGGTCGCGGCGAGATACGGTTCGGTCGAAACGATCTGATCGATTTCGAACACCGGGCCGCCGGCGACGATGCAGCGCAGCGTGCCGTCGGGAACCTTCAGCATTTTCTGGATCGTGCCGATCGTGCCGATGCGGCGCAGATCGTCCGCACCGGGATCTTCGATGTCCTTGTCTTTGAGGACGACGAGGCCGATCTGTTTGCCTTCGCGCAGCGCTTCTTCAACCAGCGCGATGCCCGGCCGCTTGACGACGGCCAGCGGAATGACGGTGTTGGGGAACAGTACGGCGTCTTGCAGCGGCAGAATGCCGAGCACGTCGGGGGTTACCAATTTACGGGGTGACATCAGGCCAGGGTCCTTTTAACGGTCATGCGGATCTCCGTCCGGACGACCGGAACGCGGTCGTGAGCGCCGAGCGGAAGCTCGATCGTCAGTATGCCGTCGCGGTACGTTGCGGACGCGCCGGCATCATCGACCGGCAGCGGCAGGCGAATGCGTTTGAAGAATTCGCCATAGAGAATTTCTTTTTGAAGAATCGACGCGGAACGGTTCTCCGCGCGGTCGGTGCGGGTGCCCATGATGTAGAGCCAGCGCTCGTCCACCGCGACGCGCAGCTCGTCGCCGTCCGATCCGGCCAGCTCGACGTGAACCACCATCCGGGACCGGCCCTCGTCGATGTAGACATCGGCGTTGGGCTCGAAGCGCCCATTGGCGCGGATCCCGAACGCCCGGTCAACTTCAGCAAAAAACGGGTCTTGGCGCACGGTACGAGCCTCCTTCCTTCGGTTAGCACTCGCCTAAACACAGTGCCAAATCCGAAGGTTCCACCCCTATTGTTGCTGGGTGCCGGCGAGGGCCTCCATGGCCACGTTGACCGACATCGTGCTCCGGGATGCCCCCTTATATACCCCCCGAACGGGGGCAACGTCGCGGTAGTCGCGCCCCACGGCGATGCGGGCGAAGCGGTCGTCGATCAGCTTGTCGTTGGTCGGGTCGTAGCCGATCCAGCCCTGGGGCCCCAGGTAGGCCTCGCACCAGGCGTGGGAGGCCTCGGCCCCGATCACCGAGCCCTCCTCGCCCTTGAAGACGTAGCCGCTGACGTATCGGGCCGGGACGCCGTTGTAGCGGCACAGCGCCACCAGGACGTGGGCGAAGTCTTGGCAGACCCCGGCCCGGGCCCGGATCGACTCATCGATGGTCGTCGCCACGGTCGTGGCTTCGGCGTCATAGGTGAACTGCTGGTTGATCGAGGCGCCCGCGTGCAGATACCAGGCGACCAGGTCGTCGCGTCCGGGGTCGCCGACCGCGGTCGCAAACGCCCGGAGTTCGGGACCGAAGGCGACGTACTGGCTTTCGTGCAGCTCGTCGTAGAGCCAGCGCAGGTTCGGATCGCTCGCCAGCTGCTCTTTCGTGACGGGCGCCGGCGGACCGGGGTTGGGCGGCCGCACCGTGATCACCGCCGAGCGCGCGGTGATCGAGAGCACGTCGTGGTCGGGCAGAACGGCAAAATGCTGGACGTCGTTGCCGAACCGGTCGGCGTAGGAAAAGATGCGCGTTCGCGGCGCGACGGTGAGTTCGAACTGCGTGCAATACTGGGTCGTATCGCTACGCGGCCGCAGCCGCACGATGCTGTAGCTTTCGTGTATCTTGTTCGGATAACGATACGTGGTCTGATGCAAGATCGTAAACTCCACGCGTCAGCCGCCCACGGGAACGCGCGGGAAATAGCTGTCTTGGATCGCGGAGCCGATCGCGTCGGCGCGTTCGGCAAAGCGGCTCGCGAATTTCTCGCCGCCTTCGTCGAGAATCTCGCCGAGCTGCACGAAATCCAGCATCGCTTGCAGGCGGCCGGTCACGCGCTCGGCTTCGTTCGAGTACGCGCCCATCGTCGTTTCGGAGATGCGGTGCAGGGCCCGGTCGACCTCGTGGGTGCAGAAGCGAATCGAGCGCGGAAAACTCCGATGCAGAAAAAGGAACGAGAGCGCTTCGTTCGGATCCGACGAAAGGCGCTGCGCTTTCGCGAACGGTTCGCTCGCGCAGCACATTTCCAGCAACCGTTGCCACTCGTGCGCCGACTCGTCGCTGAAATCGTGATTGCGCAGGATGCGCGCCGTCATCGCCGAGCGCTCGAGATAGCGCCCGATCTGTAAGAAGTTCCACTCGTCGTCGTGCGAGACCGTGGCGTCGACGATTCCGCCGAAGGCTTGCGCCGTGTCGCGCACGCTGCGCAGAAACGACGACGGTCCTTCGCGCGCGACCGAACGCGGCGATTGCGCTTCGACGAAGAGGTAGAGCCCGTTGAGGCACTCCCACACTTCGGTCGAAAGCTCGGCCCGCACGCTGAGCGCGTTCGAGCGCGCGATGCGGATGCACGACACGATCGAGGTGCGGTACTCGGTTGAAAACGTGCAGCGCTCGAAGGCCGCCGAGGCGAGCGAGGCGCCGTCGAGCAGTTCCACGTCGGCGGCGATGCCGGCGATGTCGAACACGCTCTTCCAGACGCGCGCCGCGCGTTCGCGCCCGGCCGCGTTGCGGTCGACCGTCCGGTTGTAGTTCACGTCGAGAATGCGCGCCAGCGTCTCGGCGCGCTCGACGTTCCGGCTCATCCAGTACAGCGATTCCGCTACGCGAGACAGCACTAGTCGTCCAAGATCCAGGTGTCTTTGCTGCCGCCGCCTTGCGACGAGTTCACCACCAGCGAACCCTCGGTCAGCGCGACGCGCGTCAACGCGGTCGGCGGCACGTCGACCTCTTCGTTCATCAGCACGTACGGCCGCAGATCGATATGGCGCGGTGCGAGCGAGTCGCCTACCACGGTGGGGTGACACGAGAGCGGGATGATCGGCTGAGCGATGAAATCGCGCGGGTTCGCTTCGATCGCCTCTTTGAAACGCGCGCGCTCGATGGCCGACGAACTCGGGCCCATCAGCATGCCGTAGCCGCCCGATTGGTTGGTGTTCTTCACCACCAGTTCGAGGAGATGTGAGGTCACGTGGCGGCGCTGCGCGTCGTCGGTGCAGTCGAAGGTCGGCACGTTCGGCAGAATCGGTTCTTCGCCGAGATAGAAGCGTATGATCTCGGGGACGAACGGGTAGATCGCCTTGTCGTCGGCCACCCCGGTGCCGACGGCGTTCGCGATGCCGACGTTGCCGGCGCGATACGCGTTCATGAGGCCGGCCACGCCGAGCGTCGAATCCGCCTTGAAGACCAGCGGGTCCAGATACTCGTCGTCGATGCGCCGGTAGATGACGTCGACGCGCTGCAGACCTTTGGTCGTTTTCATGTACACGATGTTGTCGTGCACGAGCAGGTCGCTGCCCTCGACCAGCTCGACGCCCATGCGCCGCGCGAGCACGGTGTGTTCGAAGTAGGCGGAGTTGTAGATGCCGGGCGTGAGCAGCACGACGACCGGATCGCTGATCCCAGCCGGCGCCGAGTGGCGCAGCGCATCGAGCAGGCGGCGCGGATAATCGTCGACCTGAAGCGGCGCGTAGTTCTCGAACAGGCGCGGAAACGATCGCTTGAGCACGTCGCGGTTCTCGAGCACGTACGAGATGCCCGACGGCGTGCGCAGATTGTCTTCGAGCACGTAGTAGGTGCCGTCGTGGCCGCGGATCAGGTCGACGCCGGTAACGTGAATGTACACGTCGCGCGGCACGCGGAACCCGATCATCTCGCGGTTGTAGAATTTCGACGAGAACACCATCTCGGACGGAATGCGACCTTCGCGCAGGATGCGCTGCGGGCCGTAGACGTCGCCCAGGAACGCGTTGAGCGCCATCACGCGCTGCGCGATACCGCGTTTGATCGTCGACCACTCGTTGCCCGGGACGATACGCGGGATCAGATCGAACGGCAGAATGCGCTCCGTGCCCCGGCTGTCCGAGTAGACGGTGAACGTCACCCCGCGCTGGAGGAGCACCGAGTTGACCAGATCGACGCGGTGACGGAATTCGGCGATGTCGATCGTGCGCAGGGTCTGGGCCAGGCCCGCATAGTGGGTCCGCGGCACGCCGAGGCTGTCGGTGAATTCATCGAAAAAATCGACCCGCGCGTACTGGTCGAGGAGCGGTTGCATCGTTTCCGGGGGTTCGCGCGGCGGCGAAGGCCTTCACTTGGCCCGCTGGCCAACAGTCGTTCCCGAGGTCCCCGACAGGCCTGCTTGCTTGCGGATTCATCCACACCGTCCACAGGAACGTGTGCAGGATAAGCTTCCCATAAGCCCCGTGAGGCAACCCGGCCGGGTTCCGAGCGGTCCAAGCCTGCGTGTCCGCCCTTCGTCTCCGTTCAGGACAGGTCTACGACGTATTGGTCGTGGGCGCGGGTCTTGCGGGCAGCACGGTCGCCGAGCGATGCGCCGCGGAGTTCGGCGCGAACGTGCTGCTGATCGACCGCCGCCCCCACCTCGCCGGGAACTGCCACGACCCCGTCAACGAAGACGGCCTGCAGTACCATCAGTACGGCCCGCATATCTTCCACACGAACGCGGAACACGTCGTCGCCTACCTGAGCGCGTTCACGGCCTGGCGGCCGTTCGAGCACCGGGTCCTGGCGAACGTCGACGGCCGGCGCGTCCCGATCCCGATCAACCAGACGACGATCAACGCGCTCTACGGCCTCGACCTCGACGAAGCGGGGGTCACCGCATTTCTCGCCGGCGTCGCCGAACCGCGCGGCGAGATTCGCACGTCGGAAGACGTGATCGTCGCGCGCGTCGGGCGCGAGTTGTACGAGCGCTTCTTTCGCGGCTACACGCGCAAGCATTGGGGCCGCGATCCGGCCGAACTCGATGCCAGCGTGTGCGGCCGCATTCCAACGCGGACGAACGCCGACGACCGCTACTTCGGCGACCGCTTTCAGTTGATGCCGGTCGACGGCTACACGGCGATGGTCGAGCGCATGACGGCGCATCCGCGCATCGAGCGCGTCCTCGGCGTCGATTTCCACGAGATCGCGGATCGCGTGCGCTTTCGCCACGTCGTCTTCACCGGACCGATCGACGCGTACTTCGATTATCGCTTCGGCAAGCTGCCGTACCGCTCGCTGCGCTTCGAGTTCGCGACGCACGACGTCGAGCAGTACCAGCCCACCGGGTGCATCAACGAGCCGTCGGAAGACGTTCCGTACTTGCGCACGACCGAGTACAAACACCTCACCGGCCAGCGCCACCCGAAGACGATCGTCTCGCGGGAGTACGCGACCGACGAGGGCGAGCCGTACTACCCGATCCCCGCGCCCGAGAGCCGCGAACAGTATCGCAAGTACGAGCTGCTGGCGCAGCGCACGCGCGGCGTGACGTTCGTCGGGCGGCTCGCCGAGTATCGCTACTACAACATGGACCAGGCCGTAGCGTCGGCCCTGCGCACGGCCGAGGAGCTGGTCGGGGTGGTACGGGCAGCGTCCTGAGTTGGGACCGGGCGCCCGGCGGCGGGTAAGAGGGCGATGTGAACCCACCGTTGCCCGTTCTCATTTGCGGCGCCGGCCCGACCGGACTGACCCTCGCACTCGAATTGGCCCGCTTCGGGGTGCCGTTTCGCATCGTCGACCGGGCGCCCACCGGTGCCCAGCACTCGCAAGCGCTCGGGATGCAAGCCCGCACGCTCGAGCTGCTCGAAGCGGCGCACATCGCGGACCGTTTGCTCGCCGCCGCCCAGCGCGTCGCTCGCGTCTACGTCGGGGCCGGCGCGCACGCGCACGTCGAGGCCGACTTTGCCGATCTGCCGACGTCGTACCCGTTCATCGCGATCATCCCGCAGAACGAAACCGAAGCCATCATGCGCGCGGCGCTCGATGCCGTGGGCCTCGCGGTCGAACGCAACGTCACGTTGACCGCGCTAACGCAGCATGCCGACGGCGTGGAGGCCGATCTCGCCGGACCCCACGGCACCGAACGCGTACGCGCGCGCTTTCTCGCCGCGTGCGACGGCGCGCACAGCACGGTGCGGCATCTCCTCGACCTGCCGTTCACCGGCCCGGCGCTGCCCGAACGTTTCGCACTCGCCGACGTTCTCTTGGACACCGATTTGCCGCTCGACACCTTGCGCGTGCAACTGGCAACCGACGGCAGCGCGGTGGCGCTCTTTCCGATGCGCGCCGGCTGGCGCATCATCGTCGAGTCACCGGATGCCCTGCCCGATCCGCCGCAAGCCGCCGCCTTCGCGGCCGCGCTCGCGGCGCACAAGATCCCGGCCAAGATTCGCGCGACCGGCTGGATGACGAACTACCACGCCCATCAGCGCCGCGTCGCGCACATGCGTGTCGGCAACGCGTTTTTGCTCGGCGATGCGGCGCACATCCACTCGCCGATCGGCGGCCAGGGAATGAACAGCGGCATCGGGGATGCGGTCAACCTGGCCTGGAAACTCGCGCTGGTGATTCGCGACGACGTGCGGCCCGACGTGCTCGACACCTACGACGAGGAGCGCGGGGCGGTGAGCCGCGCGTTGCTGACCGCGACCGATTACGGCAACCGGCTCGCCTTCAACACCAACACGATGGTGCGCGCGCTGCGCAACGCGGCGCTCCCGGTGGCCACGAAGCTTCCGCTGGTGCGCGACCGGTTGCGCGAAAACATCGCGCAGTTGCGCATCGCGTACCCGCATAGCCGGCTCTCGGTGAACGGCGCGCCCGCGCGGCGCGGCCTACGGGCCGGCATGCGCGTGCGCGGCGCGCGCCCGGTCGGCTACCGGCCGCAAACGATCGTGATGCATCCGCACGACCGGCATTCGGCGATCACGCTCGTGCTGCGGCCCGACGGCTACGCCGGCTACGTCTCCGACGGTGCCCATGCCCAAGGCGCTGTGACCTATTTGCGCAACGTGATCGGCCTGCGCGCGTGATCCGAGCGGCGGCCGCGGGCGACGTCACGGCGTGGGCCGCGATGCGCGGGCGTTTGTGGCCTGATGCTGACGCCGCTGACTTGGCCGCCGAAGCGCGGGCATTTTTCGCCGGCGACGGCAACTCGCTGCTCGACGCCGTTTTTCTGGCCGAGGACGAGGCCGCGCGACCGTTCGGCTTTGTCGAGCTTCACATCCGCCCGTTCGTCGACGGTTGCGATTCGATGCCGGTGCCGCACGTCGAGGGCTGGTACGTCGAACCGTCCGCGCGCGGCGCCGGCGTCGGGCGCGAACTGATGCGGGCGGCTGAGGGGTGGGCGCGCGAACGCGGCTTCACCGAATTGGGGTCCGACGCGCTGGTCGAAAACGAGCTCTCGCAGCGCGCGCACGCAGCCTGCGGTTTCGCGGAAACCGAACGGCTCGTGATGTTCCGCAAGCCGCTCTAAGTGATGCCGGCTTCCATGATGGCGTCGAGGATCGGACGGTCGGAGCCGCGCAGAAATTCGGCCAGGTCGTCGCTGATCGTGATGCGGTCGGGGCGCCCCGACGCGGCGAGCTGAAAGCCGACGTCGACGTTCGGTCCGAGAAAATCGAGGATCTGCGTTTCGGCATCATAGAACATGTGATCGCCCGTTAGCAGATCGAGCCGCTTGAGCTCGGTCACCAGCGCCGCCATCTTGTCGGGGACGTTCTCGGCGAACGAGAGCACGGGCGCGATCCACGCCAGCGCGCGTAGCGAGATGTGTTCGGCCGCGGCGGCGTACTTCGCGCTCTGTCCGAGATCGTGCATGAACGCGCCCAGCGTACGATCGATCGCGCGGATCGAATGTTCGACCTGGTACGCCGTGTCGATGCGCTGGTAGAACAGAATCTCATCGCCCAGATACTTCCACACGCGCGCGTTTTCGACGCCGCGGTTGGTGATCTGGCGCCGGCACTCGCTGTGAAAGTAGCGAAACAGATCGACCCAATGAAAGCGCGCGAATCTCTGCGCCTTCAGGCGGCTCGCACCGACGATATCGAACGAGAAGAACAGGTAGACGTCAACGCGGGAGGCAGCTTCCAACGACCCTCCCTTCGCAACCGGTAACGGGGACCTTTCTAGCCGGCCCTCAGGCCGATTCGAGGACCACCGTGCGCCGGGCTTGCGCCGCTAACATGCGGGCGTGGGCGCGTGCCAAAAGCGGGTCGCGTTTGAACGCGCTTTCGAGCCCACCGGGGGTTTCGAGTTGGCCGATCAGTTCGCGGCCGTACTGTTCGATCTCGACGCGCAGGCGCCGATCGATCGCATCCAGCGCTTCGCGCCGTTTTTTGACGATCGCTTCGAGTTCTTTGTAATCGGCAGCGGCCTTGAGCGCTGCCTTCTGCAAGCCGGCGGACTTCGGGCCCGGCGTCGACCGGTAGGCCGCCACCGCAGCCCGGTAGATATCGTTGCGGTCGCGGGCGAGGATCGTCAGGTCGTTGAGTTCGGACACGAGCGGCGCGCGCCGATTTTCGACCGCCGCCATCAGGCGCGCTTGCACGTCCGCGGTGACGCTGCGAATGTAGCGGGCGCGGGACGCGTGATATTCGGCGATGGTTATATCGTCGTGATCCTGGTCCATTACCGGACGCTTTTCGGCTCACCCTCGCCGAACGCTCTGGTAGAACGGTTAAGAGCCCGCCTCGTCTGTTAGCCGAGCGCACAAAAAAGCGGCCCCGGTTGCCCGGAGCCGCTCGACGTTCGGGTGTACCGGCCGTACGGCCGATGCACCATTACATCATGTCGTAGCCGCCGCCCATGCCGCCCATGCCGCCGCCGGGAGGGCCGCCTGCGGCACCCTTCGGTTCGGGCTTGTCAGCGATGAGGGTTTCGGTCGTGAGCACGAGGGCACCGATCGACGCGGCGTTTTGCAGCGCCGAGCGCGTGACCTTGAACGGCTCGACGATGCCGGCCTTGATCATGTCGACCAAGTTGCCGGTCATGGCGTCGAAGCCCTGACCGAGCGCAGCCGCCTTGACGCGGTTGACTTCAACCGAGCCTTCGAAGCCGGCGTTCTCGGCGATCTGGCGGAGCGGCTCTTCGAGCGCGCGGCGCACGATGTCGACGCCGATTTGCTCTTCGTGCGACTCGGACTTGATCTTGTCGAACGCCTTGAGCGCGTGGACGAGCGAGCTGCCGCCGCCGGGGATCATGCCTTCTTGAACGGCCGCGCGGGTCGCCGATAGGGCATCTTCGATGCGGTGCTTCTTCTCTTTGAGTTCCGTTTCGGTGGCCGCGCCGACTTGGATGACGGCGACGCCGCCGGAGAGCTTGGCCAGGCGTTCCTGGAGCTTCTCGCGGTCGAAGTCGGAATCGGTCTCTTCGATCTGCCGCTTGATCATCTCGATGCGGCCTTTGATCGCGTCGGCCTTACCGCGGCCGTCGACGATCGTCGTCTCTTCTTTGGTGACCTTGACGGTCTTGGCTTGACCGAGCAGCTCGGGGGTGACCTTGTCGAGCTTGAGGCCGAGCTCTTCGCTCACGACGGTCGCGCCGGTGAGGGTCGCGATGTCCTTGAGCATCTCTTTGCGGCGGTCGCCGAAGCCCGGCGCCTTGACGGCGACGGTCGTGAACGTTCCGCGCAGCTTGTTGACCACCAGCGTCGCGAGGGCTTCGCCTTCGACGTCTTCGGCGATGATCAAGAGCGGCTTCTGAACTTGAACGATCTTCTCGAGCAGCGGGAGGATGTCGGCGATGGCCGAGATCTTGCGCTCCGTGACGAGGATGTACGGATCGGTAAGCGTCGCTTCCATCCGCTCCGAGTCGGTGACCATGTACGGCGAGATGTAGCCCTTGTCGAAGAGCATGCCGTCTTTGGTCTCGACGTCGGTCTTCATCGACTTCGATTCCTCGACCGTGATGACGCCGTCCTTACCGACGGCCTTCATCGCCTCGGAGATCAGTCCGCCGATTTCTTTGTCGTTGGCCGAGATCGATGCGACCTGCGCGATCTTCTCGGGGGTGTCGACGGTCTGAACCATCTTCTGCATCTCGGCGACCGCTTGTTCGACGCCTTTTTCGATGCCGCGCTTGATCAAGAGCGGGTTCGAACCGGCGGTGACGTTGCGCAGACCTTCGCGGATGATGGCTTGCGCCAGCACCGTCGCGGTGGTCGTGCCGTCGCCGGCGATGTCGTTGGTTTTCGACGCGACTTCCTTCACGAGCTGCGCGCCCATGTTCTCGAAGACGTCGGGGAGTTCGATTTCCTTGGCGATCGTCACACCGTCGTTGGTGATGGTCGGCGAACCGAACTTCTTGTCCAACACGACGTTGCGGCCTTTCGGCCCGAGCGTGACTTTGACCGCGTCGGCGAGAATGTTCGCACCGCGCTCCAGCGCGCGACGTGCGCTCTCGTCAAATACGAGTTGCTTTGCAGCCATGACTAGTTCTTAGCTCCAGCCGGAACGCGTTCATCGACAATCGCGAGAACGTCTTTTTCCGAGATAATGAGGTATTCGGTGCCTTCGAGTTTGATCTCGGATCCCGAGTACTTCGAGTAGAGAATGCGGTCGCCGACCTTCACGCTGACCGGCAGGGTGGTGCCATTGTCGAGAACGCGGCCCGTACCGACTGCGAGAACGCGGCCTTCCTGCGGCTTCTCTTTGGCCGTGTCCGGGAGAAAAACGCCGCCGGCGGTCTTCTCGGCTTGCTCCACGTGCTCGACGACCACGCGATCGCCCAGTGGCTTCAGATTCACGAAAAACTCCTCCAAACAAATGTTGGCAGTTCTGGCACCTGAGTGCCAGCACCGACTAGATTAGCAGACTCACCAGTTGAGTGCAAGGGGCGAGGGAGCGCGTTTTTTACACTGTTTGGGGGCCGTTCAGACTTGGGAGCCCCTCTGTAAAGTCCGACAAACGTCGCCTGAGGGCACCTTTAGGAAGCCTATGATCGCCTCGACCTCCCCCTCCACCAACAAGGACTATCATGCGCAACCCGCTCCTCGCGACCCTCGGCGCAGCCGGCCTCCTCCTCGGAGCCAGCCTGCCTGCCGCGGCCGCCAACACCTTTAACGTTCAAGTCACCGCCCCGACGGTCGCCACGATCACCGTCACCTCCCCCGGCAACGTCATCTGCGCCCCCGGCAACGCGGTCACCGGCATCGTTGCCTGCACCAACACCGTCAATGCCACGGGCGCCATCCGCTCGAGCGCTGCCGGCACGGCCTCCCTGAGCACGACCGCAGTCGCCGCCACGATCGTCGGCACGGCGGGCAACTCCATCCCGGTCAGCGCCATCTCGATGACCTGCGCCGACAACGGCTCCAGCACCACCCACGGCGCCGCAACGTTCGCGAGCGCGGCCGCCTCCACGACCACCGGCACGCAATGCGCCTCCTGGGCCGGCCCGAACGTCTTCACATACAACGTCAACCTGACGTTCGGCATCGATGCCTCGAAGGTCAACGCCGACACGTACACGGTGTCGACCGGCTGGACCGTCCTCGCGTCGGCGACCTAACTCCAATGCGGCACAACTGCGCTCGGATCGCCGGTGGAATCGCGATTGCCCTCGGATCGGCAATCGCCCTCACCTGCGCTCCGGCGCTGGCGGCGCCTACGAGCCTCTCGCTCACGGTCTCGCCGCTCGTCGTCGAGTTTCACGCCGGCGCCGGCGACGCAGCCAATGCAACCGTCACCGTCCGCAACGACGGACCCGATCCCGAACGCATCATCGCGCTCCGTATGGACTGGCGCGTGTCCGCCGACGGCACCGTGCGGGTCGAACAACCGGGTACCGAAGGCAAGGCCTCGATCGCCGATTACTTGCGGCTCGAACCGGCCAACGCCGAACTCGCTCCGGGCGAAACGCGCGAGCTGACGCTCACGCTCGATGTGCCCGCATCCTTTTCCAAAGCAACCGCCGTGTACCACAGCGGCTTTCTCGTGCGCGCGGTACCACTGGACGGACACGCCGCCTTCGGGCCGGCCGCGACCGTCGTCGCCTACGACACGGTCGGCACGCCGACCTCGCATGCCAAGATCACGCAGCTGCACGTCAGCTCGCCCGGTAACGGCTCGGCCGTGCTGTCGGCGCGCATCGCGAACGACGGCACCGCGTACGCGCGTTCGACCGGACGCATCGTTTTACGCCGCGACGGTCAAGTCGTAGTCGACGAAACCGACAGCATCCCGGTGCTGTTCGCCGGCGAAGGACGCGTCTTCAACAAAACGCTGAGCGGGCTCGCGCCCGGTACGTACGACGTCTCGTTCACCCTCGACTACGGCGGTCCCACGCTGCTCGAGGGCACCACGCAGGTCGTGGTCCGGTGAGATTTCGCATCGCCGCCTTCTTCGTATCCTGCGGGGCAGCGTGCGCGCTCGCGTGCGCAGCGCCGGCCGCCGCGGCGAGTGCGGTCGTGACCGTGACGTCGACGACCCTCGCCTTCGACGCGGTCAACATGTCGAACACCGCGCTCACCAGCGCTCCCGCGACGGCCACGGCACAAGTAACGTTCACCACCACGCCCGGTGGTGCCGGCGGAACGGTCACCGTGATGCCGGTGAACTTGACCGGCACCCCCGGCGGCACGCTCGATGCGCGCGACTTCACGTTGACCTGCAAACGGACGGGCGCCAACAACGGCTTCGTGGCAGCGGCGTCCGCGCCGCTCAACGGCGCGACGACGTGCGGCACGTTGACGCAAGGAAAAACGAACGTCACGAGCACGTTCACGATCGAGTTTACCCTCAACACCACGACGACGGCAACTGTGCCCTTTGGAGCTGCGACCTTTACGGGGATCTTCACGGTAACCGCGACCGCGTCCTGACCATGCAACGCACGCTCGCCTGGATCGCCACGTTCGCGATCTGCGTGCTTGCAACGATGCCGGCGCGCGCCGCCCAACTCGCTTTCGTGTCGGTCGCCGGATCAGCGGCGAAAGCCGATCCGCCGGTCGCGATCGAACCGATCGCGCAGAAACTCGGCTGGACCTTCAAGCGCACCGCCGACGGCGCTATTCTCGACGACGGCACGGGCGCGCAGACGCTGCGCGTCGGTTCGCGTTTCGTGCGCGAAGACGGCACCGACGTCCAACTCTTCGATCAGCCCGCATCCGACCGCAACGGACACATCGAGCTGGCGATCTCCGACGCCGCCACCCTGTTTCATCTCAGCGTGCAGCGCGACGGCCCGGGCTTCGTCCTCGTCACGCCGCCCGAGGATGACGTCGACATCCGCGAGATCCCGCGGCCGCCGGCGCCGTCGCCCGCACCGGTGCACACGCCGCAACCCGAAGCGTTCAGCACGCCGCCGGTCGTTGCCGGAAATGCGGGCACGCTCGCGGTGTCGGTCGAGTTCGACGGCAACAACCGCGTCTATCAAACGAACCTCAGCGGTGATGCCGGTCTCGTGCGCGGCTCGGTATCGTCGTACGGCAGCTCGGCGGTGACCAATCCGGTCGGCTCGGTGACCGTCGGCGCGCCGGCGCACTCGATCGGGTTCGGCTCGATCGACAACCCGCTGGCCGGCAGCGTGATCACGAACGGCTCGCTGACCGGGATCACGGCGCACCTCGCCACCGGGAAAGTCGCCTACGATCTGTCGTCCGGCGACAGCATCGCCGGAAACATTTCGGCGCTCGAACGTACCAGCGGCAACGCGAGCGACTCGCTGGCCTGGGTTTCCGGCTACGGTGCGACCGCGCAGCCGGTCTTTCGCCACGGCGTTACCGACACCGCATCCTGGGGCACGCTCGATTACGAAACCCTCATCGGGTTGCACGGCGTCGGCGCGGGCCTGCACGCGCGCACCAAGGGCAAGACATTCATCGACGCGATCGCGAGCGCGACGTCGGGCTCGCTGCCGCTGCTGGCCGGCGACGTGCCGACCGGTGCGGTCATCGGCGAACATCTCAGTAACGTTACGACCGTGACCGCCGGATACGTTCACGCGTTGGACTCGCCCGGAAGTCCGACCGTCGGCGTGACGACGCGCTGGAACAACCTCAACCTCGGCGCGAACGTGTCCAAGTACTGGACGAACCTCACCGCGAGCTATGCCGGGCGGTCCGCGTACGGCTCGTTCTACGCATCGGCGGGAGCGCAGAAGATCTTCGGCGTGAACGCCGGCGTCGCGATCCACAAAGCGCTCGCTGAAGTCGACGTGAACAGCGGTTCCGGTACGGCCACCGGCATCGCGCAGCTGCGCACGAACCATCCCGGCATCAACCTTGCGGCCGGCATCGATTTCACCAACGGCAAGATCGGCCCGCTGGTCGGCGTCGTCGTTCCGGTGGCGAAGGCGCTGGCCTTCGAACTCGGCGTCGTGCAGGGACCGAGTGGAAATCCGGCGCTGCGCTTCTCGATCCTCGCCGGCTTCCACGCGCCGAAGCCGCGCGTCGCGACGTTCCCGGTGACGGTGTTCGTGCCCGATGCGCAACACTTCGGCCGCTTGCGCGTGTTCGTCGACGGCGTTCCGTCGGCAACGCCGTATGCGGACGACATGCACGTGATGGTGCCGGCCGGCAAACATTCGGTCTTCGTCGAGAGCGCCGATCAGAGTTATGGTTCGTCGACCGTCGACGTCGTGGCCGGCACGGCGCCGGCGACGGCCAAGGTTGAATTGCCGCTCTTCCCGCAGCGCTCGATCACCGGCACCGTGCGCTTCGGCGGCGCGGCGGACAGCGTTCCGGCCGGGCTTTCGCTCGAGGGGATCCGCGTGGTCCTCGAGCCGAGCGGCGAGGCGGCCACGACCGATGCCGACGGGCACTTCGTGTTCGCCCGCGGGCCCTACGATCCGGCTTCGACGCTGTTGCTCGATCCGTCGAGCGTCCCGGGCGGGTTCCAGAGTCCCGCCGCGATGCCGATCGGCGCGACGACGACCGACATCATTCTGGCGCCGCTGCGCAAGGTCGAGCACACGACGTTCCACTAATCACAACGGCATGACTCGTTCGTCACCCGCGATGCGCGACGTGCTCGTGGCCGCAGTCGGAGCCGGCGTCGTCTCCGGCGTGACCGTGGCGGCGTACGCGGCGCTCGTGCAGTTGCTGGCCGGGGAGCCGCTCGGCACGACCTACATCTACCTCGCGTCGGAGCTTGGCGGACCGAGCCTCGGCGCCGGCCCGGGCGCGGTGTGGATCGGCGTGCTGGTGCTGTTCGGGGCGACGATTCCGTGGGCGTTCGGGTACATCCACGCCGCGCAGCGCCAGCCGCAACTGTTCACGCACCCGATCATCTCGGGCATCTTCTTCGGACTCGTGGTATGGCTCATCATGCAGTTGGTGCTCGTCGTTACCGGACGCTTCGTGCCGTGGTCGGTGTACTCGGTCTATCGCGACCTCATCGGGTGCATGTTCTGCTTCGGTCCGCCGCTCGCGTACACCGCGGCGCGGCTTTCCCGCGCGCCATGATCGCGGAACTGCGCATCGACCTGGGCGCGATCGCGCGCAACGTCGACGCGCTCGCCGCGCTGGTCGCGCCGGCGCGCGTCGTGCCCGTCCTCAAAGCGAACGCCTACGGTCATGGGCTGATCGAAGTGGGGCGCGCGCTCGCGGACCGCGTCGTGCGGCTCGCCGTCTACGAAATCGACGAAGCGCTGGCGCTGCGCGAGGCGGGGATTGCGACGCCGATCCACGTGCTCGGCCCGATCCCGGCGGCGCGCCTCGCCGATGCGCACGCCGCGACGGTCGAGATCACGCTTTGGGACGGCGGCGCCTACCTCGATGATGTCGCCGCCGCGGCGCACGACGGCGGCCGTCCGTTTCGCGTGCACGCGAAGATCGACACCGGCGTCGCGCGCCTCGGCATGAGCGTCGCCGAAGCGCCTGCGCGGCTGGCCCGCTACGCCCGCCATCCCTCGCTCGAGCTCGCCGGCGTGTTCTCGCACCTCGCCGCGGCCGAAGAGCTGGACTCGTCCTTCACGCGCGAGCAGCTCGACGCGTTCGCAACCGCGACGCGCAACGTCGCGCCGGAAGTCGAGCGTCACATTGCCGCCACCGCGGCGGCGATGCTGTGGCCGGAAACGCGCCTCGATGCGGTGCGCACCGGCATCGGCATCTACGGTCTGTGGCCGTCGCCCCAAACCGAGCGCAGCATGCTCGACCGCGGGTTCGCGTTGCAGCCGGCGCTGGAATGGCGCACGCGTCTGGTGCTCGTCCACGACGTTCCGGCCCACACGCCGGTGGGCTACGGCTGCTCGTATCACACCAAGCGTCCCTCACGCATCGGCGTGCTGCCCATCGGTTACGCCGAGGGTCTGCCGCGCAACGCCGGCGAGCACGGGCACGTGCTGATCACCGGCCGCCGCTGCCGCATCGTCGGACGCGTGTGCATGAACATGGCGTTCGTCGATTGCACCGACGCTCCGGATGCGTTGGCCGGCAGCATCGTAACGCTGATCGGCAACGACGGCCATGCACAGATCGGTGCCGACGAGCTGGCGAACGCGACCGGCACGATCGCCTACGAAACGGTCACGCGCCTGCCGGCGGCCGTTCCGCGCAGCTATCTCGTCGCGGCGCCGTAACTCATCAGGCGTTGGGCAACGCGTACGCGGCAACCGGTTCGCCCAAGTCGACGACGCGGTTGCGGCCCGATTCTTTGGCCCGGTAGAGCGCGCGGTCGGCGACGTCGACCAAATCTTCGACGCTCGTCCGCGCCGGATCGTGCGTTGCGGTAACGCCGACGCTGATCGTGACGACCGGGTGCATCGCGCCGACGCCTTGCGTCAGCCCGGCGTTTTCCACGGCGGCTCGCATGCGTTCGGCGACGACCAGCGCGCCCGGCAGATCGACCTCGGGCATCACGACCGCCATCTCTTCGCCGCCGACGCGGGCTACCACGTCCCGCGCGCGAGCGGCGTTCGCCAGCAAGACCTGCGCGACCGCGCGCAAACATTCGTCGCCGAGCTGATGCCCGAACGCATCGTTGTAGGCTTTGAAGTTATCGATGTCGATCATCAGCATCGCCAGCGGGCGCGAGTCGCGCGCGCACGCGCGCAGTATCGCCGCAAAGCGCTGGTCGAAGCTGCGGCGGTTGGCGAGACCGGTCAGCACGTCGGTCAGGGATTCGTTTCGCAGCCGCTCGGCGGTCACGACGAGCTGCGCGTAGATGTTCGCCGTTTGGAATAACAGCACGAACAGCACCGAGCTCGCGGCCAGCAAGATGCTCAAACGCGAACCATACCAGCCGACGGTGAACTGACGTGAGAAATGTTGCAGGGTCAGGTCGGCGCACATCGAGAGACACGCCACCGCCAGCCACAGATCGAGGATCGAGCGAAAGCTACTGGTCCGGTACGCGGCTACGATTGCCAGCAAAGCGGCGGCGGTGAGTGCGTAGCTGATGCCGGCGAACAGGCCGGTGAAGGAACCGTTATGCGAGAGGGTCGGCAGCCCGTCGACCCAGATGAGCGGCGGCATCGTCAGCGCCAGCAGCGCGAGGCCGAAGAGCGAGATCCGCCGTTGCAAGCGCCGGAACGCCGCGCCGTCCGGCTCCGGGGCGTCCGCGCGTATCCGGCGGCAGACGTAATACGCGAGCACCGAACCGATGAACAGCGTGTGCCATTCCACCCAGAACCAATTCGGCGTTTGCGGATCGGCGGAAACCCATTGGCTGAGTTGCGGCCACAACCCCCGGTAGAACAGCAGATAGGGAACCATCACGATCGCCGTCAGCGCGAAGCCGAGCGCCAACACCGTGAGCGAAACCGACGTCGTCACGCGCGCTTGCGCCCAGAGCAAAACGGCGGTGATCGAAATCGATGAGATCGACAGCGCGATCATGATCGCGAAGACGGGCAGCGAATCACCCAGGGGTCGCCCCATGAACGGAACGATGAGCAACCCGCCGATCACCAGCACCAGCGCGACCGCAGCCGCGCGGCGCCGGTCATCCGGGCGCGCCGCCACGTGCCCGAGATCGACGATCGCGACGCTCGGATCGGCAATCACGCGCGGTAGAGCATTTCTTCGATCGCGAACCGCGGAACGTTGCCGTATTTTGCGGTGAGGTCGATGACGGGCTGGGCTTCGCCGGAATCCCATTTCTCGGCAAACCGGGCCCGGCGCATCGTCTTCACGGTCGCTTCCGGCAGTTGCGTGTACTTGATCAAGATGGGGGCGGTCTTGTCTTGATTGCGGTTCGCCCACACCGCCGTTTGCGCGATCGCGGATTGAAAGCGGCGCACGGTATCGCGGTTCGCCTGCGCCCACTCGCGCGTCGAGACGTAGACGTCGAGCAGAAAGTGCGGCGCGCAGGCGTCGAACGGCAGCCCGATCGCGCGACCGGTGGTTTTGGCTTCGGTGATGAACGGCTCGGTCACGCAGGCCGCGTCGACGCGCGCGCTGCCGAGCGCGTCCATCATCTGCGCGAAGTTCATCTCGACGAACTTCATCCCGGTCGAATCGGCGCCGCTCTTGTCCACCCATGCGCGGGTGCAATATTCGGGAATGCCGTTGATCCCGTTGCAGGCCACCGTTTTCCCGGCCAGGTCGCGCGGGCCCGCGATCGTTGATCCCTTCGGCACCATCATCACCGTCGTCGGGTCCGACCCCAGGTACAGCGCGCCCGGTGCGACGATGACGAACGGTACGTTCCGCGCGTGGGCTTGCGTCAGCGCCACGATGTTCGAAACCGCGATGTCGAGGGCGCCGCCGGCCACCGCCGCGGCGATCGCTTGGCCGTTGTTGAACTGCTGAAAGCTCGCCGTCAACCCGGCGGTTTTGAAGAAACCGCCGTCCTGCGCGAAGTACGGCTGTGCGCCGCTGTCGATGTTGATCGTCGCCATGCGCAGCGGGATGTCGTCGGCGCGCACGAGGCTCGGCACGAACGCCGCGCCGCCGATCGATGCCAACGCCGCTGCGCGTTTCATCGAACGGTCGCGAGCAACAAGTCTTTCGCCCCTTCCGCAACCGTCGCCGTGCGCGGCAGTTTGAAGTCGCCCGGGCGAACGCTGTACGCTTTTGGGTTGCGCGGTTCGGGCGGCTCGTTGCCCGCCTGCAACTGCTTCGCGCGCGTCAACAGCCGCTTGCGCAACGCGATGATAGCCTTGTCGGAACTGGTGAGGTACTCGCGGCTGCGGTCGGCGATGGTACCGTACCCGCCTTGATCCTGAGTGACCGCGAGGTCTTGCGCGACGATCGACGTGATCCCGGTGAAGCTCGCCGAGCGTTGCTCGGCGCGGTCGATCAGGTAATCGTTGGCGTACTCTTCCTTGGTCGAAAACGTTCCGGGCACGAGCTCCGGCACGGTGATCCCGTCCTCGAGCACGGCCCGTTCGCCGGCCGAGATCGCGTGATCGGCGTTCGCCCAGACGCGAAAGTGCATCGTGTGCTCGTCGTCGATCGGCACCCGCACCTGCGCGAGCACCGGGCTGCCGGGCGGCGATGCGATCAACACCACGTACGGCATCAGATACTGGTTGACGCGCCAGTGGAACGCGTCTTCGCCCGCGTCACGCTGCGCCGAAAGCATCAAGCCGTAGTCGGTATCGACCGTAAACCAACGCGGCATCCGGTCGCTGAACACCGTCGCATCCACGCGGCCGCCGGGAATCGGCTTGCCGTCTTGGCGGCTGTGCAAAAACGAGACGTGGCTCGAGTCGACGTCGCCCTCCATGAACTGGGCGTAGTTTCCGCGCGCGACCATCTTGGTGATCGAGCGCTGATCGTCGGGGACGGCGAAGGCTTCAATGGCCGGAAATTCCGGCATCACATCGAGCGGGCCCATGAAGGCCCAGATCAAACCGCCGCGCTCCAGCGCCGGGTACGCCGTCGTCTTCACCTTGCTCTTGAGCGCCGGACCCTCGGGGCAGTTCGGCAGGTCCGTGCACGCGCCGGTGACGTCGAACTTCCACCCGTGATAGACGCAGCGCAAGCCGTCGTCTTCGTTACGGCCCCAAAACAGGTTCGCCCGCCGGTGCCGGCAGTAGGCGTCGAGCAGGCCCAACTTGCCGTGCGAATCGCGGAAGGCGACCAGATCCTCGCCCAGCACGCGGACGCGGACCGGCGGCGAATCGGGGCCGCCCAGTTCGGCGGCCAGCATGATCGGTGTCCAAAACCTGCGGAACAGCTCGCCCATCGGCGTTTGCGGTCCGACCCGGACGAGAAGCTCGTTGTCAGCTTTCGAGAGCATCGCTGGTGATTTTTCCCGCGAATTGCCCGGAAAACCCCTACGCCAGCGCGGCCAGCGCCTCGTGCAAGTCGAGCGTTCCTTCGTACAGCGCGCGCCCGACGATCGCCGCATCGACGTTCGGCGGCGTGCCGTCGCGCAGCGCGACCAGGTCGCCGAGCGTTTTCGCGCCGCCGCTGGCGGTGATGTCGACCGGCGCCAGCGCGGCAACGTGGGCCAACGCGGCGACGTCGTAACCGGAACCCATTCCGTCGCGCGCGATCTCGGTGAAGACGATGCGCCGCACGCCCCACCGCGCGACCTCACGCACCACGTCGTCGCGCGAGCGGCCCGCATCGCGCTGCCAGCCGCGCGTCGCGACGCGGTCGCCGCGTGCGTCGATCCCGGCGACGATGCGTTCGCCGAACGTCGCGACGATCGCGCGCGCCGTCTCCGGTTCCTCGATCAAGAGCGTGCCGAGCACGACCGCGCTCGCGCCCGCGTCCAGCCGCGCCTGCACGTCGGCCGGCGTGCGTACGCCGCCACCGGTTTGCACGGGCACGTCCACCGCCGCGCAGATCGCGCCGAGCGCGGCGGCATTCTCGCCCGCGCCGAACGCCCCGTCGAGGTCGACGACGTGCAACGCGCGCGCGCCGGCGGCCACGAACGCGCGCGCCCGCGCGACCGGGTCGTCGTCGTAGCGCGTCTCGCGATTCGGATCGCCGCGTTCGAGGCGCACGCATTTTCCGGCGCGCAGATCGATCGCCGGCACCACCAGCAAGGCGCGCGTCACAGCGCCAGTGCGAGAAAGTTGTCGAGCAGCAGCGCGCCGGTGCGTTGGCTTTTCTCGGGGTGGAACTGGGTCGCCATCACGTTCTCGCGCGCGACGATCGCCGCGAAGCGGCCGC
>DASYOE010000083.1:0-39101 GCA_036008105.1 Candidatus Lustribacter sp. | reverse complement strand
ACGAGAGCGTCGCGAGCGCCAGATACAGCCCGCGCAGATTCACGGTGACGAACGCCAGCACAGCGGCGCACGCGAGTGACACGACGAGGCCGGCCAGCACGCCGACCAGCGGCGGCAGGTTGAACGACACGCAGCAGATCGCCGCGACGTAGCCGCCGATCGCCATGAACGCCGCGCTGCCGAGGCTGATCAGGCCGCAATAGCCCATCACCACGTCGAGTCCGAGCAGTGCGATGAACGTGATCCCGGCGATGACGATCGAGCTGAGCAGCTGTGCGCCCAAGAACAACGGCGCGGTCGCGATCAGCAGCAGCGCGAGCACGGTCAGCGTGCGCGTTTGAACGGGGTTGAGCTTGGTTGAAACATTGCTCTGGTTGCGTGGGACCTCGCGCACGTCTTGGCGGCGCAGGATGCGTCCCGCGATGACGCCGGTCGGCCGCACGGCGAGCATCAGCAGCAGCAGCACGAGCGCGATCGTATTGGCGAACAGCGAGGAGATGTACCCGGCTGCGCCTTGCTCGATCAGGCCCAGACCGAGGCCACCGACGATCGGGCCGAAGAACGACGCGGCGCCGCCGATCGTGACGGCGATGAAACCGGAGGTCGAGAAGATGCCGCCGCTACTGAAGTCGATCGAGATGATCGGCCCGATCAGCATGCCGGCGATTGCACCGAGTCCGGCCGCCGCCGCGTACGAGTAGATCGTCATGCGGCGCACGTCGATGCCCATGAGCGCCGCGGCGGCGTGATTTTCCGCGCACGCGCGCAGCGCCATGCCGAAGCGCGTTTTCTGCATCATGTACCACATCGCGGCGACGATCAACACCGTCGCGCCGGCGTCCCACGGGGCTTGCGTGGGAAACAGAATACCACCCACGTCGTAAGGACGCGCGCCGGAAAACGGATCGGGCTGGTAGGGTGCGCTCCCCCATATCAGCAGAATAGCGCCCTGGAAGAACGTTGCCGCTCCCACGGTGACCATGATCGCGCCGCCGGGCGGCAACTTGCGCAACGCCGGCTCGAACGCGAATTGCGCGAGCACCGCGCCGATGATCGTGCAAATGATGAGCGTGATCAGAAATGCCGGCGCTAGTGGCCACGACAGCGTTTGGTGGAACGTGTACAGCAACAGCGTGCCGAGCACGACGAATGCGCCTTGGGCGAGATTCAGCATTCCGGTGACGCGATAGATCAGTGCGAAACCGAGCGCGACGAGCGCAAACGCGCCGCCTTGCAGCAATCCCCCGACGATGATTTCAAGTGCTTGCTGCACGCAAACTCCGCCGCTTGACTTTAGTCAAGCCTGCTTGTAACCTCGTTGCTAAGGCTCCTGGGTATTTGAAAAAAAGGTGCATCCGATGATTCGACTAGTCGCTACGGTTCTTTCAGCCGTGTTGCTCGCTGCGTTGGGTACGCCGGTCGGCGCCGCCGACCCGTACGAAATCGACGGCATCCTCCCGCTGACTGGCCGGACCGCCTTCGTCGGTCAGGGCCAGTTGGCGGCCCTCAACGCGCTTGCTGTCTACATCAATAAGACCGGCGGGATTGGCGGCCGCCAACTCAAGTTCAATATGCTCGACGATCAGTCGGACGCGAAGACATCGTTGCAGCTCGCGCAGGGCCTGATCGCCAAGAATGTGCCGGTCATCCTCGGCCCGTCGGCGCCCGATGCGTGCGCGGCAATCGCGCCGCTCATCGAGCAGAACGGCCCGCTCTTATACTGCTTGGCGAACGCCGGTCATCCGACGCCCGGCAGCTATGAATATCTCACGCTGTTTCCGTACGAGCCGCAGTTCGTCGTGACCCTACGGTACTTCCGCGGACGCGGTCTGCATCGGCTCGCCTACATGGTCGCCTCCGACGCCGGCGGTCAGGACGCTGAGAAGGCCCTGCTCTACGCGGCCGGTTTGCCGGAGAACAAGTCGATCCAGATCGTCGCGCACGAATACTTCACGCCCGGCGACCTCAGCGCCGCGGCGCAAGTCGAGCGCATCAAGGCGGCCAAGCCGGACGTGCTCGTCTTCTGGGCAACCGGAGCGCCGGCCGGCACGATGCTCCGTAGCGCGCAAGACCTCAACCTCGACCTGCCGACGGCAACGTCGCCCGGTAACCTAACGCCGTCGTTCTTCAAACAGTACGGATCGAAGCTGCCCTCCGAGCTGCTATTCGCGTCGGTACCATATTACGCGGGCGATTCGTCGATGAATGCGCCCACCAAGGCAGCGGTCGCGACGATCACCGATGCGCTGGCTCCGCAGAAACCTGACACGATCGCGATCGCGGCGTGGGATCCGGCGATGATCCTCGTCGACGGCTTGCGCAAACTGGGCCCCGAGGCATCGGCCGCGAAGTTGCGGGCGTACATCAACGGCCTGCACGGCTGGACCGGAGTCAACGGGCCGTACGATTTCAAGGCTGAGCCGCAGCGGGGACTCGGCGACAAGAACATCGTGATGATCCGTTACAACCCCAAAGACGGCACGTTCGGCGCCGCCAGCAAATTCGGCGGCGAGCCCCTTCCCGGAAAGTAGCACCCCGTGGTTGACGATCTCGAATCCCTGATCACGCCCGACATGCGCGCCTGTCTCGGCAGCGTGACGAAGCCGATGGAGCTGCCCGAAGAGATCAGCGCCTCGGACGTGCGCCATTTCGTCTCGGTGATCGGTGAAACCAATCCGATCTACCGCGATGCGGCCTATGCGAAACGCATGGGCTACAAAGGCGTCGTCGTGCCGCCGATCTTCGTCGTCGTGTTGTTTCGGCGGCTGCAAGATCCCGAGGGCGAAACGCGCGTCGGCATCGACTGGCCGGGCCTCAAGATGCCGGCGGGATTTACCAACACGCGCAACGCCGGACAGGTGTACAAGTGGATTCGTCCGGTGTATGTCGGCGACCGGCTCACGATCCAGATGCGGCTGACCGATTTCCTCGCGCGCCGTACGCGCGACGGTCGTCCGATGATCCTGGTCGTTACCGAATACGAACTGCACAATCAGGACGGCGACCTCATCTTGCTTCAAACGAACCACGACGCGAAGCTTCAGCCGGCGAAGTTCCAAGCGAGCTGACGTTGGGACGGGTGCTGGATCTCTCGCGTCAAGCCGGCGTGTATGCGACCCGGCTCTTGGCCGAGCTTGGCCACGACGTGATTCGCGTTGAGTCGCCGGCGGGCGATGCGGTGCGCCGGCAAGGTCCGTATTTGGGCGGCGCTCCGGATGTGGAAGACGGCGCGTACCATCAGTTCTTCAACGCCGGCAAACGCAGTCTCGCGCTCGACGTAACGACCGCGGCCGGCCGCGAAGCGTTCGCGCGTCTGGCGCGCACCGCCGACACGATCGTCGCGAGCACGCCGCTGCCGCTGCCCGAAGCCGTGCTGCGCGAGATCAACCCCGACGTCGTTTTGGTCCTCGTCACCGCCGACGACTGGCCGGAGCTCTGCGCCTATGCGCGTTCGGGTTTGCTGTCGATCACCGGGCACTTGGATCGCGCGCCCGTGCTGATGGGCGGTCACATCATGTACGCCGCGACGGGCCTGTGGGTCATGGTGGCCGCAGCGGCCGCGCTCGTTGTTAAGCAAACGACGGGCCGCGGACAAACCGTCACCGTCGACGTGCAACAGTGTTTCGAATCGTTTCTCGACCACGGCATCGAGAACTACATGGTGCGCGGCCGGCGCGTCGAGCGCAGCGGCGCGCGCGGTTCGGTGACCGCGCTCGCGGGCGCGGTGCCGGCTAGCGACGGGTTCTGGATGCTCAGCCTGATGGACTCGCGCGAGCAGTGGCGCATGATGCTCGAATGGCTGCAAGACCCCGAGCTGAGCAACGACGAGACGCTGCAGAAGTACGAAGTGCGGCTGGCGCGGCGCGACGAGTTGCTCGACCGCATCGGCAACTGGGCGAGCGCGACGCCGAAACTCGACATCGTCACGCAGGCGCAAGAGCGCCACATCCCGGCTGCACCGATTGCGACCTCGCTCGATCTGGCCGAAGACGCGCAGCTGATCGATCGCGGCTTTCTGGTCGAGGTCGATCATCCGGCCCACGGACCGATGCGCTTCCCGCGCGGCGCGCTGGCCACGCTGTGGAATCGCGACATGACGCTCGCGCCGGCCTTGGGTTCGGCGAACGCGGAGATTTTGGGCGAACTCGGTTACACGAAAGAAGAAACGATGCTGCTCTTTGAACGAAGCGTGATATGAGACACCCGGAGTCGATCGAAACCGAGCAACAGTACTTCGAGGACGTCGAAGTCGGCACCGAGATTCCGCCGCGGGAGTACGGGCCGCACACGCTCGTGAGCGCGGTCTTTTGGGCCGCGGTACAAGAGAACGTCGGGCTCTTGCACCTCGATCGCGAGCACGTGCGCGAATTTCGCGGCGCGCCGTCGATCGTGGTGAGCGGTCAGCAGCGCCAGAGCTTGCTCGTCCGGCGCCTGATGGATTGGGGCGGTCCGCGCGCCTTCTTGCGCGAGATGGATTGCCGCCACCGCGCCTCGACGTACGAGGGCGACATGCACATCTTCTCGGCCAAGGTGACGTCGAAGTCGAGCGATCCGAACAAACCGTGGATTGGACTCGAGTTCGACGGGCGCAACCAGAAAGGCGAGCAGATCCTGCGCGGAACGTGCACGATGCTGTTGCCGGGATTGGATTGGCCGGTCGAACGTCACGTGTGGGACGTCGAAACGCCGTGAACCCGCTGAGCGGCAAGTACGCGATTGCCGGCGTTGGTGAATCCGACGTCGGCCGCCAGATGGGCCGCCCCGCGATGGACCTGCACCTCGAAGCCGCAACGCGCGCGATCGCCGATTCCGGCTTGAACAAATCGGCGATCGACGCCGTCATCTCGCGTCCGCCGCACAGCGCGCCGCAGGACAACTACTGCGCGGTGATCGCCGGGCGGCTCGGTCTCCAGCCGACCTACGTCACCGACGTCGGACTGAGCGGTGCGTCGTCGGTTGCAATGATTCTCGCCGCGGTGGCGGCGCTCGAGGCCGGCTTCTGCACGACCGTGTTGTGCGTCAACGGCGATGCGTCGGCCAGGCGCGGCGCGCGCCGCGATATGCACGCGGAGCACACGAATTGGGTCGACGATCTCGAGCGCCCGTTCGGCATGCTCGGCGCGCCGATCCAGTACGCGCTGCCGGCGATGCGCCACATGTACGAGTACGGCACGACCAGCGAGCAGTTCGGCGCGATTGCGGTAGCGTGCCGCAAGCACGCGCTGCTGACGCCGAATGCGGTGATGAAGAAGCCGATGACGCTGGCCGACCACCAAGCCTCGCGCATGGTCGTCGACCCGTTCCATTTGTTCGACTGCACCGGCTCGACCGACGGCGCGGGCGCGGTGATCGTGACGTCGGCCGAGCGCGCGCGCGATCTGCGTCAACGGCCGGTGTACATTCTAGGCCTCGGCCAGAAGAACACGCATTCCGACGTGCAGTATGCCGACTCGATGACGACCGTCGCGATGCGCGGCGCGTCGAGCCAAGCCTACGCGATGTCCGGCCTCGGCCCCGCCGACATCGACGTCGCCGAGCTCTACGATTGCTTCACCTCCGTCGTGCTGGTGACGCTCGAGGACTACGGTTTCTGCAAGAAGGGCGAAGGCGGACCGTTCGTCGAGAACGGCCGCATCGAGTTGGGCGGCGAACTGCCGGTGAACACCAGCGGCGGCTTGCTCTCGCAAGTGAACGCCAGCGGGTTTTTTCACATCACCGAAGCGGCGACGCAGATGCGCGGCACCGCCGGCGCGCGCCAGGTCGTGGGTGCGGAAGCCGCCATCGTCAGCGGCCAATGTGCGGTTACCGGTGTCAACGCATGCTTGATCGTCTCGAATCACCAAAACTAAGCGGCACCGCCGGTCCGATCGCCGGACTGAAGGTGCTCGACTTCACCCACGTCTTCGCGGGACCGTTCTGCACGCGCACGCTGGCCGATTTGGGCGCCGACGTCGTGCACGTCGAGAGCGCCACGCGCGATCCGGGCGACCGGCACCGCGCATCGTACGCGCATCGCAACAAACGGTCGATCGCACTCGACCTCAAGAACGAAGCGGGCAATTCGATCGCCGCGCAGCTGGCGCGCGATGCCGACGTGATCGTCGAGAACTTCAGCGCCGGCGTGATGCGCCGCCTCAAGCTGGACTACGAAACGCTAGCAGCCGGCAATCCGCGTTTGATCTACATCAGCCTCTCGGGCTACGGGCACACCGGTCCGCGCAGTTCGTGGACCAGCATGAACATGAACCTGCAAGCCTACACGGGGTTGATGCTGACGACCGGCGCCGAAGGTGATCCGCCGACCGCGATTTCCAACTCGTGGAACGACTACATCGGCGGACTGCACGGCATCATCGCGGTGCTGACCGCGATCGAGGAGCGCGCCCGAACCGGCCGCGGCCGCAATATCGACTTGAGCCAATTCGAATGCAGCGTCGCGACGGTCGGTGCGTTGTTGATGGCGTCGGCCGTTTCGGGGACGCCTCCCAAACGGTTGGGGAACCGCTCGACCAGCGCGGCGCCGCAAGGCGCGTATCCGTGCGCCGGCGAGGACGAATGGTGCGTGCTGGTCGTCGAGACCGACGAGCAGTGGCGCGCGTTGGCAGCCGCGATCGGTCGCCCCGAGCTCGCCGCGGACGACCGCTATGCGACCGTTGTCGGGCGGCTGCGTCATCACGACGACATCGACGCGGCGATCGCGACGTGGACGCGCGCGCGGCCGAAGACCGAGGTCGAGCAGTCGTTGCGGGCCGCCGGCATTCCGGCCGAACGGATGCGACGCGTCGACGACGTCGTCGAATCGGCGGACTCCGGCGGCGCGTACCGGCCGGTACCCGGCGACCATAAGAAGCCGCTGGTGGCGCCGACCGTGCCGTTCACGTTCAGTCACAGCACCGTGGAACCGCTGACCAAACCATGCACGTTAGGTGAGCACAACGAAGACGTGCTGCGCGATTGGCTGGGCCTGGATACGGCCGAGTTCGCCGCGCTCGGCGAACGTCACGCGTTCGGCTAACACTCGAAAGGACACCTCGATGGCATCGTTTTCTCGCGCCACGGTCCTCGCCGGACTCACCGCATCCGCCGCAGCACCATCGCTGCGCGGCACCGCCCGGGCGGCGGACCTCGCGCCGATTCGCATCGGCGCCGCGCCGACCGATGCAACGGCGCAGCATCTCTACGCGCAGGACCTCGGCTACTTCACCGCCGCCGGCCTGAGCGCGGAGATCTCACCGATGCGCAGTTCCGGCGCGCTCGTGGCGGCGATCCTCGGCGGGTCGCTCGACTTCATGACGTCGACGGTCGTGTCCATCGCGTTGGCGCACAACAAGGGCATCGATTTGCGCACGGTCGCGGTCGGCAACGTGTACAACGGGCCGCCGCCGCAAGCGGCGGTGGTCGTCGCGCCGAACTCGACCGTTCGCACCGGCGCCGACCTCAACGGCAAAACGTTGGCGGTCAACGGGCTCGGCGATCTTACGCAAGTCGCGCTCGCGGCGTGGATGGACGCGAACGGCGGCGATGCGAAAACGGTCAAGATGATCGAGGTCCCGTTCTCCGGCGTTGCCGCCGCGCTTGCGCAAGGACGAATCGACGCCGCGATGCTCGTCGAGCCGTTCACCTCGGCCGCCGGCAACACGGTGAAAATTCTCGGCGATCCGCAGGCGGCGATCGGGCGTGGCTACATGGTCACCGGCTGGTATGCGAAAGCCGATTGGCTGAATGCCAACCACGACACCGCGAAGCGCTTTATCGACGTGATGCTGCAAACCGCGAAGTGGGGCAATCGCAATCACGATCAGTCGGCGGCGATCCTCGCGAAGTACGTCGGCCTCACCGCCGACGTGATCAAGGCGACGCCGCGCGCCGTGTACGGCGAGCAGCCGGTGACGCCGGCGATGATTCAGCCGGTGCTCGACTTCTCGACCAAGTACATCGATCTTCCGAAGACGTCGGCTGCGTCGCTGATCTGGAAGCCCTAAGCGGCGCGCGGCCGAAAGAGCGGCAACATCGTCCCGCCGCGTTCGACGAAGGTGACCTCGACCGGCATGCCGATCGACACGCCGTCGGGATCGACGTCGATGAGTTCGGTGAGAAAGCGCGGCCCTTCTTCGAGTTCGATCACGGCGACGACATACGGGACCTTATCTTCCCACGCTTTGGCCAACGCTTGGCGCACGACGGCGAACGTGTACAAAGTGCCGCGGCCGCTCGCCGGAACCCACACGTGCTCGGTACTCAAGCAGTTCGGGCAAATCGAACTCGGCGGATGACGATACGTATCGCACGCACTGCAGCGCTGGAGCAACAGCTCGCCGCGCGAGCAGCCTTCCCAAAACGGTGAAAGCTCCGGTGTCGTCTGCGTCATCGGTTGTTCCTACGCGCGCGAAGAGGACATATCCCGGTTCTCATCGAGAGTACGAAGGCACCTAAGCAATAAGCGAAAGACGCCATGGCCGAGACCGAACGGACGCGTTCGCGGGAGCGCGAGCGACCCGCCCAAAACGCATATGAGTTCGCCGTTCAGTACGACCGGGAGCGCACCGAGCGGCAAATGGTGGGCCGCGTCGTGCTGCGGCTGGAAGATTGCCCGCAAGAGCAGACCCGCCAGGGACTCTTGCGGCCGTATCTAGATCCGTTCGTCATTACCGACACGCCGCTCAAGCACTGGGCGGTCTTTTCGCACGAGATCCGCACGAAGTCGGGCAAGCATCGGCATCAGGGCGGCCTGGTGATCTACGTGATCGACGGTACCGGCTACTCGGTCGTCAACGGCGAGCGGGTCGATTGGGAGAAGGGCGACCTCGTGCTCTTGCCCTTGGAACAAGGCGGCGTCGAGCACCAGCACTTCAACACCGATCCGTCGAAACCGGCGGTGTGGATTGCCTTCATTCACTTTCCGATTCGCGATTACGTCGCGTCGGAGATGACACAACTCGAAACAGCGGTGGACTATCATGAGTGACCGGAGTGACCGGACCAAACGGTTAGCCGAAAACAACTTCTGGGAACAGATCCTCGAGCTGCGCGACGAGCAGCGCGAAGCGCGCAAGAACGGCATCCAAGTAATCAAGGAAGCCGAGCTGCCGCTGGAAGTGAATCGGCAGGGCCTGATGCGCTGGTACATGCATCCGGGCATCAAGGACACGATCCTCTCGACGTACCTCGTGTTCGAGCAAGAGATTCCGCCGAACAGCCGCTCGGGGCGGCTGCGTTTCGGCGGCGATCAAGTCATCTATATCATCGAGGGCGAGGGCTACACGCTGCTCGACGGCGTCAAGCATCCGTGGAAGGCCGGCGACTGCCTGAACCTGCCGCTGCGCAAACCCGGCATCGTCGTGCAGCACTTCAACACCCATCCCGAAACAACGGCGAAGTTCATCGCCGTCGAGCCGAACTTCTTGGCTTGTGCCAGCGTCGACCGCGGCACCGGGTTCGAGCAGCTCGAGAACGCGCCCGAGTTCGAGCGGGCGAAGCGCGCGTGAGCGTCTGAACCCCATGCACGTTCACTCCGGCGTGCCGCACGTGCACGCGACCGTCGATCATCTGTCCGGCACGGCGAGCCTCGGCAGCCGTCAAACCGTGCAGCTCGACGGCGCGCTCATGCAGCAACTCGGCCTTCATGCGGGCGACACCGTGCGCGTTGCCACCGAGCGCGGCCGCAGCAGCGTCGCGCGCCTCGATGCTCCGGCCGGCGACAACCATGCCGGCACGGTGCGGCTGGATCGCTTCTTGCGTCAGGCGCTCAAAGCGCGGCTCAACGAAACGGTCGAGATCGAGCCGCTGGAACTCGCGCCGGCGCGGCGCGTCGAATTGCTGCCGGCCGTCGACGTGTCGACCGCGCACGATCTCATCCCGCATCTGCGCGCCGTGCTCGCCGCGGATCGCACGCCGGTCAGCCGCGATGCGGTGCTCTACCTGCCGTTTCCGGGCACGACATCGGGGACGACGTATCTCGTGGCGTCGGTCGACGACGGCCCCGGCTTCGTCACCCCCGATACGGAAATCACGCTGCAGTATGCCGACGCGCACGTGCCGGACGGCGCGATGGACGTTACGTTCGAAGACGTCGGCGGCCTCGGCGCGCAGATTCGTTCCGTGCGCGAGTTGGTCCAGCTGCCGCTCAAATTTCCGCACGTCTACCAGCAGCTCGGGATCACGGCGCCGCGCGGCATCATTCTCTACGGGCCGCCGGGCGCCGGGAAAACGCGTATGGCGCGCGCGATCGCGAACGAGGTCGAAGCGCGCTTCTACTATATCAACGGTCCGGACATCATCGGCACGTACGCCGGCGAGACCGAAGGCAATCTGCGGCGCATCTTCGGCGAGGCCGGCCATCACGCGCCGTCGATCATCTTCATCGACGAACTCGATGCGATCGCGCCGAAGCGCGGCGAAACCGGCGCGCACGCCGACATTCGCGTCGTCACGCAACTGCTCTCGCTTATGGACGGGCTGACGCGGGTCGACTCCGTGGTCGTCGTCGCGACGACCAACCGGCTCGATGCGGTCGACCCGGCATTCCGCCGTCCCGGCCGCTTCGACCGCGAGATCTTCGTCGGGCCGCCGGACGCGGCCGGCCGGCGCGACGTGCTCGACATCCACACGCGCGAAATGCCGCTGACGCCCGACGCGTTGGCGGGCCTCGACGATATCGCATATCGCACGCACGGCTTCGTCGGCGCCGACTTGATGGAACTGTGCCGCGAGGCCGGTCTGTCCGCGTTGCGCCGGAACACCTCGATGCTGGCCGACCATCGGGCCGCGTTTCGCTTGCACACCGACCAAATCGTGGTCGCGCGTTCCGACTTCGAGCACGCGCTCGCGCACGTTCGGCCCTCGGCGTTGCGCGAAACGCTGATCTCGCGGCCCGACGTCACCTGGGCCGACGTCGGCGGCTTGGACGAACTGCGCGAAGAGTTACGCGAGTTGGTCGAAATGCCGCTGCAGCGGCCGGACGTGCTCGCCGCGATGAACCTGGCCGACCACTCCGGCGTGCTGCTGTATGGGCCGCCCGGCACCGGGAAGACGTTGCTGGCGCAAGCGGTGGCGAACGAATGCGGCGTCAACTTCATCGCGGTCAACGGGCCGGAGCTGTTCACGAAGTGGCTGGGCGAGTCGGAAGAAGCGGTGCGGCACATCTTCCGCATCGCGCGGCAAGTCGCGCCGGCGGTAATCTTCTTCGATCAACTCGATTCGATCACGCCGATTCGCGGCGAACACACCGGGTCGATGACGACCGAACGCGTCGTGAATCAATTGCTGGCCGAGTTGGACGGGATCGAACCGCTGGCGGGCATCGTCGTGCTCGGCGCCACCAACCGCATCGACTTGGTCGATCCGGCGATCTTGCGGCCGGGCCGCCTCGGCACGCACGTGCACGTGCCGTTGCCCGATGGCTCCGCGCGACGCGCAATTCTCGCGTTGTTTCTGCGCGGTCAAGACGCTGCGGCGTCGATCGAGGCGTTGCTCGCGCCGACCGAGGGTTTCTCGGGCGCGCAGTTGCGCGAGCTCTGCTCGCGTGCCAAGCGTCTCGCTCTGCGGCGCACCGGCTACGCCGGCGCGGTCGAGCCCAGCACGGCAGATCTCTTGGGTGCCGTGGATACCGTGAGGAGAGAATCGTGACGCATCCGCTCACCCGCCGCACGAGCCTCGCTGCAATAGCAGCCATCGGGGCGGGCACGCTGCTACCGCGCGTTGCACGTGGCGACGCCGCGCCGTTGCGCGTCGCGCTCGTGCCGATTTTCGACGTGGTGCCGTACTACGCGGCGGACGCGCAAGGATTCTTCGCTGAGGAAAATGTCGCGCCGGCCGCGCAGGTCGTGCGCGGTGGTGCGGCCGCGATTCCCGCTGTCGTCGGCGGAACGTACGACATGGTGTACGCCAACGGAACGAGCATCGTGCAGGCGATCAACCGCGGCATCGAGCTGCGCATCGTGCTCGAAGGCGCGCCCATGGGAAGCAAGCCGCCCGATCCCGGCGCGCTGCTGAAGCGCAAAGGCGAACCATTAAAGACGGGCAAGGATCTCGAAGGCAAGGTCGTCGGCGTCAACGCGCTGCGGGACGTACAGTGGATGCTCGTGACGAGCTGGATCAAGGCGACCGGCGGCGATCCCGATAAAGTGCAGCTCGTCGAGGTGCCGCTGCCGTCGATGATCGATACGATCAAAGCGAAACGCGTGGACACCGCGCTCGTCCTCGATCCGTTTCTGGCCATGGGGTTGGCCGATCCCGAGATCGAGTTGCTCGATTGGGCGATGAGCCGCGTCTATCCGGGCGGCCCGATCGCGTTTTGGGCGCTGACGCCGCAGCTGGCCGCCACCCGAGCGAACGACGTACGGGCATTCGCGCGCGCCTACAAACGCGGCGCCGCGTGGTGCAACGCCCCGGCCAACAAAGAAGCCCTCATCAAGCTCGTGGCCGACTACACGAAAATACCGCCCGACGTGGTGGCGCGCATGAGCCCCGTGCCGGCGCATGCCGAGATCGAACCGGCAGGGCTCCCGCGGTTGACGACGATGATGAAGCAATCCGGGCTGCTTACCGGCGACGTCGATCTGCGCACGAAAATCTTCAGCTAGCAGGCAACCGTTATCGCACATTCGCACGCGCTGATCGACGTGCACGCGCATTTCTTCAGCCGTGCCTACGTCGATCTGCTGGAAGAACTCGGCTGTGACGACCGGATCCCGCTCGACTCGCGGCGGGCCGTCTTCGATGTGCCCGACCACGGGATCGCTGCGCGGCTGGCGGTCATGGACGCGAGCGGGGTCGAACGTCAGATCCTGTCGATGTCGGCCGCGACGCCCTACCTCGACGATCCGGCGCGCGCCGTTCGCGCGGCGCGGTTTCTCAACGACGAGCATGCCGGCGTGTGCCGGACGTATCCCGACCGCTTCGGTTTTTTCGCAACCCTGCCGATGCCGCACATCGATGTCGCGCTCGATGAGATCCGGCGCGCCTTCGACGACCTCGGCGCCATGGGGGCGACGTTCACGACGAGCATCAACGCGCGTTCGCTCGCCGATCCCGCCTTTGCCGCCGTGTTCGCCGAGCTGGACCGGCGCGGTGCGGTCGTGTTCTTGCATCCGCCCGGGTTCGCGTGCGAGTCACCGATCATCGCGGAAAGCGGCTTGACCTGGCCGCTCGGCGCACCGGTGGAAGACGCCGTCTGCGCGTTGCAGCTCGTACGCGCCGATTTTCCGAACCGTTATCCGCAGCTGAAAGTCATCGTTCCGCACCTCGGCGGGTTTCTGCCGTTTTTGCGCTACCGGCTCGATAAAACCGCTGCGCGCCGGGGAGTCGTCACCGAACCGCCGACTGTGCTGCTGCGCAAGCTGTGGTACGACAGCGCGAACGGCGAGCCCGATGCGTTAGCGCTGGCGGCCAAGGTGTTCGGGGCCGACCGTATCCTCTTCGGTTCGGATTACCCGTACTGGATGGACGATTCGTACGACCATGCGGTGCGCTACCTCGAGCAGGCGGGTCTCTCCGCTGACGACGTCGCCGCCATTCAGAGCGGCAACGCGCGCAAGCTCTTCGTCTAAGCGAACTGCGGTAACAGCCGCAACGCGTTGTCGCGATCGATGCCTGCCAGCTCCGCATCGCTGAAGCCGCACCCGGCCAAACCGGCGGCGATCGCGGCCGGCGTGCCCCACGGGAAGTCGGTGCCGAAGACGAGTTGCGACGGCGAGACGATCATCTTCATTGCTTGCAGTTGGACGGGATTGGCCGAACCCGCGGTGTCGTAATAGAACCGCCGCAGATGATCGAGGCGCGAATCGGGCGGAGCCGGAGCGGCTAACGCTTTGGCCGTGGCTTGGGCTTTCAAGTAGCGTCCGGCGAGCGCGGGGATCGTGCCGCCGGCGTGTGAGAAGATGAAGCGGACGCTGGGATAACGCCCGGCGGTGCCGCTCTCGATCAAGCTCACGATCGTGCGCGCGGTATCGGTGTTGAGCTCGATCGTCGTTTCCTCATCGGTTTGGGCAGCGGCGTCGGACTTCGCGGTCTTGTCGATCGAGGGCATCACGAAACCGCGGCAACACGCGGGCGCGGTCGCGTGGCTGAAGACGACCGCTTTGCGCCGGTCGAGTTCGGCCCACACCGGCTCGAACGACGGGTCGCCGAGCCACTTCGTCTCGTAGCTCGAGAGCACGCTGATGCCGTCGGCCTTGAGCACGTCGAAGATATACGCGATCTCCGTCAGGCTCGCTTGAACGTTCGGCAGCGGCAACACGCCGAAGAGGCCGTAGCGGCCTTTGTACGTGCGCACGAGGTCGGCGCCGCTATCGTTCATCGTGCGGGCGAGCCGGCGCGTCTGCGCGTCGTTGCCGAACCAGATTCCGGGCGTCGTGGTCGAGAGGATCGAGCGCGCAACGCCGCCGCGATCCATGGCCTCGATCGCCTTCTCGGCCGACCAGGCGTGAAACGTCTCGATACCCGGAAACGGCAGCACCTTGCGCTCCGCGTCGAGCGCGGCCAGCCACGCGGCCGGAACGTAGTGATGGTGGAGATCGATGCGTTGCGGCTCGGCGGCCAGCGTTCGCCCCGGTATGGCCGCACCGGTACCGAGCACGACCAGCCCGCGGAGAATGTCGCGGCGTGTAACCTGGTTCATTCTAGCCCGCGATAATGCCGGTCAAGCGCTGGTAGTAGCGCCAGAGCGCGCCGATCCGGTTGGCTGATACGGGTTTGTTGTCCATGCCCATGCGCGAAAACGATGCGAGGTCTTCGTCTGAAATCGGCCGCGGCGTGCCCAGCAGTCGCGCGCGATAGTTCATCTCCGCCAAGTCGTTGAGCGATATCGCCCGCAGCGACGCTTCTTCGATGCTCGAACCGGTCGCGGTGATGCCGTGCCCGCGCATCGTGCATACGTTGTGCGAGCCGAGCGCCGTCGCTAACTCTTTGCCGAGCTTCGGGTTCGAAATGAGGACGCTGCGATCGAAGTTCGCGATGCCGTCAGTGCAAATTTTCAGCGCGCCGGGATCGTACGCGCCGAAAATCGGCAGCAGCGGCAGGTCGGTGATAGTAAACAGCACCACCGTCGGCGGGTGTACGTGCACGACCGACGTGACGTCGGGGCGCGAACGGTAGACCTCGGTGTGGATGAACACTTCCTGCGGCGGATATAACCCCTCGCGTGCGCCGGCAGCGATCTCGCCGTCGGGCGTCACTTCGAGGATCTCGTCCACCGTTGTGTAGCGCACGCCGGCTTCGGCCGGGCCGCGCGCGCGGATCAGCAGATTGTCCGACTCGGGGACGCGCACGCTCAAATGGCCCGTGTTGGCACTCGCCAGCCCGAGCGTGCCCAGCACGCGGCACGCGTCAGCCAAGCGCTGTCGCAAATCTTGAATTTGACCCGGCTCGAACGTCGTCACACGCGGCCCTTCGCCGTCCGCGAGATGAAGCCCGGCTGAATTGCCGATGAGAGTTCGCTAACGCGCGACACGCCGTTCCGTCGATCCGCGTACACTCCAACAGCAGTCCCATCCATCATCCTTCACCTGCTTCTTTGGAGCCATCATCATGCGTATCAAATGCCTCATTGCCGCGACCGCCCTCGTTGCGCTCATCCCGCTCGCCGCCAGCGCCGGCGAAGTCGAAAATCGCGTTCACAACGAAAACGCCCGCATCGATCAGGGCGTCCGCAGCGGCAGCCTGACGTACGGCGAGTACCGCGGCGTCGACGGCCGTCTCGATTCCATTCAAGCCCAGCGCAACCGCGATTTGCGCGCCGACGACGGCCACCTTACCGGTCGTCAGTACGCCCAACTGAACCGCGAAGAGAACAACCTCTCCGACCGCATCTACTTCGACAAGCACAACCTGCGGCGGCAGTAAAAGGCACGCGCGGACGGGAATCGTTCGAGTACGATGCACGGCGAGCCGCTACGCGTTACCTCGCTCAATCCCGTCCGCGACGCCAAGACCGGGGGTCACGACGTTGGGATGTCGCGCTCCGTGATGGAAGCCAAGAGCGCCGCGCTGAAGAACCGCTTCACCCGCTTGCTTGCTGATGACGAAACGGTCGCTATTGCCGAAAGCGATCGCGAAAATCGTGTCTCGCAGTTGCTTGCGCAGTTGAAGTGGGCCTACGACGGCATCGTCGACGACATCACCTCGCTCGAAAAGGCGAAGGACGGCGCCGAACGCCGCGACGAGCTCATGCGCGAAACGCTCGAGGAGCTGGCCACGATGGCCGAACTCGCGACCGACAAGCCGTTCACCAAAGCCGGCTGGCGCGAGTGTCTCGATGCGTTGTTGGGCCAGGTCGAAACGCTCATCCGCGCGCCCGAGATCGATGCGCTGGTGCTGGCCGACATCGATCTCGCGCTCGAACGCATCGAACACATCGAGAAGACCGCGGGCGAGGCTTTGCGCAGCTACTTCGGGTACATCAATGCCTGATGGGACGACTGAACGACCGCTCGATTATCGTGACCGGCGCCGCTCAAGGCATCGGCGCCGTCTACGCCAAGGCCCTCGCGGCCGAAGGCGCTCGCCTCTGCATTAGCGATCTCACCGAGCCGCGGAGCGTCGCGGACGAGATTCGCGCCGCCGGCGGCCAGGCGATCAGCCTGATTACCGACGTCACCTCGCCGAGTGCGGTCGCCGCCATGGTCCGGGCGGCCAAGGACGCTTTCGGTACCGTGCACGGCCTCGTGAACAACGCCGCGATTTTCGGCTCGCTCAAGCACCAGCCGTTCGTCGAGATCGACTCCGACGAATGGGACAAGGTCATGGCCGTCAATACGCGCGGCGTCTTCGAATGCGTCAAAGCGGTCGCGCCGCTCATGAAGGCGCAGAAGTACGGCAAGATCGTCAACATCGCGTCGGGGACGCTCTTCAAAGGGTCGACGATGCTGCTGCACTACGTGGCCTCCAAAGGCGCGGTCGTCGCGATGACGCGCGTCATGGCGCGCGAACTCGGGGACGACAACATCTTGGTCAACTGCATCGCGCCCGGACTCACCGTGAGCACTGCCGTCCGCAGCAGCTACTCGCAGCGTGAAATCGATGCGAACAAAGCCACCCGCGCGATCAAGCGGGAAGAAGAACCGGAAGACCTCACCGGCTCGCTGATCTTCTTTCTCTCCGCCGAAAGCGACTTCATCACCGGGCAAACGCTGCTGGTCGACGGCGGCTCGTTCATGCACTAGATCGGAGCATCCCATGCCAACCGTAACGACGTATCTCGGCCGGCTTTTCGGTTGCTTTTTTCTCGTCTTCGCCCTCTCGATGGTCGTGCAGAAACAGACGAGCGTGGATCTCGTGACGGGGCTCGTGCGCGACCCCGAAGTGGTATTTGTGATGGCCCTGCTGATCGTGCTCAGCGGTCTCGCCGTCATTGTCGGCCACAACGTCTGGAGCGGCGGCGCGCTGCCCGTCGTGGTCACCCTCGTCGGCTGGCTGGCGCTGCTCAAGGGGCTCGCCTTCTTGCTGTTGCCTCCCACGGTGCTGGCGGCACTCTTTGCGGCGCTGCATTACGAGCAGTTCTTTTATGCGTACCTGCTCTACGTCGTGCTCTTTGGTGGCTACCTGACCTACGCGGGGTTCCGATCGCCCGCGCAGTGACGAACGCGTCTTCCGCGCGTCCGAACGTGTTGCTCATCATCACCGATCAGCAGCGCGCCGATCACCTCGGCGCTTACGGCAATTCACTCGTACGGACGCCGCACATCGATGGTTTGGCGGCCGCCGGTTGGAGCGCCGACCGCTTCTACGTGTCCTCGCCGATCTGCATGCCGAACCGCTCGACGATGATGACGGGGCGCATGCCGTCGGTGCACGGCGTGCGCCACAACGGGATTCCGCTCGCGCTGGACTGGACGACCTTTCCGGAACTGCTCCGCGCAGCGGGATATGCGACCGCACTGCTCGGCAAAGCGCACCTGCAAAACATGACCGACGGTCGGCCGGTGACGCCCGGACCCGACGCGACGGCCGGCGCAAAGTCGCCGCCGTATCCGTTGCGCGAAGCGCGGCACCGCTCGCACGACGAGGCGCTTTACGAACAAGAGAATCCGCGGCGCTGGCGGGATCCGGCGTTTTCGATGACCTTGCCGTTCTACGGCTTCGAGCACGTCGCGCTGTGCACCGAACACGCGGACCTCGTCGAGGGCGAATATGGACGTTGGCTACGCGCGCGCTTACCGGATGCCGATGCGCTGCGTGGACCGAAGGGTGCGTTCGCAACGGACGTTGCGGCGCCGCAAGCGTGGCGCACGCGCATCCCGGAAGAGTTGTATCCGACCACCTACGTCGCCGATCAAACGATCGCGTGGCTCGAAGCGCGCGCCGCGTCCGGCGATGGGCGGCCCTTCTTCGCGCAGTGCTCGTTTCCGGATCCGCACCACCCGTTCACGCCGCCGGGTAAATATTGGGACATGTACGATCCGGCGGACGTCACGCTGCCCGCGTCGTTCCAGCCCGCCGGTCCGAACACGCCGCCGCACGTGACCGAACTGCAGCGCGAGCGCGATGCGGGTACGGCGGACCGCAACGGACCCCAGGTGTACGCGGTGAACGAACGCGAGGCGCGCGAGTCCACCGCGCTGACCTACGGGATGATCGCGATGATCGACGATGCGGTGGGCCGGGTTCTCACGCGCTTGCGTGACCTCGGCCTGGCCGAGAATACGATCGTGATCTTCACCAGCGACCACGGCGACTTCATGGGCGATCACCAACTGATGCTCAAGGGCCCGCTGCACTTCCAGGGGGTCATCCGCACCCCGTTCATCTGGTTCGATCCACAGCGACCGGCGCGCGGCGCCCGTAGCGACGAGCTAGCCGGCACGATCGACATCGCCCAGACCATCCTGGAACGCGCCGGCCTCGAAGGCTTCAACGGCATGCAGGGGCGTTCGCTGTTGGGCGCCATCGCGGGCAACGGACAGGCGCCGCGCGACACGTTTCTGGTGGAAGAAGAATCGCAGCGCGTACAGATGGGCTTCTCCGCGCCGGCCCGGGTGCGAACGCTGCTCGGCGAACGTTACCGGTTAAGCACCTACGCGAACGTTTCGTGGGGCGAGCTCTACGATCTCGACACCGATCCGCACGAGTTGACCAACCTCTGGTCCGATCCCGGACATGCCGGCGTGCGCAGCGACCTGCTGTTCGAACTCACGCAAGCGATGCTCGCGGCGGCCGACACCAGCCCGCACCCGACCAAACGCGCGTAGGCGCTACTTTCGTCCCGCCGGTTTGCTCGCTGCGATAAACGATTGCGTGGCGGCGTTCCAGGTGGAAATCATGTCGGCGTCCTGGCCAACGCCGCGCTGGGGAAACTTGCTGTAGTCGTAACTGCCGTTGACACCGACCCAGCTCCGCTGCGCTTCGATGAAGTCGTGCACTTGATCGGCGGTCGGATTCCCGTTGTAGTGTTTGTAGGCATCGACGTACATCATCGCCATGTCCCAGATGCCGCCGTAGCCGCCGTCGGTCTGAATGCCGGCCGCCTTGAACGCTTTGAAATAGATCGCTTGCGTTTTCGCTACGTTCGCCGGAACGTCGCCGCCGGCCGACATGTCGAGCAGGCTCTCGAAGTAGATTTGCTTGGGCAGAATGTGCGCGTACTGCTTCATCTGATCGGCGGTCTGGTTGCCGGCGCCGGTCAACACCGGCACCTCGAGACCGCCGTCGCTTACGCCGCGCAACACCGTGCCGAACGGCGTGCCGACGGCCCATGAGATCAGCGCCTGGGGGTTTGCGGCCTTGATGCGCGAGATCTGCGCTGCGACGCTCACGTCGTTCGGCGCGAAGTGCTCGTGCGCCACTACCGTCAGCGGTTTATTTTCCGGCAACGCGAGGGCCGCTTCGAGCGCTTTGTCGACGGCCTGACCGCTGGCGTCGGTCGAATTGAGAATCGCGACGTGGGTCATGCCTTGGGCGCGGATGAAGCGCAGCAGCACCGCCGCGCCGTCCTCACCGGTCGGGCCGTTCGAGAACATGTAGCTGCCGGGGTCGGGGCTGATCGACGGCGAGATGCAATACGACACCGGACCGCTCTTTGCGGTGAAGGGAGCGATCGCCGAGCACGTCGCGGTCAGCGACGGACCCAGCAGCGCCGGCACCCTTTTTGCAACGAGCTGCGTGGCCAACTCAACGGCGGTTTGCGGGTTCGACGCATCGTCGATGACGGTGAAGATCAGCGGGCGACCGGCGATGCCCCCGCTCGCGTTGACCAAGCCTTGGATGATCGTTAGCGTTTTTGCCGCCGACGTTGCGAAGAACGCGCCGGCTCCGGTCATCGAAAGCATCGCGTTGATCTCGACCGGCGGACCATCGGCTGCACGTACCGGCGCCACCGCCGACAGGAGCGCTGCGACGACCGCGAGCGCCGGAGAAAACCTCACGCGAGGCTCGTGCTGCGCCAGAAACCGAGCGTTTCCGCGTCCCGCGGCACGTAGGCGGCGCGCACGACCATGTCGGCCAGCGGATCGGCGCCGGTGCGGTCGATCATCAACGGCTCGTTACCGGCCACGACCTCATCGATCGCTTCGATCAACAGCCGCCGCATCGTGATGACGCCGCGATCGGTCGTCGCGAGGTGCTCGAGCGAACGGTCGCTGATCGAGCCTTGGCTCTCGGTCGCAAATTTATCGTGTAACTGGAAGCGCGTGCCCATGCCGATAAACGTCGTGCCGCTGCGCATTTCGGCGCGGTCTTGCTCGTACCGGTTCGACCGGTTGCGATGCGGAACGTACGGCGCATCCATTTCGATGCGGCACTCGCCCGCAACGTACTCGCGGTCGACCGGGCCGCCGTAGCGGTGGACGATCACGTACTTCCAGTGGTGCGTATCGTCGATCGGCACGTGCCAGTGGTGCTGGCACCCGTCGTTTTCATCGCGCGGCGCAGCCGCCGGGTTGACGCGCGCCGTGCCGACGAACGCCGACAGGTTGGGCATGATGAAGTTCGTGACGCGCACCATGTCGGTCGACTCGTCGACGTGCCGCCGCGCGTAGGTTCGAAAACCGAACGGTGATTCTTCGATCGTGATCGTCGGCGCGACGTCACCGTAGATGACCTCCGCGGAGCGATCGTCCTGACGCCGCGGCGCTTTCAGACGGTGCAGGAACGACACGTGCTGCGGGTCGATGTTGCCTTCGTTGCCCTGCAGGTAGTTGCACTCGTGCAAGATCTTCGTGCAAAACGTGTGGTCGCTCGGCGCGCGCAAAAACGGCAGGCTCGGCAACGGCGGCGGTTCCCCGCCGCCCATGTACGTGAGGATCAAACCGCCCGCTTCGATGCATGGATATGCCGTGTGTCGCACGCGGCTTGCGAACGTGCTCTCCGGCGGCTCGCCGGGTTGCTCGAGACAGCGTCCGTCGTTGGCAAACAGCCAGCCGTGATAGACGCAACGCAGCCCGCCGTCCTCGACGCGGCCATAGCTCAAGTCGGTCTGACGGTGCGGACACCGCAAGCCCAAGAGCGCCGGGGCGCCGGATTCATCGCGAAACAGCACGAGATCTTCGGAGAGGATGCGTACCGGGATCGGATCGCCATGACCGGCCAGTTCTTCCGATAACGCGACGGGCTGCCAGTACCGGCGCAGCATCGCCCCGCCGGGCGTTGCCGGTCCGGTGCGCGTCACCAGTTCGTTCTGCTCGGCGGTTAGCATGCGCTACGTCCTTGCGGCGGCCGCGGCCGGCAGCTTCAGCCGCGGAAACGCCCGCAGCGCGTTCTTCGTGAAGATCGCGAACTTGTCGTCGTCGCTCAGAAAGTCAAACCCGTCGATCATCTTCACCAAGTCGTCGGCCGGCGCGTTCGTTTGGGGGTTGATCTGGTGCGAACCGGCCCCGGGAATCTCGGTGCCGAGCAAGATCCGGTCGACGCCCCGCTGGTGAATCGCGGCCGCGACGAAATACGGATCGTACGCGCAGCTGTCGAAAAAGAGGTTGTCCACGAGGGTCGACGTGACGCGCTGCGTGTTGCCCGCGTAGCTCCAGGTCACGGGCATGCCGACCGAGCCGCCCGACTGTTCACCGCTATCGCGCACGAGGTTGTTCTCGCCGTGCGCGTACGCCACGTAGTCGATCGGCTTGTTCGTGTTCAACAGACGGTTCAACGTGCCGCCGCAGTGACAGACCACCACGCGCAACTTCGGAAAGCGGGTGAACACGTCGTTTTGTTCGAGCAGCAGTGTCGCCAGCGTCTCTTCGACCAGGTTGCTGAACTGATACGAGCGCGCGATCGATTCGAGCCGCACGTCGCGGCTACCGCAGGGGTGCACGATCAAGGTCGCGTTCAGCTCTTCCGCCTTCGCGTAGAGCGGGTACCAGTACGGCTTGTCCATGCCGGGCGTTTTCCCGTCGCCGGCCGGATCGGGATTCACGATCGCACCGACGAAGCCGAGTTCGTTGACGGAGCGCTCGAGTTCGGCGATGCAGTTTGACGTGTCGGATTCCGAACTCTGCGGCAAGCCGGCCACACCGACGAAGCGGTCGGGCGCAATGCGGCATTGCTGGGCGATCAAGTCGTTGACGGTGCGCGTCCACGGCTCGACCAGAAACGGGCGTTCCCAGTGCATCATCGCCACCGGTCGCGGCGAGAGCAACTGCACGTCGATATCGTGCGAGTCGAGCAACCGCAAATGCCGGTCCATCGCCGGCTTGACGGCCTCGTCCGAGAGGTCGAAGCGGCTCGGGCGGTTCCGCAACGCGATCAGATTATACGCGTACGCGCGCACCTGCGGCGGCGATGAGAGGTGGCCGTGAACGTCGATAACCGTCTGGTCGCGGAACATGCTCAGGTGCTTTCCTTCCGGGAGGCAGGGATTTCGGTGCGGATCAGAATTGTATCACACCGTAATGGCCCGTATCTCGACCGTCGTCTGCACCTCCCACAGCCCGTGGCTCTTCGCCCAGGCTGACGAGTGGGTGTCCCAAGGGCGGGAGCGCTATGCCGACGGCGTGCAGCGGCCGAAGGTTCCGACCGATACGCCCGAGGTGAGCAACGAAAAACACGCGCGCTGCATGCGCGCCTTCGACGTGCTGCGCGAGCACGTCGCGGCGAAGCGGCCCGACGTCCTGATCATTTTCGGCGACGATCAAACCGAACAGTTCACGTTCAAGAACCTGCCCGCATTCAACATCTTCGTCGGCCCGCAATTTGAAGGCTGGAAGATCTCGCACTATCTCGGCATGCCCAAGCGGGGCAAGCCGCGCGAAGCGCGCGCCAAGACCGCCGCCAACTGGACCAGTGTCGACGGTCATCCCGAACTCGCCCGCGCGCTGACGGTCGGGCTCATGGATCGCGGATTCGACGTCTCGTACTCGCTCGAACTCAACAATCCCGAGGAGGGCATGGGGCACGCGATCATGCGGGCGGCCACGGTGCTGACGCCGGAGTACGACGTCCCGGTGATTCCGTTTCTGGTAAACTGCTGCTACGGGCCTTCACCGCGCGGGCGCCGGTGTTACGAACTCGGCCGCGCGTTGCGCGAAACCATCGAAGCGATTCCGCTCGATCTGAGCGTGGCCGTCGTCGGGTCGGGCGGATTGTGGCACATGCTGCGCGCGCCGGAGCCGATCATCGACGAACATTTCGACCACGCCATTTTGAGCGGCGTCCGCACCGGCAACGCGCGCGCGATCGCCGACGTGCTCGACGGCTACGCGCCGCCGGTCGACCTCGGCGATGCGGGAGCGGTGAAGTACGCCAGCAACGGCAGCGGCATGGTGCTGGGAATCGGGCACGGCTCCGGCGAGGTGCGCAACTGGATCACCGCGGCCGCCGTTGCCGACGGCATGCCCGGAACGGTCGTCGACTACGTCCCGATCTACGCCTCGCCGATCGGTGTCGCGTTCGCCTATTGGGAGCAGGTGTGATGCTCACCCGGCGCGCGGCCGTCGCCGCGGTGGGAGCGGCGTTGGCCACCGGGCCGCGCATGGCGCGGGCGCAAGCCGCACCGGTGCGCCTGGGCTTGACCCGCAGCGACGCGCAACTCGCCGTCGAGTGCGCGGCGGAACTCGGGATGTTTCGCGACGCCGGCCTCGACGTCGACGTGCAGACGCTCGGCAACAGCGGCCTCGTGATGTCCGGCGTGATCGCAGGCGCTTTGGACGTCGGGATCTGCGACGACATCCAGCTCGGCAACGCCGTGCTGCGCGGCATCCCGGTCGCCGGCTTCGCCGGGGGCGCGCTCTTCACGGTCGCCGAACCGACGCTCGTGCTCGTCAGTCTCAAGAGCGGTCCCGTTCGCGTCGCCAAGGATCTCAACGGCCAAACCGTCGCGGTCGTGCAGCTCGCATCGCAAAGCTCCGTCGCCGCGACCGAGTGGCTGCGCACGCACGGAGCCGACGTCGCGCAGGTCAAGCTCTACGAGATGCCGCTCGCCCAAATGATGCCGGCGTTGGGCCGCGGGCTCGTCGCCGCCGCGTTTCTCGGCGAGCCGTATTTGAGCGCCGCGAAAGACGATCTCGTTTTCCTCGGCGTGCCGTTCGAAGCGATCGCGAAAACGTTTTACATCAACACCTACTTCGCGATGCGCGGGTGGATCGCGAACAATCGCGATACCGTGCGTCGACTGGCCGGGGCGCTCTACGCTTCCGCGCGCTGGACGAACGCGCATCGCGTCGAGAGCGCGGCGATCGAAGCGCGCTGGATGAAGATCGATCCCGATCGCTTGAGCACGATGGCGCGCAACACGTTCGCGACCACGCTGGAGGCGCGCTACTATCAGCCGGTGCTCGATATCGCGTCGCGCTATCACCTCTTGCCGACGCCGTTGGCCGCCGCCCAGATGATGGCCGCAGTCAATGGCTGAGCTCGTTCGCGTACAAGCGGGCTCGGCGCGGGCGTACACGCCGCTCGAGGCGTTCCCGGAACCGGTGCAGACGATCTTTCGCGCGGCGGAGGCCCGTGCGGACACGAACCTGGCCCAGCCGTTCAAAGGCATCACCGCCGACGGCACGATCGTGCCGGACCTCTTTCCGCTGAATCGCACCGGCGTTTCGCTCGCCCCCGTCGCCGCGGCGGCGCGTAGTTTCCTCGCGTCGCTCAACGACCAAGAGCGCAAGACGGCGTCGTTCGAGCTCCAGAACGAGTGGTGGCGGAAGTGGCATAACATGCATGTGTTTTTCTTCCGCCACGGCGTCTGTCTCTACGATCTGAACGACACGCAGCGCGCAGCTGCGCTCGAGGTGGTACGGTCGGCGCTCAGCGCCGCCGGCTTCGAGAACGCGCGCGACGTGATGAAGCTCAACGAGCACATCGCCGAGTTAACGGGTCGCCGGGAAGAGTTCGGCGAGTGGTACTACTATTTGAGCATCTTCGGCGAGCCCTCGGAAACTGAACCGTGGGGCTGGCAGATCGATGGACATCACCTGATCATCAACTGCTTTATCCTCGGCGATCAGCTCGTGCTCACCCCGTACTTCAGCGGCTCCGAACCGGTCGAGGCCAAGTCGGGCAAGTATGCCGGCACGCGGGTCTTCGAGCGCGAGGAGTCGACCGGCTTAGCGCTGATGAAGGCGCTCTCGCCGGCGCAGCAAGATCGGGCGCGCATCGGCGCCGCGCCGCCGCGTGACGTGCTGACGAACGCGCAACTCGATAATCTGGAACTCCCGCCTGCCGGAATTTGCTGGGCCGACCTAACGCCCCCGCAACGCGAGCTGTTCGGGGCGATCCTCGATGTGTACGTGGGACGCATTCGGCCCGGTCACGATGCGGTACGGATGGAAGACGTGCGCGCGCACCTCGCCGAGACGTACTTCGCCTGGATGGGGCCCTGCGACGATACGAGCGCATTCTACTATCGCATCCAGAGCCCGGTGGTGCTGATCGAGTTCGATCACTTACCCGGCGTCGCGTACGACAACCTCGAACCGACGCGCGCGCACGTGCACACGATCGTGCGCACGCCCAACGGGAACGACTACGGGAGCGACCTATTGCGCCAACACTACGCGCAGCACGATCACTCGCATCCCGATACGCCGCATCGGCGCGGCTCGCCGGCAACCTAGATGCGCCGGCGCGATGCGCTTGCCGGCGTCGCCGGTAGCCTTGCGCTCGCCGTGCCCTTCGCCGCCTCCGCGCAGACCGAGGCGCCGATCCGGATTGCGGGATCGCTCACCGAGCCCTACATGCTGCCGTACTACGGGGTCGACATCGGCACGTTCGCGCGGGCCGGGTTGAACGTCGAGATCACGACGCAACCCACGGTGGCTTCCGTCGTCGAGGCGGTCGCCAGCAACAACGCCGACGTCGGTCAAGGCGACGTGATCCAGCTTGCGAACGCCATAACGCGCGGCAACCTCCCGCTCGCGATTTTTGCCGGCGGTGGAATCTACAGCCGGCTAGGAAAATCGCTCGGCCTCGCGGTCGCACAGGGAAGTTCGTATCGCAGCGCCCGCGATCTCGAAGGGCAGACGGTCGGCGTCATCACGTTGAATTCGCTGATGGCGATCGGCGTCCAAGCGTGGCTGCGGCAAAACGGCGCCGACCTCGGCAAGATCAAGCTGATCGAGATGCTCTTCCCGCAGATGCCGCCCGCGATTGCCAAGGGGCTCGTGGCGGCGGCCTTTATGGGCGAGCCGTTCCTCAGTTTTTCGGGCGTCGATCTGCGCGTGCTGGCCCGCCCCTATGACGCCATCGCGAACGAGTTCTATTTTGGGTGCTGGTTCGCGAATCGGGACTGGCTGAGCCGGAACGCCGCGACCGCGCGAAAGTTCAGCGGCACCCTATACGACACCGCGCGCTGGTGTAACGCCCATGCGAAAGAAACCACCGCGATGCTGGCCGGCCACGCGAAGCTCGACTTGAGCTGGCTGCAAAAAACCGACCGGATCCCCTTCGCGACGTCGCTCGATACGCGGCTGATGAATCCGGTTCTGCAGCAAGCCTTCTCCTATAAGGTGTTGCCGAAAGCGGTCGCGGCGAGCGACTTGATCGCGCCGCTCTAACGCCGGACCCGGACGTACATGACGAGCGGCGCGATGCGCGTGTCTTGCACGCCCGGGTACGCCGCGGCTTCGCTCTCGGTTGCGCTCGGTTCGGCCACGCGTTCGATCCGCCAGCCGGCATCGACGAGCGCGTTGAACCAATCGGATAGCGTATGGTGATGCTGAACGGCGCGAAACGTGCGCTCGTCGCTCACCTTCCATTCGAGAATGTGCGGCGCGCAGTCGAAGTAGCGCCCCACCTCCACCGCGTACGCGCGCCCGGTCGCGTCGCGTAACACTCGCCGGTGCGGCGGCACGAAGCACGGGTGCAGGATCGAGAACTGCAAGAAGCCGCCCGGACGAACGACGCGATACGCCTCGCGTAGCGCGCCCCACGCGTCGGCGAGCCCCATCATCGTCATAAACGCCGTCGCGAAGTCGAACGATGCGTCGGGAAACGGGAGCGCGGCCGCATCGGCGACGGTGTACGTGATGCCGTGCGGCTCGGTGCGTTCCGTGCCGGCGGCAAACTGCACGAGCGTCGGCGCGATGTCGGCTCCGGTCATGCGCGCGCCGATTGCGGCCAACGCGCGCGTGCCGGCACCCTCGCCGCAGCCGATGTCGAGTCCCGTCAATCCGTGCACCGGCGGGAGCAGGGCGAGGAAGGCGGGCGTGTTGTGCTGGTCACGGTAGACATCGCCGCCGCCGCGCACCCACTGCGTCCACGCTTGAGCACCGGCTTCCCACAGCGCTGCGGAGTCCTCTTGCGTGACGTCACTCATGCCGAAGGGATATGGAAACAGTGGGAACCAAAACCTGCTGCCATGATGGAGCACGGGCGGTTTGCATACAGCGCGATCGTCGATCGTCCAAAGTGGCGGTGGCCCAACGGCGCGCGGCTAGCGCTCTGGGTCATTCCGAATATCGAATACATTCGTTTCGACGGGCTCTTGCGAACGGCATCACCGCGCACGGTGCCGCCCGATATCCGAAGCTACGCTCCGTACGACTACGGCAATCGCGTCGCGATCTGGCGCGTCATGGCGTTGCTCGACCGCTTCAATATTCGAGCGACCGTCGCGCTCAACGCCGACGTCTGCGACGTGTATCCGCCGATCATCCGCGAAGGCCGGCGCCGCAACTGGGAATGGATGGGCCACGGCGAGACCAACGTTCAGGGGCTCAACGGGCTCGATGAGGCGACGGAGCGTTCGTTGATAACGCAAGCGCTGAGCAAGATCGAAGCGGCCACCGGAGCGCGCCCGCGCGGGTGGCTTGGGCCGGGACTGGCGGAGAGCGCGCACACGCCGGATTTACTCCGGGAGGCCGGTCTCGAGTACGTTGCCGACTGGGTCAACGACGATCAGCCCTACGTTATGCAGACCACCCACGGCGAGCTCTACTCCGTGCCGTACTCGACCGAAATCAACGACATGCCGACGTTTCCCGATCATTCGCCGGTCGAATTTCTGCGGATGATCAAAGATCAGTTCGACACGCTCTATGCCGAAGCGGCCGATACGGCGAAGGTGATGGCAATCGCCTTGCACCCGGGTAAAATCGGCGTCCCACACCGCATCCGGTACTTGGCCGAAGCGTTGGAATACATCAACGGCCACGAGCATATCTGGTGGACCACCGGCGGCGAGATCCTCGATGCGTACCGGCAGGCGACGGGCAAAGCGACCTGATGGCGCGCGTTTGGGACGCGTTTCTCACCCCGCAGGATAAAGCCGTCGATGGCGCGCGTGCGCGGGCGCACTTCGGCTTCGGCGAACGGCCCGCGCTGTTGCTCGTCGATCTCTACCGCGCCGTCTTCGGCGATGCGCCGGTGGCGTTGCCCGAAGCGATGCGGGAGTGGCCGAGTTCGTGTGGGCTCGCGGCGTGGGACGCCGTGCCGCACATTCAACGTTTGCTTGCCGCGGCGCGCGGTGCACGCATTCCGGTCTTTTACTCGACCGATATGGACATGTACCGCAACCCGCTGCTCGGGTGGATGCGCTCGCGCCGCAACCCGAGTACCGCACCCGAGAGCCCGGAGATGGCGGCGCGCCGCGCGCGCATGAACGAGATCATCGACGAGGTCGCGCCGATCGCCGGCGAGCTCGTCATCGCGAAGGCCGCGCCCAGCGCGTTCGCCGGAACGCCGCTGCTGGGCCAGCTCACGGCGCGCGGCATCGACACGATCATCGTCGGCGGCGAGAGCACCAGCGGGTGCGTGCGCGCGGCGGTCGTCGACGGTTGCACGCAACGTTTCAACATGATCGTCGCCGAGGAGTGCGTGTTCGACCGCACCCAAGCCTCGCACGCGATCAACCTGTACGACATGAATGCCAAGTATGCCGACGTGCTGCCGGTCGACGAGATCATCGCACATCTGAAAGCCGCACCATGAAAATCGACGTCCACCATCACGTCGCCCCGGATTTTTGGATTGCGCTCCCCGGCGGGACGGTCGACGAACGGCGCGTGTTTGACGACTGGAGCCCGGCCCGCGCGATCGAGGAAATGGATCGGGACGGCGTCGCTACGGCGTACGCATCGCTGACCGTCGCGGGACATCGTTTCGCCGATCCGGCCGTTGCGCGCCGGCTCGCACGGCGTTGCAACGAGTACATGGCCCAGCTCCGGGTCGAGCATCCAGGGCGCTTCGCTTTCTTTGCGCTGCTGCCGATGCCGGATATCGACGGGTCGTTAGCCGAGATCGCCTACGCCTACGATCAGCTCAAGGCCGATGGAATCGGCCTCATGACGAGCTACGGTGACTGGTGGCTCGGCGATGCCCGCTTCGACCCGGTCTTCGAAGAGTTGAACCGGCGCAAAGCGGTCGTATTCACCCATCCGACCAGCAACGCGGCGTGCACGCATCGCCAAGAGTGGCTGGGCCCGGCGCCGATCGAGTATGGGACCGACACGACGCGCGCGATCGCCGAGTACGTGCTCCGCGGAGCGTCACAGCGGTATCCCGCGGTGCGCGTGATCTTCTCGCATGCCGGCGGCACGATGCCGTATCTCGTGCAGCGATTCATCAACCAAGGGAACGGCAGATTCAAGGAGGCATTGCCCCACGGGTTTCTCGCCGAGGCGCAAAAGCTGTACTACGATACCGCCCAAGTGCCGGCTCGCGGAACGATGTTGGCGCTCAAAGAGGTCGTTCCCGAAACGAACATCCTCTTCGGCTCGGACTATCCGTACCGCACCTGCGGCTGGACTGCCGAACTGCTCACATCCGGCAAAGCCTTCGATGCGCGCGGCTTGGATGCGGTCTTTCACGAAAACGCCGCACGCCTCTTACGATGAACCGGCTCGCGCTGGGAAGCCGCAATAAGCTCAAGCTCGGCATCTTCGCGGCGAATCTTTCCTCGGGCATGTTCGCTACGCGCGTCCCCGAACGTTGGCGCGCGACCTGGGACGAAAACCAACGTCTCGCGCAGATGGCGGACGAACGAGGGCTCGAGTTCTTCATCCCGCTCGCGCGCTGGAAAGGCCAGGGCGGCGCAACGAATTATCAGGACTGGGGCTTCGAAACCCTGACTTGGGCGTCGGCCCTGCTGGCGAGCACGCAGCGCATCCGCGTGTTCGGCACCGTCCACGTGCTGCTGCTGCATCCCGTCGTCGCGGCGAAGATGATGAGTACGGCCGATCACGCCGGGCGCGGACGCTTCGGCGTGAACCTCGTCGTCGGCCCCAGCAAACCGCAGATGCCGATGTTCGGTTTTGCCGTACCAGAGCATGACGAACGCTACGTTCTCGCCCAGGAATGGCTCGACATCGTCCGCCGCCTATGGAGCGACCCGAGCGAGTTCGATTTCAACGGGAAGTACTTTCAGCTCAAGGAGCTCCACTCGTCGCCACTGCCGTTCGGTGGGACGCAACCGCTGATCCTCAATGCCGGGGCGTCGGGCGTCGGTCAGGAATATGCGGTCCGGAATTCCGACGCGTTCTTCACGTCGGTGAAGAACTCGACGTTCGACGAGACGACCGGCGTCGTGACCCCGGACCTGGAGGTGGTCGCCGCTATCGTGCGCAGCGTGCGCGCGCGCGCGGCGGAGTTCGGCCGCGAGATCGGCGTCTACACGAACGCGCAGATCATCTGCCGGCCGACGCAGAAAGAGGCGCTCGACTACTATCGTTACGCGCTCGAAGAACATGCCGACTGGCCGGCGATCGACAACGAAATCACCGTCCGCACCGACCTTGCGCCCGATCCAAGCTCGCCGGCCTGGCAAGAGCGGCGCCGGCGCCAGATCCGGCAATTTCCGCTCATCGGCGATCCCGACTACGTTGCCCGGCTCCTCATCACGCTCAACGAGCTCGGCTTTGACGGCATCGGCATGACGATGATCAACTACCTCGACGAGCTGCCGTTCATCTGCGACGAAGTCGTGCCCCGGTTGGAGGCGGCCGGCGTGCGCGTACCCGCCGCCGCTACCGCGGCGCTATAGCGGCGCCCCGCCGAATTTACTGATCGCGATCCAAGTGTCTTTCGGTACGTCCCAGCGGACCATGACGAGATTCTTGCTGGCCGTCAAGCCACGCTGATCGCCGGTCCGGAAATCGTACATCCCGCACGAGCCCGCATGGTCGTGCAGCGTGCTGACGTAGTCCTTGAGTTGCGCGGCGGTGGCGTTCGGCCCCAGTTTCCGCAACCCGCCGAAAATGATTTGGGCCGGATCCCAACCGGAAGCTTCCGAGATGTCGGCCCGGATGCCGGTCGCTTTGAAGGCGTCGATGTATTGGCGGACGGCGTCTTTCACCGGACCGTTGGGCAGCGAATCCATAACGATGTTCGGTGGCGCGGCGGAGATCAGCTCGCGCGGGATAATGCCGGCGAACTGTTTCATTTCGGGATAGATGTCGTTGCCCGCCGACACGGTGACCGGGATATCGAGGCCGGCGTCCTGGATGCCGCGGAAGACCGTTCCGATCGGCGTGCCGGTTCCCCACGCGATCATTACTTGCGCACCGGAGTTCTTGATGCGTGAAATTTGCGCGGCCACGCTGAGATCGTTGACGTTGTAGTGCTCGCGATCGACGAGCGACAGCTCTTTGTTTTCGGGCAACGCCAACGCCGCGTCGATGCCCTGATCGCCGACTTGGCCGGTCGCGTCGGTCGACGTCAACATGGCGATGCGTTTGTAGCCATGCTCGCGGAAGTAGCGCACGTCGACCCCGATGGCATCGGCGGTCGAGACTTGGTACACGAACACGTACGATCCGTGTTCCGGCTGCATCCCGGCCGACATGCAGTACTCGAGCGGGCCGCTGTGCGTCAGTGGGGCCAACGCGCTACACGATGCCGTCAGGGTCGGCCCGAAGATCACCGACACCTTGCGCGCGATCAACCCGTTGGCCAACGTGAGCGCGACCTGCGCGCTCGACGAATCGTCCTGGATCGTGAAGTGAACGGGATGACCGGCAATGCCGCCGGCTTTGTTCACGTTGTCCGCGGCCACCAGCAGCCCATTCTGTTCCGACGTGCCGAGGAATGCGCCGGGCCCCGTCAATGACAAAATCGCGGACAGCTCGATCGGTTCACCCGCCGCGACCGAACGCTGCGGCTGCAAGAGCGCCACCAGCGCGGCCAGGGCAACCGTAGCGAGCAGACGTCGACGATGTGTCATAGGGGACCTCATACTTCACGCGAATTCGTTCGCCTTCATGATGAAGTTCGGCGCATTCGACCACATCGACCGCGGCATCATTCCGACCGGCGACCTCTACGAAGAGCGTCTGCGGCTTGCCGAAGCGTATGATTCCAGCGGCTGGATTCACGCCTACCACATGGCCGAACATCACGGCACGCCGCTCGGCAAGGCGCCGTCGCCGCCGGTGTTTCTTGCCGCCCTCTCGCAACGCACGAAGACGCTGCGCTTCGGCGCGATGGTGTTCTGCCTCGCGGCCTACCATCCGTACCGGTTCTACGAAGAACTGTGCATGCTCGATCACCTGAGCCGCGGGCGCCTGGAGCTCGGCATCGGCCGCGGCGTTTCACCGATCGAGCTGAGTTTTCTCGGCATCAGCGATATGAAGGTCGCCGACACGATGTACGCCGAGTCGCTCGACGTGCTCTTCCGTCTGTTCGATGGCGGCGTGCTGAACTTCACCGGCGAGCACTACCGGTTCGACAACGTGCCGATCGAAATGCAGCCGTTCCAGAAGCCGCGGCCGCCGCTCTGGTACGGCATCGGCTCACCCGGGACCGCGGTCTGGGCGGCGAAGCATGGCGTGAACCTGATGTCGAACTTGCCGCCCGACGGCGTTCGCGTGCTGAGCGACCGCTATCGCCTCGAATGGGCGAGTGCGGGCCGCGACCCGCGCGAGTTTCCGTTCTTCGGCAGCACGAAGTTCACCGTCGTGGCCGATACCGATGCCGAGGCGGTCGCGTTGGCCCGATCGGCGTATGCGATGTACAGCGACCACACGCAACACTTGGCGCGGATGTACGGTACGCGCAAGCGGCGCGAGTGGCTCAGCGATTTCGACGAGGCGCGTGCCGCGGGCCTGATTGCCGCCGGCAGTCCGAGAACCGTGCGCGATTATCTCGCCAACTTCATTGACGAATCCGGCATCAACTATCTCGCCGTCCGCATCGCCTTCGGCGATCTCTCGCTCGAGCAGTCGCTCCACTCGCTCGATCTGCTCACCGAGCATGTCTTCCCCGATCTGGCCGAGCTCGCGCCGGCGGTAGCGTAAGCGATGTTCAAGACGTGCCTCCTCTGGATCGTCGTTGCCGTGCTGACCGCCGGGATCTTCCCGAGTGCCACGCGCGCGGCCGACGCCGACGTCGTCCGGTTGATGTTCAATCCAACCATTTACGATGAGTTGCCGTTCATGATCGCCCTGGACAAGGGCTATTTCACCGACGAGCATCTCGACGTGCGCGTGACGAAAGCGCTCGGCTCACTCAGTTTGGTCGTGCCGTACCTCGCACGCGGCGACGTCGATTTCGCGCCCCAAGTCATGGCGCCGTCATTCTTCAATCAATACACCGAAGGGTTCGGAATCAAGATCGTCGCGCCGCTCGACGAAGCGCACGAAGGCTGGCACGACACCGTCTACTTCATGGTCCGGCAAGACCTGTGGGATTCGAAGGCTATTCGAAAACCCGCCGATCTGCGCGGTAAGAAGCTGGTCAAACCGAACGGCACACCCAACGACATTCTCGCGTTCGACATTTTGGCGAAGGCCGGGTTGACGATGTCCAACGTGAAGATGGACGTCGGAATCACCGGCGCAACGACAAATTTTCTACCCGCGATGCGAAACGGGCAGTTCGACGCGATGAGCATCCCCGAACCGATGGCCACCGCATTCGAGAAACAAGGTATCGCGCATCGCTGGCTCACGTACTCCGACGTCCTCCCCGACTTCCAGACGGCCTACCTTGCGATTAGCCCATCGTTTGCGAAGGATCATCACGATGCGGCCGTCCGGTTCGTGCGGGCCTATCTGCGCGCGTGCCGCGACATCCTCGCCGCCGGCGGGAAGTGGACGCCCGACATGATCGAGAGCGAAGCCAAGTGGTCGGGGCAAGACCGCAGCGTGTTTGCTGCGATTCCCGGCCCGACATATCCCGGCGTCGGTAAAATCAACCCCGACTCCATCCGGCGGCAACAAAACCTTTGGCTCTCGATCGGCATGATGAAAACCCCGGTCCCGATCGGTGCGCTGGTCGATGAATCCTACGCGCGTGCCGCGCTCCCCAAATAAGCTTACCCTCGGGGTTCAAGGCTTGCCAAAAAATCGAGGAGTGCGGTGTTGAATACGACTGGGGATTCCAGCATGGGAAAGTGCGCGCTATTGGGAATGACGCGAATGCGGCTGTCGACGATGCCGCGGGCTATCTCCTGTTGCCAGCGCAGCGGGGTTACGGGATCGCCATCGCCGACGGTCAGCAGCGTCGGGCACACGATGTTCTTGTGATCGCCGCGAACGTTTCCGTCGCGCAATGCCAAGCAGTGCGCCGCATACGTCTTGCCGTCGTTCCCCAAAAACATCTCGCGCAGCAGTCCGGCTAGCGCCGCATTGCACTCGCGCGTCGCGGGGGAGAGCACGGCGTTGAGCCAGCCGGCAGCGACGCCGAGCAGGCCGTCCGTTTCGATGGCCCGCGCGCGATCGGTGAGGATTTTCTTTCCGGCGGCATCTAATTCAGCCTCGCCGCCGGCCAGGATCAGCGCTTGCGTGCGCGGAGCGAATTTGGCGGCAAACCGTTGCGCCACCATGCTTCCCAGCGAATGCCCGACGACAATCGCCGATGGAACGTCGAGGTGGTCCAAGAGGCCGGCGAGCTCGTCGGCAAAGCCGTCGATCGAATAGCCGGTGAGCGATTTCGCCGAGCGTCCGCAGCCGCCGCGATCGTAGACGATCACGCGGAACGACTTGCTGAGGGTCGTTCGCTGCGCGTGCCAGACGTTCGACGTCGCGCCGAGCCCGTGCACGAACACGATCGGCGTGCCTTGACCTTCGATTTCGTAGTGAATGTCGATCCCGTTGATCGCAACCACTACTTGACGTCCTCCAATCGTGCCGGCCCGGTGCCCTTCGTCGGATCCGTCTTCCACGGCCAGTCCTTGGAACGAAACGGCGCGAGCGTCGGCAGGAGTGGCGTCAACCCGCGCTTGGTCATCTCGCGCTCGATCGCTGCGCGCCCGCCGCCACCCAGCAGTTCAACGTCCATAAGGAAATAGTTCTTGAAGAAGACCATGCCGAGTGCGCGGTCGGCAACGATCCGTGCCAGCACGTCGAGCATCTTGTCGGCGGTCGTCTCGAATTCCGGCGTCTCGATGAGGAGGAGGCGATCCCCCATGGCCTCCATGCCCATGAACTGGGCGAGGACCGTGAACAAGATATTGTTCTGGCGTGCGACGTAGAGCGTGTTGCTCAAGCCGTAGGTGCGTTCCCAGTCCTTGCCGAGCCGCTTTTTCCAGTCTTCGACGACCTGCATCCAGTGCGCAACCTGCGCCCCCGAACCGATCGGAATCGTCTTGACGGAATAGGGCGCGCAATCGCGGACGTACGCTTCAAGGTCTTCGTACGTGTAGGTTCCCGCTCCAAGAGTGGCGTCGATGAACGCGAGATTGCGCTTGAGAATTTCGTGGAACACGGCGCGATCTTCGGTCGAAATGTCGAGCGCGCCGAGGGTTTCGATCGCGGTCTCGTGTTGCGTGCGGAACATGTTCAGCGGACCGCACCACGACCGGTTTGCCGCGGGATCGATCAGATGCGGCACGAGGATCTGATAGATAGCCATCGTGCTGTGGCCGATCGACTTGGCGAGCTGATAGATGATGGGAACCGGTGGCGCGACCTCCGGAGGCTGGCCGGGACGATACAACGTGAGGTTGCCGCCCTGACCCGTGAACAAGGCCAAAATGATCGGCACCTGCGCGCGCATGTTCGCCTTGAACGTTTCCAACGAATAGTCGTAGAGCGTGAGCATGGACGTGTCCAGCGCAAGGACAGCCTCCTCGGCGAGCGCGCGTTGGTCGGCCGGCGGCTCGTCTCGAACGACGACACGTAAAAAGTCCGGAATGGGCATCGAGTTCACACTTCCTGAAGTTTATGCTGCAAATGTTCGGCGAGAAACGCGCGCGTACGCTCGTGCGCCATCCGCGCCGCATAGGGATTGTAGCCGCGCGCCGGCGGTGCGTCGTTGAAACCGTGGTCGGCGTCGTACACGGTGTAGGCAAAGTATTTGCCGGCCGCCTTCATCGCCAGCGCGAAGTCATACACGCCCGCGGTGATCTTGCGATCCGTCACGCCGTAGTGGCCTTCGAGCGGGCCGCGAATTCGTCCGACATCCGCGAGGGCCGGGCTGGCGCCGTAGAAGATGACGCCCGCCGCCAGATCGACGCCCTGCGTGGCGAGCTGACCCACGTACTGTCCGCCCATGCAGTAGCCGATCGCGCCGATCTTGGTTACGTCAGCGCGGTGTTCGAGATAGTCGAAAGCGCCGCGAACACCGTCGGCATAGTGCGCCTTGGGTCGATTGGTCATCCATTCGCGCGCCGCGCGCACGCCGGTCCGGCGTGGTTCGGGGATCCGCATCATCCGCTCTTCCCAGTCTGGCTCGTTGGGTGAACCGTGCGCGGCGATGATGTTCGCAACGTCGATCTTCTGGTAGCCGGGATCGTTGGTGTAGAGGTCCGGCGCCAGCGTCAAGTAGCCGTCGGCCGCAAAACCGCGCACGATGTCTTGCATCTGCGCCATGACGCCGGCGATCGGATGCAACACGATCAACGCCGGCCACGGCGGCGGCGACGATGGTTGAACGAGAAAACCTCTTATCGCGCCGCCGACCGCATCGAAGCGCGCCCACTCTTCCGTCATCACGGCGACTTTTCTGGTCGCGCACGGAACTCCCGCGACGCGACGGGGTCATGCGCGCCATTCCTTGAATGACCGGCCGTGATGCGTAATGTTAAGCGTTCGGAGGTACTAGCAGGCAGTCTTGCGTTTGCTGCCGCGCCGGCGGTCGCGGGTGCTCAAGCGCCGACCAAGCTGCGTGTCGCAGTCACCGCCGATGAGGATGTGGTCGGGCTGCTCTACGCGCAACAGGCGGGACTCTTTCGCAAGGCAGGTCTCGATCTCGATGTGACGCGGATGAACGGGAGCGCCGAGATAACGGCCGCGCTCATCGGCGGCTCGCTTGATATCGGCAAGGTGAGCACGTACAACATCATCCTCGCGCACGCGAAGGGCATTCCGCTTGTGATCGAGGCGCCGGCGGCGATCTATATACGCACGACGAACGGCGTCGGCGACGTCGCGCTGGTCGTAGCGAAGAACTCGCCGATCGCCAAGGGCGCCGACCTCAACGGGAAGACGATGGCGACCAACGGGATCGGTGATTACCTGAGCCTTTCGGTGATGGCTTGGGTCGACGATGCCGGCGGCGATTCGAAGACCCTGCACTTCGTCGAGGTTCCGCGGTCCGCGATCGCTGCGGCAATTCTGAGCGGCCGGGTCGATGCGGGTATTCTCGCTCAGCCGAACCTCAATGCCGCCCTCGCCGGCGGTTGCAAGATCGTCGGCTTTCCCCTGGACGTCTTCGGAAAGCAATATGTGGCCACGGCCTTCGTCACGACGCCGGCCATTGCCGCCGCAAACGCCCCCGCGCTAGCGCGCTTTCGCCGCGCGCTTTCGGATGGAAGCGCCTTCGCCAACACCCACCAAAGCGTCGTGTTGCCGTTGCTGGCGAGCTTCACCAACGATCCCAGTCAGGTGTCCGGATTGGTGAACGTGGTTGTCGGTACCCAGGCCCGCTTGCGGGATCCGAGCATGTTTCAACCGATGATCGATGCCGCGCTCAAGTACAAGACGATTCCGGCCGGCTTCCGCTACACCGACATGATCGATCCGGCCGCGCTTGCCGGCTGAGGGTTAAGCTTTCAATACATCACCGCCGGTTCGTGCCCAAAACGGGTACAAACGGTAAGCAACGGAGGGTGATGGGTGCTCGCTCCGGTTCTACCGGAGGCTCATTATCGACGCGCTGGCCGATTTCAACGTATTCGCCGACTTTAGCGAGGCAGCCGACGCCGTCATGGCCGCGCTGCATCAACTCCTCGGGCTCGAGTACTGGCTGATCACGCGCGTTACCGGAGCCCAGTGGATCGTCCTCCGGACGTTTGGACCGGGTCCGTTCGCTCCCGGGGATGCGCTTGATTTCTCGGCCACGATCTGCTCGCACATGATCCGGGGCGACGGTCCGAACATCGCGACCGACATCGCAACCTATTCGGCGTACGCATCGGCCGCGATCCGCGAAGCACACGTTATTAGAAGCTACGCCGGCGCCCCGCTGATCGTCGACGGGAAAGTCTACGGCGTGTTGTGTGCGCTCGATCCGGACGCCAAAGCACCGGAAATTGAATCTCATACGCATCTCCTTGCTACGAGCGCCCGCATCCTGAGCACGCTGCTCGCCAACCAGATCGCCACGGATGATTTGCTACGCCGTGCGGAACATGCCGAAGCTGAGTCGCTGGTCGACGATCTGACCGGTCTCTACAACCGCCGCGGCTGGGATCGTCTCATCGAACGTGAATCCGATCGAACGCAACGCTACGGACTTCAAGCCTCGGTGTTTCTGATGGATGTCGACGGCCTCAAAATGGTGAACGACACGGGCGGACACGCCGCCGGCGATGAGACGATCAAACGCGTTGCCGATGCCATTCGCAGCGTAACGCGCGATCACGACGT
>DASYOE010000082.1:0-14302 GCA_036008105.1 Candidatus Lustribacter sp. | reverse complement strand
CCGCACGTCGATGCCGACGACGGATGGGCTGGCGCGTTCGACGGCGCCGATGACGACACTGGAATACCCGTCGATTTCGACCGGATCGGAGATGGGGAGTAGGTTGAGGGACATATGTGCCCACCTCAAACATCGCAACCGGGCAGACTAGTTGCGTGGTAGCGTGTGGTGCGTGGAAACGAGCGCGGGCCGCCAACCCGGGATCACCACGGCGCCGTGGTTCCGAACCGCCGCCGCCATCTTTTTCGTCTTCCTCTGGGGCTCGGCGTTTGTGCCGAGCAAGATCGGCGTGCTGGCCTCATCGCCGCTCTGGTTTCTGGTCGTTCGTTTCGCGGCGTCCGGCGCGCTGGCGCTGGTCATCGCCCGCCTCGCCGGAGCCCCGTGGCCAAGCGGCCGGCGCGCCTGGACGCTGGTGCTGCTGTTGGGGGTGCTCGCCAACGCGATGTACCTGGGCTTCAACTACGAGGCGCTGCGGCATCTCGCCGCCGGTGTCGGCGCGGTGGTGAGCAGCACGAACCCGTTGGTGCTGGCGCTCGCGGCGCCGGTATTTCTCCACGAACCGCTGACGCGCTGGAAGGCCGTCGGATTATTGCTCGGCTTCGCCGGCGTGGTCGCGATCATGCTCGAACGCAGCGGAACGGGGACAGCCCAGCCGCACGACGTCGCCTTGGCGTTTATCGCCGTGGTCGCAAGTGCCGCGAGCACGATCGTGTTCAAGAAGTTCCTCGTCGAAATGGACGTGCGCATGACGACCGCGCTGCAGCTGTGTGCGGCGTCGGCGGTGTTGCTGCCGTTCGCCATCGTGCTGGAAGGCGCGCCGCACACGACCTGGGGCATGCCGATCGTCGTGTCGTTCGTGTATCTCGTCGCCGTGATGAGCGTCGGCGGATCGCTGCTGTGGTTTTGGCTGCTCGAACAGGGCGAGGCGAGCCGCGTCAGCGCGTACTACTTTCTCTCGCCGGTGTTCGGGTTGCTGATCGCCAGCTTCTTCGGTGAGGCGCTGTCGGTCCGCGATTTGGGCGGTCTGGCGGCGATTGCGTTCGGCATCGCGATCGTGCAGCGCTCGTGAGCGGCAAGTGGCGCGTTCTCGCGCTGATGACGTCGGCGCAAGCCGGCGCGTCGGTCGTGCAACAGGCGATCGGCGTGCTCGCGCCGTTGCTCGTGATCGAGTTTTCGCTGACCCACGCGCAGCTGGGCGCGATGTTCACCGCGATGTATCTCGGTTCGGCCGTATTCACGGCGGTGAGCGGATTGCTCACCGACCGCTTCGGCGAGCGCACGATGGTTGCCGCCAGCGGCGCTACACTCGCGGCTGGACTCATCCTCGCCTCGCTGGTTGCGAACTACACGCTGCTCGTTGCGGGAATGTTCGTTTTCGGGATGGGGTACGCCGCGTCGACGCCCGCCGGCGGACGGGCGATTCTGGCATGGTTCGATAAAGATCGCGGCTTTGCGATGGGCATTCGGCAAACCGGCGTTCCGGTCGGCGGAATGATCGGCGCGGTGGTGTTGCCGTTTGCGGCCCTGCACTTCGGCGGTTATCGCGCGGCGCTGCTCGTGGCGGCGGTGCTGGTGATCGTGCCGACGGCAATCGCGATCGTGTTTTATCGTGAAGCGGAGATCGACCGTCCGCCGCCGGAGCGGTTGCATCAAGTGTTCGCCGGCATGCGCCGCCTCGCGTGCGATCCGCGCTTGATCGCGGGAACGCTGACGTGCATGTCGCTCACCAACGCGCAGCTTGCTCTCAACGGCTTCTTCACGGTGACGGCGGTGCAAGTCGTCGGCGTGACGCCGGCCATAGCGGCGGCGGCATTCGGCTGCGCGTTCGTCACCGCGATGATTGCCCGTCTGTTCTGGGGCTGGTACAGCGACCGCTACATGCGCGAGCACCGCATCACGCTGCTCGCTGCGCTGTGCGCGATGTCGGCGGTCGCCCTGCTCGCTATGGCGCTGCTGCGGCCGCAGGCGGCACTGCTGATCTTTCCGGCCGCGCTTGCCTTAGGCTTCACCGGCGCCGGCTGGAACGGCGTGATGGCCGCGGCGTTGGCGGAAATCGGTGGCGCCGACCGTGCAGCCAGCGCGCTCGGGCTCACGTTGACGGCGGTGTTCGGTACGTCGGCCGTTGGGCCGCTGATCTTCGGAGCGATCGCCGATCGCGCATCGCTCGACACGTCCTGGACCGTGAGTGCCGTGATCTGCGCGCTCGGCGTGCTGCCCGTCCTCTGGTTGCGCGGCTACGAACGTCGTACCAAAGAGCAGGCAGCCTAGCGACAGAGGCCTCGCGTGCGCCGGTACGGAAACGTCGGCGGCTGCGCCCAGGTGGCGGAATTGGTAGACGCGCTGGTTTCAGGTACCAGTGGCCGCAAGGCCGTGGGGGTTCGAGTCCCTTCTTGGGCAGTATTGGGTGTTCGGGTATCATGGACTTGAAGCCGGACTCTGGCGTGGCGGCGCATGACGCAACGGCGCTTCTCGGATCGCTCTTAGAGCAGTCCGTTGTCGGTATTTACATCCTGGACGGCGCGGGCGCGGTCGCCTACATCAACGCGCACTTTGCCGAACTCAGCGGGTATTCGCAAGACGAGATGATCGGCCGGTCCTTCTCGGACTTCGTCGCCGACGAAGAGGTCGCCCAACGGCGCGGCATGTTCGCCGATGTTCTTGCCGGCAAATTGGCGGCGCCGCAGACCGTGGGTTGGTTCAAGCGCAAAACCGGCGAGCAACTCGCTCTGCTGACGCAAAGCACGGTCGTTCGCTACAACGGGAGTCCGGCGCTGATCGGCATCGCAGTCGACGTTACGGATCGCTTCACGGCCACACAAGCCCTCGGCCGCGCCAATCATGCGCTGCAAATCTTGGGCGAAGCGAGTATCCGGTTCGTTCACGCGCGCGACGAGGGCGAACTGCTCCAGGGAATGTGCGACTTCGCGCTCGCAACCGGCGCCTATTCGCTTGCTTGGGTGGGCCGCGCCGAAGCGGACAAATCCGTGAGTGTGCTGGCGCGTTCGGGGAATGCAGCGTCGCTCGACTATTTTTCCGTTCGGTGGGACGACTCGGACCGCGCGCAAGGACCAACCGGCACGGCGATCCGTACCGGATCCGTCGCGATCGTGCGCGCGGGCGACTCGCGACTCACACCCTGGATGGACCATACGCGCGAGAATCCCGACCGCGTCGTAATCAGCTTTCCACTCTTTGATGATGGCCGGGTATTCGGATCGCTGACGCTCGCGTCACGCGACCCGCAGGCATTCGGTCCCGACGAAGTCGCGGTGCTCGAACAACTTGCGAACAACATCGCTTACGGCATGGCCGCGCTACGCAATCGCGCGGCGCTGCACGCGGCCGAAGAACGTTCCCGCGCGCATGCGTCGCGCCTCGAAGTGCTGTGGAGGATCGCGACCAACCCGACGCTCACCGGCGACGAGCTGACGCTGGCGATGCTGGCTGAGACCACGAGTGCGATCCGGCCCGGATTCCCCTTTATGGGATCGCTGTTTCGCATCAGCGGAGACGAGGTCGTCGTCGAAGCCGTGTGTGAGACGCCTGAATATGCGTCGACCGCGCGCGGTACCGCCGACCTGCGGGCGGGGTTGCGCATCGGCGTTGCGGGCACGGCGGTCGAAGGCGTGCTCGAACTCGGCAACGGGACGCACACGTGGGATGACTTGAAGGCTGCTTTCGACTCGCCGCGCGTGCAGAGCGTCGGCTGGCGTTCCACGATCGCCACGACGTTCGAATCCGGCCGCTCGACGTACCTCTTGTGGTTCGCTTCGGTCGAGCACACCGGGAGTTGGGAAACCGAGGACCGGGCCTACGTCGAAATCGCCGCATCGTTCTTTGCGAGCCAGGCGCAAATGCGCTGGCAGTTCAGCCAACTCCAATACCATCAAACCCATGACGTTCTGACCGGGCTCTTCAACCGCTCGCAATTCCGGTCGCAAGCGCGAATGGCATCGACCGGCAGCACCTGCTACGCCGTGATCGTCTTCGACGTGAACGCGTTCGCCGATGTAAACAAGGCCTACGGCAACATGATCGGCGACGCGCTGCTCGTCGAAGTTGCCGCCGGCCTCGCCGAAAACACGCTGCCGGACGAAATCGCCGGCCGGTTATCGGGCGACACGTTCGTGGTGTTCATCCCCGAGCCGCGCTCGCATGAATTCGTTCGTGAGCGCGCGCAGAACTTCGTGCAGCGTTTCGCGCGCCCGTTTTCGACCGGCGACCGCGAAGGCAAGGAGTTCGTCACGCTCAGCGCTTGTGTCGGCATGGCGATGGCGCCCGAACATGGGACGACGCTCGATGCGCTCATCACGCGCGCCGGCATCGCGGTCGCGGCGGCGAAGGCCCGCGGTCACGGTACGACGCTGGCCTACGAGCCGAGCATGGACGGCGATGCCGAGCAGACCGTCCGGTTTCGCAACGAGCTCGCCCTCGCGCTCGCCGACAATCAGTTCGAGCTGTATTTTCAACCGCATCTCAACCTGCGGAACGGCGAACATTTCGGCTGCGAAGCGCTGATTCGCTGGCGGCATCCCGAACGCGGCCTCATCCTTCCCGGCGAGTTCATTCCGCTCGCCGAACGTCTGGGCCTCATCGACGGCATCGACACCTGGGTCATGCATGAGGCTTTACGGGCAGCGCAAGAGTTCGGGCGCCGGGGCCAGCCGATGCGGGTCTATTTCAACCTGTCGGGACGGCACGCGGGCGACCCGAAAGTCGTCGAGGCGCTGCGCGGCGCGGCGGCGCAGGGGCTATCGTTGGGGAATCTGGGCATCGAGATCACCGAAACCGACGCGATGCGCGATTTCGAAGCGACGCGCGCGGTCTGCCTCGCTGCGCGCGAGTTGGGAGTTCGCATCGCGCTCGATGATTTCGGCACCGGTTACTCCTCGCTCACCGCGCTGCGGCGGCTGCCGGTCGATCTCGTCAAGATCGATCGCAGCTTCGTCGCGGGCATCCTGGACGACCGGCACGATGCGGCGCTGGTCGAGACGATCATTCAGATGGCCCGTATCTTCGGCTGCGACGTGCTGGCGGAAGGAGTCGAACGCGAGGCCGAGATCGATTGGCTGCGCGAGCGCGAGTGTACCTTTGTGCAAGGCTACGCGATCGCGCATCCGCTGCCCATCGAGGCGTTCACTGCGTGGCTGAAGGACGGCGCGTAAGCGTGGGCCCGCGCCGGCACGTCCCGATTCAGCCGTATCTGACGGCGCTGTTCGCCTTCATTACCCTGGCGATCGGTTTATCGACCGCGGGTCTCTTTTATGACCGGATGAAAACGGCGAGCATCAACGACGCAAACGCCAACTTCGACCGGATCTCGGCAAATATTGCACAGCAGCTGCTTCAAGTCAGGCTGGAGATCCAGTACGACCTCGCTCTGGTCGCGGGCACGCCGTTGGCGCGAGCGCGGACGTTGCCCGAACGCGTTGCTGCGAAAGATGACCTCATACCGCTGCTCAACGCGAACAGCCTCGTCTCCGAAGCCTTCGTCGGGTACCCCGACGGCGACTACATTCGCTTTAGCCGGGTCCTCTCGGACGACGATCCGCCGGCGTCCTTACACGGATCGGCAGCCTACGTCATGCACACGGTTCAGATCCAGGGCGGACGGTTCATCGGGCGGTACTGGTTTTATGACAAGCAGCGCAGACTGCTCACCGTTATAAATCGAAAGACCACGTTCGATGCACGGACGCGACCGTGGTATCGAACGACGCCGAATACCGTGACGGTAACGGAACCGTTCGTTTTCGCCTCGACGTTCGACCTTGGATATTCCGTATCGCAACGTGCCGCCACGGGTGCGGTCTTTGCCGCCGATGTCGATTTGGTAGCGACGCCCATAGCGCTGAGTAAATTCCTTCCGACGGCCTCGGCCATCGCCGCCGGCGTACGCGCAGATTCCGGCGTCGTGTTTGCGCTTTCCAATCGTAAGATGATCGAAGCCGCGAACGCCCACCGCACCGTTCCGGCGACGGTTTATCAGTTAGGATCTCCACCACTCGCCGCCGCATTCAGCGCTGCGCAGCCACCGTACATGGAAACGAGCGGGTCGTACACGGATTCCAACGGCAGGGTTTGGTTCTATCGGGTTACCCCGGCAAAGGGCGCCGATGGCACGGTCGCTCTGTACCCGTTGATCAGGAATGGTAAGCGGGTCTTGCTACCGCGCGCGGTGCTCGTGCTGACCGCCCCTGAAGACGAGATCATCGCGAACGCTACTCGCGTTCGAAACGATGCGTTGATCGTCTGCGCGGGATTGCTAGTGGCGATGATTCCGGTTGCCTACTGGTTCTCGCTCCTGATATCGCGACCGCTTCATCGCCTTCAGGGCGATGCGCTCGCTTTGCGTAATCTCGACTTTAGCGAACGTCCGCGGCGCGGCTCGCTGATCACGGAACTCGACGAGTTTTCCGAGACCTTCGTAACGATGCGCTCGCACATCCGCGAACACAATGCGGCCGTCGCGAACTTCATCCCGCACCAATTTCTGGAGCTGCTCGGGCGCAGCGACCTCAGAAGCCTGCAGTTGGGCGATCATTGCAAGAGCGAGATGACGATGCTCTTCTCGGACATTCGGGCGTTCACGACGCTCTCGGGAAGTATGACGCCGGACCAGACCTTTCGATTCGTGAATTCGTATCTCACGCAGATCGGGCCGATCGTCCGCGAGCAGAACGGGTTCATCGACAAGTACATCGGCGATGCGATCTTCGCGCTGTTCCCCGCCGGAGCTGGGGACGGGCTCGACGCGGCCATCGCGATGCAGCGGCGCGTCGTGCTGTATAACGAAGGGCGCGCTCGAGCGGGGTACGTTCCCATCGCCATCGGAGTCGGACTTCATCGTGGCGATCTCATGCTCGGAACCATCGGCGAGTCGCTGCGGTACGAGACGACCGTCATCTCGGATGCGGTCAACATCGCCTCCCGGATGGAAGGGCTCACCAAGCCGTTCGGTGCGCTGATTCTCGCGAGCGGCGCCGTGATGGAGGACGTCGACCAAGCCATGTACAGCTCGCGGAGACTTGGGGAAGTGCTCGTCAAAGGTGCCGTACATGCGATTTCCGTCTACGAAATCTGCGACGCCGATCCATCCGGCCTCTTAGAGCACAAAATGCGCACGAAGGAGGAGTTCGAAGCGGGCCGGCTAGCGTACACCGCCGGCGATTTTAAGGAAGCGGAGCGACTCTTCCGGGAAATCGCAGCGGGTGACGAACGGGATCGCGCTGCGGCATATTTCCGCGACCGAGCGGCGATCCTAGCGACCGCAGTGGACGTCATCCAGTGGGACGGCGTCGAACACATGGAATCGAAGTGAACGATGGATAAACCTGTCGAGGATCCCCGCGCGCTGCTGGTGCGCTCTGCGAAGCTCAAACTGTTCGTGATGCTGCGACGCACCGTCGACCGGGCACTCCTGCGCGAACATTTGGGCTCGCATCTCCGCTGGATGGTCGACGGTGAAACGCAGGGTCAGATCTTTCTCTCCGGGCCCGTCGCGCCGCGTGAAGGCGCCACGCCGTTGGACGGGTTGACACTGATTCGCGCGGCGAGCCTCGCGGACGCGGAGGCGTTGGCGCGGACCGATCCGTTCGTTCGCCTCGGCGCGATCGAGTTCGAGATGCGCGAGTGGACCGCCAACGAGGGCTCGATTACGCTGAACGTCACCCTCTCGAACAGCAGCGTAACGTTTTAGCTCTTCGGGCGCCAGTTGTGTTTGAGGTTCGCCCAGACCGCGAGGCGTTCGCCTTTGGAGCGCGGCGGAATCCTGTCGACCGGAAAATCTTCCCACGTGACGACTTCGAGATTGTTGCCGTCGATGTCGCGGAAGTACACGGAGACGGCGCCGGCTTCGCCGTGCGTGCGGGGCCCGGCGTACGGAATGCCCTCGCGCGTGAGGTGCTCGGCGAACGCGAGCACGCCTTCGGGCGTCGTCTCGAACGCCCAGTGTGGATTCATGTTTTCATCTTTGGGATTGGTCACGTCGGGATAGCTACGTCCATCCTCTTGCTCGACCAATTCGACCAGCAGCGGCCCGATGTGGTAGAAGATGTGGCGGTTCTTGCCCTTCGCGCGATCCTCGTCGGAATAGCCGGCCCGAAAGAACTCCTCGCCGCCTAGGATCTGTTCGTAGAATTTTCCCGCCAGTGCCGGGTCGCGCGCGGGCAGGCCGAAGTGGTCGCACTTCGTCAAACCGAACCGGTTGGTTTTCGGCTGGTAGCGCTCTTTGAAACCATACTTCGAGCTGGTGAGAACGGCCATCGAGAGATTCTCCTTACGCGCGCAGGGCTGCCGGATAGATGACTTCGTGAACGTCGAAGGCGGCGGGAAGCATTTTGTAGCGGACCTGAAGATCGACCACCGATTGCATCTGCGCCGGGTTGAAGCGCACCCCTAGCGGGATCCGCACCGTCGGCGGCGTGTCGATGTTGAGGAATTTCTCCAACATGACCGCGGTTTCCGGGTGGTGGCTGTTGCCGTAGGTCGCGCCCTCGCGAATCGCGCGGATGAACCCCTCGACGACCGCCGGGTTCTTGGCCGCGAAGTCGAGCGACGTGAACCAGCACGACTGCATGAAATGGTTGGCGATCCCGGAGATCGGGTCGCCGATCGAGCGCACCTTGCCGCCGGCGAGCGCGATCTGTAAAAACGGCTCGATCACGACGGCCACGTCGACGCGCCCGGTTTCCGCCGCGAGGCCCGACGCGCTCATCGGGATCTCGGTGAGTTTGAGCGTCGATGAATCGCCGCCGTGTTTGTCGACCCAGGCGCGCACGCCGAGCGAGAAGACGTCGTTGATCCCGGACACGCCGATCGTCTTCCCGTTGATGTCGGCGCCGGACTTGAGCGGGCTGTCGAGGGCGACGACGAGTGCGACCGTCCCCGGCAGCGAGCTATCGTACTCGCCGGCCGGTGCGATCCAGGTGAGCGGCAGGCCGCGCGCGTGCGCCGCGGCCAAGGTCGTTACCCCCGACTTGCCGATCTCGAGCGAGCCGCCGAGCACCCCGGCCGCGATCGACGCGCCGTTCTGCGCTTTGGTCAGGCTCGCGTCGATGCCGTATTTCGCGAACAAGCCGCTCTGCATCGCGTAAATGTACGGAACCGCATCGTCGTCGAGCGTTGCGGCGGCACGGACGACGACCGGCGCGGCGGGTCGCGCGGCAGCCGGGTAGCCGGCCGCGGCGAGCGCTCCCAGTGCCGAGACGAAGGCGTTGCGTCGCATGAACCGCGCTTTGCGCTGGGGTGGCCCTGGACCTTGAGGCCGTTAGAGTTCCGTGAAGAGGCGAACGCGGCGTTTTCGACTCGCGTTGCCGAGGGCAGCATTCATTCGCATCCCCCACCGGAGGAACACGCATCATGCACTTTTCGCGCTCCCTCAACATCCTCGCATTCGCAGCCGCCGTGGCTGCGGGTACCATCGCCGTCGGCACTACCGCCGCTCCGGCGTCGGCCGAGCCGCAATGTCTCAGCAACCAAAACGTCTGGCAGGTCCACCGCCGTCTCGACGGCGCGATCGATCAGCTGCAGCACGACGACCGCGATTACGGCGGTCATCGCGACGCGGCCGTCGACGATCTCTCAAAGGCGCGGCAACAGCTCGTTGCGGCCGAGCAGTACGCTGTTCGCCACGACAACGACGACCCGGCGTGCTTCCGCGCGTTCGGTGCGCCCGGCGGCAGCGACGTACCCTGGGGTCTGCGCTCGCAGGGCGCGAGCAACGGCGACATGTGGCACGTGCGTGCCTGGGTCGACGGCCTTGTCGCGCAACTCAACAGCGACGATCGCGATTACGGCGGCCACAAGGGTGACGCGATCCGCGATCTGCAGGCCGCGCGCAATCAGATGCTCGCCGCCGAGCGCTACGCCTCCACCCGCGGCTTCTAAAAGGTCGTGATGGCTCGCGTAGCGTCGGCTACGCCCAGCGCATAGACCTGGTCGATGAGATCTTGCCGATCGAATTGGAGCACCGTGATCGGCAAGGTCTTGGCCGGCTGAACGAAATTCAGCTTGACCGGTTTGCGTACGCCGCTCGAACCATCTCCGCCCGCGCCATTGGCAATGGCCTGGTTCACGCGCCGCGCGGCCCGGAAATCGAGCTCGAGAATGCGTTCTTGCATCACGGAAAAACAGGTGAGCCCGACTTGGGCGAGATTCACCACCGTCTGCGGTGAATGGTCGTCCGGCGGATTGAGAAAGATGACGGTCACGTCCGTCGCGCCCGCATCGATGGCAACGCCGATGGGCGTGTTGTTCGCGACACCACCGTCAACGAACACATCGAGCGTTCCCGGTTCCGTCGTGACGCCGACGGGGGCGAATGCGAACGGTATCGCCGCCGACGCGCGAATAGCGTCGCGCAGATTCCCGTCGTTCAGGGAATGCGCGACTCCCTTGTCATGTTTGCCGGCGAAAGCGGTTCCGTCGGCCACATTCGGAAACCAGTAGAACGCGTCGGAATCGCCGGTCGTCAAGTTGGTGCCGGAAATGACGAGCGCCGAGACGAGCCGGTTGAAGGCCACCGTGTTATCGAGCACCTTGGCGATCGGTGCGGGTGAAAGCGCGCCGAGCAATCGGAACACCGCGCTCAGCGGGCCGATCTTGAAAAAGTCAACGACGGTCGAACATGGTCCCGAAACCCACGACCACGGCGGTTTCGAGCGAAACGACATCACGGCGTTCGCAAAGTTCCAGACGCGTTGCGGCAGCGCGTCCAGCGTGATCACGTGGCTCTGGGCGATGTTTGCCCACGTCGTCTGGAGGTCGTCGAACCGCTTCTGCGCGACGAACGCCGCGTTCAGCGCGCCGATCGACGTCCCGCAAACCAAATCGTACTCGGCGTGCCGGCATAAGACCGAGATGGCGCCGGCTTCATAGGCACCGAGCGCGCCGCCACCGCTCAGTACGAGCGCCTTCACGGCGCGGCTTTGTCCAGCTCCGCGAAGTACGCACTGATCACGTTGTCCGCTTCGCGGGCTTTGGGAAAGCCGCAGTACTGGGTCATCATGAAGACCACTTCGCGGATCTCATCGCGCGTGACGCCGGCGTGGAGGGCGATCTGCAGGTGGGACCGCAGCGCCGACGGCGCGTTCTGCACGATGTCGCTGGTCACCATCACCAGCGCGCGGTCGCGCAGCGACAATTGCGGACGCTGCATCATGAAGCCGAACAAAATCATGGTCGAGAAGTCGGTGCGGTCGGCATCGCCCGCCGCTACGGCGGCCTCGTGCCGCTTGCGGTTGGCCTTTATCCAGTCAGCGCCGAGAATTTTTCCCATGAACGCAACGCCGCGCTCGTACAGGTCCTCACCCAGCATAGCGGTTTTCCCCTCAGACGGTCGGTGCGAACAATTCTTCGATCGGAATCTTGCGCGAGATCATGTGCTGCTCGTGGAGATAGGTGACGAGCGCTTCGAGCGTGACGCGGTTGGGTTCCACGCCGTAGGGCCACGGGTCGCCGCCGAATACGCGGCCGATTTCCTCGACGTCGTCGATCAGCCATGGCAGCATGTACGAAAGCGTTTGGTTGCGCATCAGCCGCTTGCGCGAGAGGTTCTTGGCCGCGTCGAACGCCTTGTAGAGCCGCGGGCCAAGCGACGGATCGCGATCGTATACCGAACGCTGCACGACGAGCGTGTGCATGATCGGGAAGATGTGAGTGCGGCGGTAGTAGTCTTGCTCGACGGCGCGAAAGTCCGGGAAGAGACGCACGATATCGGGGTTCGTCGCCATCGCCTTGGGGATGCTCGTCCCGATCACGGCGTCGACTTCGCCCGCATCGAGCAGATCGCTCAGCGAGCGGCCCGAAGCGTTTTGCTCGATGTCGACCGGCGCGAGCAGCGGCATCGCGGTCGGGTCGCCGTGACTCGTCGCTTCGTTGGTTGCGCCCTGCACCCAGTGCACGCCGGAAAGATCGACGCCGCAGTCGTGCTCGAGCAAACCGCGTTGGAATACCGCCGCCGTCATCGTGTAGAGCGGAACGCCGATGCGTTTGCCGGCGAGGTCGGCCGGCGTGCGCACCGTCTTGCGGTTCACCGTGATCATGCTGTGGCGGAAGACGCGCGACAGGAAGACCGGCAACGCGACGAACGGGTTTTGCCCCGCGTCGTAGCGGCAGACGAATTCCGAGATCGACATCTCGGCGAGATCGAAGCCGTCGCCGCGCGCCATGCGGTCGAAGATCTCGCGCGGTTCGTCGATCGCAACGTAGGTGAGGTCGACGCCGTCGACCGTCACTTCGCGGGTGAAGAGCGGCACGGTGCGGTCGTACACGCCGCAGCCGAAGGTCAATGCTGTTGTCAAGGTCATGATCTGTAGTTAGAGAACTAAACGCATCCCTGCAAAATGCCCGGAGGGAAGCTCATGACCCAAGTTGCCGAAGCCGTTTCGGCGGGTCTCGTACCCGGCGCCGACTACACGATGCTGGTCGCGCGAGCGGTACGCGTGCTCAATTCGGCGGGCGTCATGCACATGAGCGGGCACCTCGCCGTGCGCGACGCCGGCGATCCGGGGCGCATCTGGATCAACTCGCGCAAGGCGAGCCGCTCCACCCTGACCGCGGCCGACATCGTTCCGGTCGATCTCGGTACCGGCAAGCGCATCGGAACGGGCGACGAGCCGCCGAGCGAGTTGCCGATCCATCTGGCGGTGTTCCGGCGCCGGCCCGACGTCCAAGCGATCGTGCACACCCATCCCGAGCACGTCATCGCGCTGTCGATCGTCGATATCCCGCTGATGCCCGTTCATCTCGCCGCCGGGTTCTTGCCCGAGCGCGCGCCCGTGTGGGACGATCCGAACATCATCACGACGCTCGAACGCGGCGAACTGGTCGCCGATCATCTCGGCGCGGAAAACGTGTTGGTGATTCGCGGTCACGGCGTCGTGGTCGTTGGATCGACGTTTGAAGAAGCGGTTGCGCGCACCGTCCTCGTCGCCGAGAATGCCCGCATTCAGGTGACGGCGTCGAATCTCGGGACGCCGCGAACGCTAAAGGGTGACGAGCTCGCGCGCGCGGCCAAGCAAATGTGCCAGCCGATCGTGATGAAGAAGCACTACCACTATCACGAAGAGACGGCGCGTTCGTCAGGCGGGCTCGCCGGGCTCGAGTAGGTCTAGAGCGCCACGCTCAAAGCTTGGCTCCGCCGGGGCCGCTCGCGATGTACCAGGTTTCTTTGGTCCGGTCCCACTGCAGCATGCGCGCCGCATCGGTCGGAATGCCGCGCATCTCGCCGTTGCGGAAGTCGAACACCGCTTGCACGCCGGCGAGTCCGTGAATGCCGTTGACGTAGCTGCGAATTTGGTCGGGCGTGGCATCGGTGCCGACGGCGCGCAGCGCGGCGATCGCAACGACGCCCGAATCCCAGGCCGCCGCTTGACCGTACTCGGGCTTGATACCAAGGCTCTTGAAGACTTGGTAGTAGGACGTCTGCACGGACTTGAGCGCGCCGTTCGGAATCGGCTGGTCGATGGCCGGCACGGCCGTCCACGTGAAATACAACTGGGCCGGCAAGTTGTCGGCGAACGAATGCATTTCGCTGTACGACAGGTTCCCGGTCACCGCCACGACCGGCAGGTTCAGCGCCGCATCTTTCATCGAGCGGATCACGGTGCCGAATGGCGATCCGTTGACCCAAATGATGACCGCTTGCGCGTCGGCGGCGCGAATCCGCGCGACTTGCGCCGCCACCGTGACGTCGGTCAAGTTGAAGTGCTCGACCGTCACGAGCTTGATGTTGTGATTCTCCGGGAGTGCGGCCGCCGCCACGAACTCCGGTTCGGCGAGCCGTCCGGTCGCGTCGGTTCCGACCAGCAGCGCGACCCGATTCCAGCCGTTCTCGCGCAAGAAGCGGAAGATGACTTTCTCTTGATCGGTCGGGGCCAGGCCGAGCGTATACGTGTAGCCGCCGCGCTCGGGCCGGAAACCGGGCGACAGACAGAACTGCACCGGCCCGTTCTTGAACAGCGCCGCCATCGCGTTGCAGCCGGCGACCGAGAGATCGCCCATGATGAGCGGCGGATGCTTGGCCAAGATGTCGTTGGTCAACTGCACGGCCGTTTGCGGACTCGACTGCGAATCCATGAACACGAAGTTGACCGGCCGTCCTTTGATGCCGCCGTTTGCGTTCACCACGGTTTGCAGAGCCGATAGTCCGTCTTTCGCGGCGGCGCCGGAGAACGCGTTGGTGCCGGTCAACGGCGTGACGACGTAGATGTCGTACGGGTCGGCGGCAATCGCGCCGCGGCCGAGGCCGAGCAGCAAAACGATCGCAATCGCAATTCTCTTCATGAGGCTGCCCTCCACC
>DASYOE010000081.1:0-7653 GCA_036008105.1 Candidatus Lustribacter sp. | reverse complement strand
ACGACGAGTCGCGGTTCGCCGCGCTGGCCGACGTGCTGGCGACCGGTACGAAGCGCTTGAATTCGATCCTGGGCAAGAACGGCGTCATCTTCGTGCGGCTCGAAAAGCCGTTGCGCTTGCGGCTGCGCTTCGGCGACAAGCGGATCAGTCTCGATCTGGATCGGGAGCGGAAACTGGTCGTCGTCGCGGGGCTCGGACTCGACGGCGAGTATCAATTCGACACCGCGGCCGACGTGCCGGCGCTGATCAACCTCTCGATCCTCTCCACCGAGGAGGGATACGGCGACGCGCTCACCGGCTCCGCGCTTTTGAAAGCGATCGCCGCGGACGCCGAGCTGCCGCGGCCGGCACACTTGGACGTGCCCGGGCCGATGCGTTTTTGAGCTTCGCCGCAAACACCCGGGCGACGAGCGGCCGCGACGGGCACATCGTCACCGGACAGTGCGCGCACAGCGGCGTCGGTGCCTTACAGATCGTGCGCCCGTGCAGGATCAGCCAGTGATGCGCGTGGCGCCACTTCTTCGGCGGCACGAGTTTGGTCACGTCGTTTTCGACCGCCCGCGGCGTGGTGCCCAGCGTCAAGCCGAGACGGTGCGAAACGCGAAAGACGTGCGTGTCGACGGCGAACGCGGCCTCCTGGAAGGCGACCGACATGACGACGTTCGCGGTCTTGCGGCCGACGCCGGGTAACGCTTCCAGCTCCGCGCGTTCGCGCGGCACCTCGCCGCCGTGCTGCGCCACGAGCGCCGCAGCGGCGGCGATGATGTTCTTGGCCTTGGTGCGGAAGAAGCCGCACGACTTGATGATCGCTTCGACGTCGGCTTGCTTCGCCTGCGCCAGCTCCGCGGCGCCGGGATAACGCGCGAACAGAAACGGCGTCGTCAGGTTCACCCGCGCGTCGGTGCATTGCGCGGAGAGAATCACCGCGATCAGCAGCTCGAAGGGCGAACCGTATTCCAGCGCGGTCTCGGCGTGCGGGTACGTGGCCTCGAGAATCGCCAGCTCGGCCTCGGCCACCGCGCGGGTCACCTTACGTTTGGGGAAGGGAATGGTCACTCCGAGCCCGTTCGAGGCTCGAGATTCGCTTGCATCCTCTCGGCGATGCGCCGAAATTGCGCCAACTCGCGTTCGCTCAACCCCACGCTGACCGCGCGCTGAATCGAATCGATCGTCGTCATGATCGGCGCCCGCAGTTTGCGCCCCTTCGCGGTTAGCGCAACGCGATAGACGCGGCGATCCTCCGGATCGGGGATGCGGCGCACGAGCCCCTCCCGCTCCATCGTATCGAGCGCGCTGGTCACGGTCGCGCGGTTCATTCCGACGCGCGCGCTCAGCTCGATCTGCGAGATGTGATCCTCTTCGAGCAGCGCGCGAATGTAGAAGTACTGCTTGAACGGGATGCCGTGCTCCGCCAGCTCGGCCGCCAGGCGGCGCGACATCACTTTGTGCGTCGTGCGGATCAGATACCCGATCCCGGTCGAGAGGGGCCGTACCGCCGAGGCCTTGACAACGGTCCGCATGCTGCGTATTAGTATAACACCTGACTGTTTGAAATCAAACAAAAATCGCAAGTGGGGGAAACGCCGTTGCCCGAGCTTTACGTCGGCGAGGTTGCCGACTTCGTCCCATCCGGCCGGCGCATCGTGCGCAGCGGCAAACTCGAGATCGGCGTGCTGCGCCGCGGCGAGAACTTCTACGCCTACCACAACGTGTGCGTTCACATGGGCGGACCGGCGTGCGAGGGCATGGTCATCGCCAAGGTCGAGGACATCATCGCCCCCGACAAGACCTACCAGGGTCAGCGTTTCGAGGATCGCGAGCAGCACTTCGTGTGCCCGTGGCACGGCTACGAATACGATCTGGAGACCGGCGAGTGCGTACCCGACCGTAAGCTCAAACTGCGCAAATTCGACGTGCTCCGGAAGGGAGAGAGCGTCTATGTCGTCATCTAGCTTAACGCTTCCGACCAGCGACTTCGAAGGGATGAGCGTCGGCGAGTTCGACACCACCACGCTCCTCGCGCACGCCGCCGACCAAGCCCGCGAACGCAACTACCAGGATCTGTTCATCGTCGACGTCGACTCGCATCACTACGAGAGCGACTGTCTGCCGGAAATCCTCGAATATTTCGACAACCCGGTGCTGAAGCAAGTCGCGAAGGCCATGAACCTGCGGGGCGGCGCCGGCGCGTTGCTCTTCCCGGCCCCGCTCGCCTCGCAGGACATGGGCGGACGCGTCGGCCGCTACATCTTGCGCCACACCGAAAAGTTCGATAAGGGCGAGCACAAGGAGTCGCAGCGCACGGTGCGCTGGATGGACGCGATCGGTACCGATATCGCGATGCTCTTTCCGACGCCGATGCTGATGCTGAGCTCGAACCCCAACCTCGAGACGCAGACCGCGATGGCCTTCGCCTACAACCGCTGGCTCGTCGAACGGATCTTGGCGGACCAGCCGCGCCTGCGCTCGATGCTCTACCTGCCCCTACACGATCCCGACGCCTGCTACAAGATGGTGCAGCAGTTCGGCGACAAGAAGGGCGTCTCGGGTTTCCTCGTCACCGCTACGCACAACGCGGCCGTGCACGACAACCGGTTGATGCGCGTCTATGCCGAGCTCGAGGAGCGCGGGCTGCCGCTGGCGTTCCACGGCGGGTACAACATGGGCGAGCGGGCCTTCGCCTCGATGAACCGCTTCATCTCGGTTCACTCGCTGGGCTTCGTCTTCTACAACCTGGTGCACATGACAAATTGGGTGATCAACGGGCTGTGCGAGCGGTTCCCCAAGCTGAAGGTCATTTGGATGGAGTCCGGGCTCTCGTGGATCCCGTTCCTCATGCAGCGCCTCGACAACGAGTACATGATGCGCTCCAACGAGGCGCCGCAGCTCAAACGGATGCCCAGCGACTACATGCGTTCGATGTACTACTCCACGCAGCCGATGGAGCGAGTCAACAATTTTGAAGCGCTGGCGATGACCATGAAGATGATCAACGCCGAGACCCAGCTGATGTACTCCTCGGATTATCCGCACTGGGACTTCGATCTGCCGAGCACGATCTACGACTTGCCGTTCTTGAGCGAGCACGCGAAGAAGAACATCCTCGGTGAAACCGCGCGCGGCGTGTTCAACCTCGGCAACCTGCCCAAACTCGCGAACATCCCAGCCGCGTCCTAACCGGTCCGTCCGATGATCGTACCCATCGGGTTACCCGGAACGCTCGTTGCGCGCCCGGGGTGGATGGCGCGCCGCCGGCGGTCGCTGCAGCTGTTTGCGCTCGCGGCCGGACCGGGCATCCTGGTGATGCTCGGCGAGAACGATGGCCCGAGCATGCTGTCGTACGCGGCGACCGGCGCCGCGTACGGCGTCGGCTTCTTCGTTCCGTTCATCCTGCTGACGTTCGCGATGGCCTACGTCGTGCAAGAGATGATCGTACGCGTCGGGATCGCCACCGGCCGCGGGCACGCCGATCTCATTCGACACCGCTTTGGCCCGCGCTGGAGTGCGCTGACAACGCTCGACCTCGCGGTCGGCAACCTGCTCACGCTGGTCACGGAGTTCATCGCGGTTCGGGCCGGCGCCGCCTACTTCGGCGTTCCGCCGGCGGTCGCGGTCGGGAGCGCGCTGGCGCTCGTCGTGCTCGCTAACGTCCTGCGCCGCTACGTTACGTGGGAGCGCGCGGTCCTCGTCCTGGCACTGGGAAATCTCGTGTTCGTTCCCGCGGCGCTGAACGCACAGCTGGATCCGGCGGCGCTCGGGAACGCGCTGTGGTCGTGGGGTCCGTTGCCGGGCGGCGTGTCGACCGCATTTCTCACGCTCATCCTGGCCAACGTCGGCGCGACGGTGACGCCGTGGATGCTGTTCTTCCAACAAAGCGCGGTCGTCGACAAGGGACTCACCGCGGCCGACTTAGGGAAAGCGCGGCTCGACACGGGCGTCGGCGCGGCGCTTGCCGCGGCGGCCGGCATCGCCGCGCTCGCAACCGCGGCGGTCCTCTTCACGCATCACGTCGACGCGAGCAGCTTCTCTACCGGAGCCGATTTCGCCACGGCGCTTCGCCCGTTCATCGGCGTGCATGGGGCGGCGCTCTTCGCGCTGGGTATGATCGAAGCCGGCATGGTCGCGGCGCTGACGATCAGCGCCAGTTCGGGCTACACGGTCGGCGAGGTCGCGGCATCGCCGGGCGCGGGGCGCACGCGGAACCGCCCGGCGTTTGCTGCAACCGCCATCGCTTCGGCGGTCTTCGCCGCAGCGACCGTGCTGATCCCGAACGCCCCGCTGCTCGCCATCTCGATCGGCGTGAACGTGATCGCGGCGCTGTTGATGGCGCCCGCACTCGTGTTCGCGCTCCTGCTCGCCAACGACGGCGCGCTGATGGGCCGGCTGCGCAACAATCGTGCCGCCAACATCGCTTCGGGCGCGGTCGTCGTTACGATCGCGGCGCTGGGGGGACTTTACGCCGTACTGTTGATACTGCCCAAGCATTGAGCAAGAGCGCCGCAGCGGCGTGGGCGCTACCCGTCGCCATGGCGGTGTTTGTAGCCGCTAACGTCGTCAACGTACCGATGTACGACGAATGGATTTTGTCGCCGCTGGTGCTTGCGTTTCACGCCGGCACCTTGCACGCCGCCGATCTCTGGACGCCGCAAGGCGCGCACCGTTCCGTCGTCCCGACCGCGATCATTCTGGGTCTCTCGGCGCTCGATAGCTGGAACGTGCGCATCGAGGCATTGGCCGGCGTCGCGTTCACGGCGCTCGGGCAGCTTGCACTGTGGCAGCTCGTTCGGGCCGGCCGCCCGTTCCTGATCGCCAGCCTCGTGCTCTACGCGATCACGCAATCCGAAAATTGGCTCTGGGGCTTTCAACTGTCGTGGTTTCTCGTCAACGCGTGCGCGCTCGGAGCGGTGGCGCTCCTCGCCGGCGAGAACCGGCGCGCGCTACGCGTGACGGCGGCGATCGCCGCCGCGCTCATCGCAAGCTTCTCGCTCATCTTCGGCTTCGCCGTCTGGGTCGCCGGCGCGGTCGTCATCGTCGCGCGGCGCGACCGGCGGGCCGGGATCGCGTGGGCGTGCGCGGCAATCCTGGCGAGCGCGGCGTTCCTGTGGAACTACCGCACACCGCACTTCGAGAACGGCTGGCTCGGCAACGCGCCGTCGCCGCTTCTCGACGGCCTGCAGTTCGCGCTCGCGTATCTCGGCGGACCGTTGGGCATCGCCGGCGGCAGGTGGCTGTGCGAAGCGCTCGGTGCGGCGCTCATGGTCGCGTTTGCGTTCACCTTCGCGGGCGCCGAACGCCGCGCCGCCGCGCCGTGGCTCGCACTGCTGGCGTTCGCCCTCTGCGCGGCGGTCTTCGAAGCGATCGGCCGCGCCGGAAACGGCGTCGACGCGGCGCTGGCGTTTCGCTACACGACGCCGTCATCGTTGGGCTGGGTCGCGCTCATCGGGTTGTGGTCGACGAACCCGCCGCGCGTGCGCATCGCCGCACGCCGCGCGATCGTCTCCGTCGCCGCGGTGCTGTTCGCCGTCGCGAATGTGGCCGGCGCGTACGAGGCGTTGCAACTGGTCGGCGCGCAGCGGGCGGCGTTCGAGGTGCTGCGCGATCCCGCGGCCCACGACGATGAGGAACTCGCTCTCTACATCAACGACCCGGCGATGCTGCGGACCGCCGCGGCGCAACTGGAAGCCGCGCACCTCGGACCGTATCGCGACCCCACCTTCAAACGACCGGCACCGTAACGTCGAACGACGCCGCGTCGCCACCCGGATTGCGCACGATGAAGCGGAACGGCAGCGCGTAGTGGAAGCGGTCGAGCACGGGCGGCATGAACGGCACGCGGTAGAGCCCGTCGAAATGTCCGAGCGACTTCTTGGTGAGCGCGCGACCGTAGCCGATCAAGCGCATTTCGACCAGGGCCACGTTGGTCGTGGTGACCAGCGCGATGCGCGCCAGATCGCCCCACGCATACGCCGTTTGCGAAAACCAGATCGCGGAGATCGCCGGCGGCGCCTCATTCGGACGGTCCGGCGCCGTCAACTCGGGCGGCGGGCCGCCGAAGATCACGCGCGGCGGCGCGGATTCGGTCACGGCAGCACCGGCTACGGCCGGTATCGCAGCGGCGACGATCAGACCCAACGCGTGCCGGCGTCGCATCAGCGCAGGCACAGCCCGCTGCCGCGGCGTTCGACCAACCCATCGCGCTCGAGCGCGCCGGCAACCGCGGCGATCTCGCTGAGGCGATCGGCCGGTACCAGCGGCTCGAGGTCGGAAATGAGTTGATCGAGTTCGAGCGCGGTGCCGCGCGGCACGTCGCGCAACCGGTCGACGATCCGGCCGCGCAGAAAGCGCGTCGTGCGCTCGAACGGTATTGCTTCTTGCGGCGAACGGCGGCGCGCTTTGGCGGCGCGGGCTGCGAGCACCGCCGCATCGACGGGCGCGGCGGCACAGCCCGGGCGCAGCGGGCAGAGCAGACACTTCGGCGCGCGTGCGGTGCAGATCGTCGCGCCGATGTCCATCATGGCCGAATTCCAGTCGTGCGCCGTGCCCGGCACGAGCGCGGCCCGCGCGCGCGCGTCGAGTTCCGCATCGCCGGCCAGCGGCGGATATTCGAGCCCGAAGCCGGTGCGATGGGCGATGCGGCGCACGTTCGTGTCGAGCGCGACGTCGTCGAGTTCGAACGCGAACGCGCGCACGGCCGACGCGGTGTACGGGCCGATGCCGGGCAACGCCAGCAGCGCGTCGCGATCGCTCGGCAGGCGGCCGTCATGGCGCTCGACGACCGTCCGCGCCAGCGCGTGCAATCGCGTCGCGCGTGAATTGTAGCCCAAGCCGCGCCACAGCCGGACGGCGTCGGCCGCGTCGGCCGCGGCCAGCGCGGCAAAATCGGGAAACGCCGCCACGAACGCTTCGTAGACCGGCAGCACGCGGTCGACTTGCGTTTGCTGCAGCATGAACTCGCTCACGAGGATACGGTATGGGTCGCGCGTCTGTCGCCACGGCAGATGCGCGCGTCCGTGCACGCGGTACCAGTCGAGCAAAGAGCCGGGCGTCATGCTTTGACGATCGCTCCGATGCGCGCCAGTCCTTCTTCGATCGCGTCGCGCGGCACCGGGGTGAGCGCCAAGCGGATGTGGCGATCGCCGCCGCCCTGGGCGAAAAACGCTTCGCCGAAGAGGAACGACACGCCGCGCCGTTCGGCGCTCGCCAGCAGCGCGCGCGCCCGAAATTCGCGCGGTGCGCTCGCCCAGACGTAGTAGCCGTCGGCATTCGGATCGGCGCGCAGCGACGGCGGCCAGTAGCGCGCGATGGCGGCGTTAGCCAGCGCCCGGCGCTCGGCCAGTTCGGTGCGCAGGGCGCGCAAGTGCACGTCGTAAGCCGTGCGCATGAAGTCGTCGACGCCGGCTTGGATGTACATGCTGGACGCCATGTCGTAGGATTGCTTGCGCAGCAGCAGGCGATCGTAGATCGTGCGCGGCGCGACCATCCAGCCCAACCGTAACGACGGCGCGATCGTTTTGCTGAAACTCGAGAGGTAGATGACGTCGTCGCTGCCGCGCGCGATGAGCGGCGCGAGCGACGACTGCGCCAATTCGCCGTAGGGATCGTCTTCCACCAGCGGCACGCCCCAGCGCCGCGCGAGCATCACCAGCCGGTCGC
>DASYOE010000080.1:0-13687 GCA_036008105.1 Candidatus Lustribacter sp. | reverse complement strand
AGCAGATCGTCGGCGCGCATGCGCAGGAAGTTCGGCGGCACTTTCCGGCCGCCCGAAAAGCGCAGGATGGCCAGCGCGCGCAACGCGTTCCAGCGCCAGCGAGCGCCGAACATCGGCGCCGTGAGCAGCGCTTGCGTCAGGGTATCCTCGGCGCTGGCCGACTTCACGTACTCGAACACGACCTCGAGCGGGAACGCGTGCTGCTCGGTCAGCGAGATGACGATGCCGTTGTCGGTCGCCGCGGCTTGCAGCTCGACGTTGAACGACCGGCAGAACTTCTTGCGCAGCGCCAGGCCCCACGCGCGGTTGATGCGCGCACCGAACGGCGTGTGCAGGATCAACTGCATTCCGCCCGCTTCGTCGAAGAAGCGTTCGGCGATCAACGTGGTGTCGGTCGGAACCGCGCCGAGGATCGCGCGGCCCGCGCGCACGTACGCGACGGCTTGCTCCGCGCCGGCGAAGTCGAGGGCGCAGTTCGTTTGCAGCCACGCCTTCGCCGTGTCGTCGTCGCGTTCGTCGATGGCGGTGCGCACGGCCGCGACTTCGCGCGAGAGTTCGATCGTGCGGCCGAGCCCTTCGCCGTTCCAGAACGGGATCGACGGCGGCGCGCCGTGCGCGTTCTGCACCCGGACGACGCCCGTTTCGACGCGCCGGATCATCCACGACGTGGTGCCGAGGAGGAAGATGTCGCCGGCCATGCTCTCGATGGCGAAATCCTCGTCGAGCGTGCCGATGACGACGCCCTCGGGTTCGGCTACGACGTTGTAGTTCGCGGTTTCGGGAATCGCGCCGCCGGAGGTGATGGCGGCGATGCGTGCGCCGCGGCGGGCGCGCACGCGGCCGTTGACGCGATCGTGATGCAGGTACGCCCCGCTGCGTCCGCGCGACGTCGCGATGCCGTCGGCGAGCATCGCAACGACGTCGTCGAAGTCCTTCCGCTCGAGGTCGCGATACGGATACGCGGAACGCACGGTCGCAAACAGCTCCTCGACGTCCCAATCGTCGCCGGCGCAGGTCGCCACGAGTTGCTGGGCGAGGATGTCGAGCGGCGCTTGCGGGATGCAGAGCGCGTCCATCTTGCCGGTGCGAATCGCGTTCACCAGCGCCGCGCACTCGATCAATTCGTCGCGCGTGGTGGCGAAGATCCGGCCTTCGGGCTTGGCGCCGATCCAGTGGCCGGAGCGGCCGACGCGCTGCAGCGTCACCGCGATCGAGCGCGGCGAGCCCAGCTGCACGACCAGATCGACCGACCCGATGTCGATGCCCAGCTCGAGCGACGCCGTCGCGACGACCGCGCGCAGCTCGCCGTTCTTGAGCCGGTTTTCGGTGTCGAAGCGGATGTCTTTGGACAGGCTGCCATGGTGCGGCAGCACGACGCCGTCACCGAGCCGCGTCGAAAGCGCAAAGGCCACACGTTCGCTCATGCGCCGCGTGCTGACGAACACGAGCGTCGTGCGATGCGCGAGCACCAGCGCCGCCACGCGATCGTAGATTTCGGCCCACATCTCGCCGCTGGCGACCGCACCGAGCTCATCGCTCGGCACCTCGACCGCCAGGGTCATCTCGCGCCGGTGGCCGACATCGACGATTTCCGCCGTGGGGCTGAGGAAGTGCGCGACCTCTTCGATCGGCCGCACGGTCGCCGACAGGCCGATGCGCTGCGGCTTCGGTCCGCCGTTGCGCACGACCAGTTCGTCGAGGCGCGCCAGCGACAGCGCCAAATGCGAACCGCGCTTGTCGCGCGCCAGGGCGTGAATCTCGTCGACGACGATCGCCTCGACGTGGGTGAACAGCGCGCGCGACTTCTCGGCGGTCAGCAAGATATAGAGCGACTCGGGGGTCGTGACCAAAATGTGCGGCGGTTTGCGCAGCATCCGCGCGCGCTCGCTTTGCGAGGTGTCGCCGGTGCGGCTGGCCGTACGAATGTCGGCCAAACCGATGTTTTGCTCGGCCGCGAGCGCCAGCAGTTCGCCGAGCGGCGTTTCCAAATTCTTGCGCACGTCGTTGGTCAACGCTTTGAGCGGCGACACGTACACGACCAGGACTTCGTCGGGCAGCGGGCCGGCCGCCGCGCGGCGGATCAACCCGTCGAGGGCGGTGGTGAACGCGGCCAGCGTCTTGCCGGAACCGGTCGGGGCTGCGATCAGCACGTCGCGGCCGGCGCGAATGATCGGCCAGCCGTGGATCTGCGGCTCGGTGGGGTCGCCATAACGGGCGGCAAACCAGCCGGCAACGAGCGGAGAAAGTTCGTTCACCTGAGTTCGTTACAACCCGCTAGACGTGGTCGGCGTTCCAGCAGGGGTCCGCCGCCGCGGCGCCTACGCCGGCCGCCGCCCGTCGCCACGCCGCGGCCGCGGCGGCCGAGAGCGGCAGGATCATCCCCACCGCGTCGCGCCGGGGCCGCACGGCGCCGCGCGGCACCAGCGCGCGTGCCGGAGCCGGGGGCAGCCAGCCGGTAATCTTGCGCAGGTCGCCGGCAGCGTTGCGGATCAGCGCCGGTACGCTCCGGCCGGCCTCGTCGTCGACGTAGGCGAACTCGTCGAGCGTGAACGCGTCGACCGCCGGATAGCGGCGGCCGAGCACGTAGGCGACGAGCCGGCGACCGCGCATCACACCCAGCCGTACCGGCAGTTCGTTTCCTCGCCGCAGCTTGGCGCGCAAGCGCAGCCAGTCCCACACCAGCGGCGGACGCGTGAGGGCGAACGCGCGCGTCGCATCGAGCGCCGCGAAACAGCGTTCGATCGCGGGCCAGTCGGCATCGTCGAGCGTGCGCGCCGGGATGCGCGCGTGCGGAAGCGTGTCGGCGCGCAAGACGATCGCGCGCGAGGGCAGGCGCACGAACCCGAGCCGTTCGTAGAACGCGGGATGGATGTCGGAGAAGAGGTACACGAAATCGGTGCCCGCAGCACGCTCGGCGTCCAGCAGCGCGCCCAGAAATGCGGTCGCGTAGCCACGGCCGCGAACCGCTTCGGGCGTGAACACGGCGCCGATGCCGGCCGCGCGAAACGTGCGCTCGCCGCAGCGCAGTTCGCGCTGGTAGCGTTTGCACGACGAAACGACGCCGCCGTCGAGCGCCAGCCCCAGCGTGCGCAGGCGGCGCCGCCCGAAACCCGAGGCGCTCTGCGCGCCGAACTCGGCGGCGTAATCGGCGAAGCTGTGGCCGCCGGACCAGAGCGCCGCCGAGTGCGGCAGCACGTCGCGCACGTACTCAGCGGTCGAGAGTTGAACGATCCGCAACACCGGCGACGTTCGTTTAGGAATCAGCGCGAGCGGTATCTTGGAGCAGTTTTACCAGGATCGCGTCGCGTTCGCGGGCCAGGTCGGGCACCGGACGGTCGCCGGTCTCATCTAATACGCCGGCGATGATCTTTTGCTGGACGGCCGGCGTCAATGCCGGAGTGCCGAGGTCATCCCACCAGCTTTGCACGGCCGGACCGAGGTGCTGCATGAAGTGTTGGATGCCGCCGGCGCCGCCGCCGAGATGAAACGTCAACGACGGTCCCATGATCGCCCAGCGCAGTCCCGGACCGTATGCGACCGCGGCGTCCACGTCGGCGACGCTCGCCGCGCCGGTATCGACCAAGTGGATCGCTTCGCGCCACAGCGCCGCTTGCAGACGGTTCGCGATATGCCCGCGCAGCTCGGCGCGCACGTGGATCGGATGCTTGCCGATCGTGCGGTAGAAGTCCAGCGCGCGCGCGATCGCGTCGGGTGAGGTTCGATCGCCTCCGACCACTTCGACCAGCGGCATTAGGTGTGGCGGATTGAAGGGGTGACCGATCACGCAACGCTCGGGATGCGCGCAGCGTGACTGAATGCGGCTCATCAGTAATCCCGACGAACTCGAGGCCAGGATCGTCTCCGCGGGCAGTGCGGCATCGAGCCGCGCGAACAGTTCGATCTTCAGTGTCTCGTCTTCAGGGCCGTTTTCTTGCACGAAGACGGCACCGTCGAGCGCGGCGAGCGGATCGCCGGTGAAACGCATCCGGTCGGGCGACGCATCGGACGCGAGGCCGAGCGCTTCCAACGCCGGCCAAGCAGCAGCGATCGCACGTTTCACCCCATCCGCCGTTGCCACCGGATCGCTGACGCTCACCTCAAATCCGCGCGCGAGAAAATACGCCGCCCAACTTGCGCCGATCGTCCCGCCGCCGATAACCGCCACGCGTTGTTGTCCCATGCCGCAAAGGATAGGCGGACGGTGCTTTGGTACCTCCTGACTCTCATGGCTGAACTGGTACTCGCGCTCGGCACGTCGCATTCACCGGTCATCGCGCTCGACGCGCCGCAATGGGAAGCGCGCGCGGTCAACGACCGGGACAACACCGGCCTCTATGATACCGACGGGGTGAAGTGCAGCTACGGCGAGCTCTACGCGAAGGTCGGCGACCGCTATAACGCCGTTGCGATGCCGTCAAAGTGGGCCGAGCAAGAAGCGCAGCTGAAGCGCTCGCTGGATCGCTTGAGCGCCGATCTGGCCGAAGCGAAACCGGATGCGGCGATCATCATAGGCGACGACGAACACGAATTGTTCAGCGGTGCGAACATGCCGGCGCTGGCGCTGTACTTCGGCGAGTACGCGACCTCGCGCCGCTTCGCGCGGCCGGGCGACGAACGCGCGCAGCGGCCCGACTATGCCTGGATGAAGACGGTCGAGAAGATGTACGGCATGGACGACAATCACCGCTACGCGGTGGCGTCCAAGCTCGGGCTCGACCTATTCGGCAGCTTGATGGACGCGGGTTTCGATCTCGCCGCGTGCGACGCGGTTCCCGACCCCGCCCACCAGGGTTTCGGCCACGCGTTCGGTTTCGTGATCCGCCGGCTGATGGGCGAGCACGTGATCCCGATCGTGCCGGTGTTGCTCAACGCCTACTTTCCGCCGAATCAACCCGCGCCGAAGCGTTGCTTCGCGTTCGGCCAAGCATTGCGCCGGGCGATCGCGGCGGCCGCACCCGGAATGCGCGTGGCGGTGATCGCGTCGGGCGGGCTCAGCCATTTCGTCACCAACGAGCCGCTCGACACCGGCATTCTCGACGCGCTCAAGTCGGGCGACGCGCGTTTCCTCGAGCAGATTCCGGCCAAGCTGCTCAACAGCGGTTCGTCGGAGATCCGCATGTGGATCGCGATGGGCGGCACGCTCGAGGGGCTCAAACACCGGTGGTCGGAGTATATCCCCGTGTACCGTACGCCGGCCGGCACCGGGATCGGCCTCGCCTTCGGACGCTGGTCTTAGACGAACGAGACCGGCGCGAATGACGCGCCGAGCACGGCGGCCGCATCGGCCCCAAGCCAGCGACTGATGACCGTCGCGTAGATCGAGCGAAAGTCGGTGCCGAACTTCAAGTTGCCGTTGCGGTCGAGATCGGTCAACGACGGATGGTCGCCGTACACGCCGCCGCGCACGCTGCCGCCGGCGACGAACACCGGCATCGCGGTGCCGTGATCGGTGCCGTTGCTGGCGTTCTGCGTCACGCGCCGGCCGAACTCGGAGAACGTCAGCGTTAGGACGCGCTTGTCGTTGCCGTGCGCCGTGAGATCGCGATAGAACGCCAGCAACCCGTTTCCCAGCAAACCTAAGAGGCGATCCTGTTGCGCGCGTTGGCCCGCGTGCGTGTCGAACGACCCGATCGAAACGAACACGATGCGCGTCCCGGTGTTGGTGCCGATCAACTGCGCCGCGAGTTTGAGTTGCTGCGCGAAACCGTCGGTGGGATACGTCACCGCCGGCGTGTAACCGGCGACCTTCGCGCGCAGCACGTCACCGCCGTGATACGCTTCGCGCGCGGTGTCCGCGATCATCGCCAGGTACGGTGACGCTCCGGGCTGCGCGCCGTCGTAGAGTGCCCCGGCGCTCTGCTTCGACGCCAGATCGCGCCCCGTGTTGTACGAGAACGCGCCGAGCGCGCCGATCGCCGGAACGTCGACGTGGGCGGAGACGAGCGCGGCCGGCAGCGTATCGCCGAGAGCGACCGTTTCGAATGGCGACGGAGGTTTCGTCCCGGCCGCATAGCGGCGGTCGAGATATCGCCCGAGCCAGCCGTATTGCTGCGGACGATCCGGCGACGCGGTCTCCCAAATCTCGGTTGCTTCGAAGTGCGACAAGTTGGCGTCGGGATACCCCACCCCTTGCAGTAACGCGAGCCGGCCTTCTTTATAGAGTTCGTCGAAGCCGGTCAGGACCGGATTCCAGCCGACGCGGTCGTCGATGCGCAGCACCGTCTTCGGATCGACCCCGATCACCGGACGCGCGCGATGGTACGCGTCGTCGGAATAGGGGATCACCGTGTTGAGGCCGTCGTTCCCGCCGCTCATCTGCACGACGACCAGCACGTTGGCGGGATCGGCCGCGCTGCCCGGCACCATTTGCGCGCTCGCCGCGCGAACGAACGCGATGGGCAAGCCGCTGCCGGCGACGGCGGCACCGAGCGAGCGATTGAGAAAGGCATTGCGCTTCATGGGTTACTCGCGATCAATTGAGTTGATTGACGGGCAGGTTCAGGGTCAAGGCGACGACGCCGCGGATTTTCTCTTGGTAATTCTCCGGCCCGAACGGCAGCGGGTTGGTCTGCGCGCCCGCGGCCGGTGCACCGGCACCGGTGAGATAGCCGGCGAGGGTCGCGCGCACGTCGCTGGTCACGTCGTCCTGGAGCGCCGAGCCGGTCAGTGCGGCCACGATGCGCGGTGCGTTGAATCCGCCCGCGCTCGCAACGAACGCATCGGGCTTCACGTCGGTCGACGTCGCGATCAGCGAGTTGATGAAGTTGAAGCGCGCCAGCATCGTCGAGGTGTTGATCCAGGCCGGGCCGCCGTCCCAGCCCTTCACGCTGGGCGGGTTGAGCGGTTCCTGCCCCATGCGCGCGAGCACCCCCGGCAGGTTGGCCGGAATCTGCGGCGCGCCGATGTAGCGCAGCGTTCCGACGGCGAACTCGATCGGGCTCTTCGGAACGGCGCGATACGCGCGCGGGGAGTAGAAGACGTTCGAGCGCAGGATCGCGCCGAGCGTCTGCGCGATGTCGAAGCCGGAGAGCGCGTACACGCCGGCCACGGCTTCGATGAGTTCCGGCTCGGGATCGGAATAGACGAACGCTTCGAGCAGTTTGTGCGCGATGAAGCGCTGATGGATCGGTTGCGAGACGATGATGGCGATCGCGTCGTCGGCGTCGAAGGTTCCGGTGCGTCCGAGGAACGTCTTGACGCCGTCGTCGTGCTGCGCCGGGTTGAAGAACGGCTGACCGTTTTTGAGCGTCCAGCCCGTGAACGCGCGCGCGCCTTCTTTGACGTCATCTTCGGTGTAGTTGCCCAAGCCCAGCGCGAAGAGCTCCATCACTTCGCGGGCATAGTTCTCGTTCGGATGCGCTTTCGTGTTGAAGCGGTTGTCGAGCCAGACGAGCATCGCCGGATCGCGCGTGACCGAGGCCAGCAGCGTGCGGAAATTACCCATCCCTTGCGCGCGGAACAGCGCGTTCTGCTGCGCCATCATCTCGGGCGGCGATTTGCTGACGGCGGTGGCAAAGTGATTATGCCAGAACAGCGTCATCTTTTCGTTCAGCTGCCGCTGCGAGCGCAGCATGCGGTCGAGCCACCACAACTGCACGGCGGTCTTGCGTTGGCCGTACATCGTGTTCGGCAGACTGCCGAGTTCGGGCGGGTAGTCGGGAAAGGTTGCGTCGGGGCCGCTCGGGTGCAGCAGCGCGTCGGCCGCTCGCTGAGCGTCCAACTGGGCGAACGCGGCGACATCGGCGGGCGTTCCGCCGAACCCGGCGCGGCGCAAGACGTGCGCGGCATGCCGCTGATCGTACGGGCCGCGATACGGCGCCAGCGCCGTCGCGGCATCGAGACTCCCGGCCGGACGAAAGCCGACTTGGGGATCGGTGGATGTGTCGAGTTTTGCGTTCACGGTGCAACGCCCAGCATAACGCGAATGCCGGCGTCGCGCGTGAGAATTCTATTAGCCTCGCAGCTAGCTTAACATCGCCTGAAGTTCGGCGGCGAATTCGGGCGCGCCGATCCCGCGGGTCGCGCGGCCGCTCGCGGTCACCGTGACGCTGACGTCGGCGCGCAACATAGCAAGCGCCAGCAAGCGCCGATGCTCTCGCGCGTACGCGGCGTTGAGCTTCGCGTGATGCGAGTACCAGGTGAACTTCGCCGTGCGGCCGGCCGGCGCGTCACCGGCGGCATCTTTGGGCACCATGCCCTGCGCGGGGCTGAACAAGAACGCGTCGGGAACGTAGTAGGGCGGGAACGAGCCGGCCCGCGCGTCGACGATGAAGACGTGATCGAAGCGACGCGGTCCGAAGCAGTCGATCGAACCGACGAAAACGCCGGTGCCGGCGGCGGCGTGCACCAGCGGCCCGCGTTCGGCCGGAGCGATGCGCGCCAGCATCTCCAGCGCGTCTTCGAGCGCCCCGCCGGGATGACGCCGTTCGTAGCGGTCGATCAACGCGAGCGTCGCATCGACGATGAACTCGCGCCGCGCGGCGCGCGCCGCTGCTTCGCCGGCGCGGGCCGTCAAGAGCCCAGCGTCCTCCACGATCGCACGCGCGGCGGTGGTACCGGCGTCGCGCGCGTGCTCGGCCCAGGCGCTGCGCCGTTCGCGAAACGCGTTGACGCGCTCGCGCGCGAGCGCCGGAAGCTCCGCATCGCGCTCGCCGCGCAGGACGTTCATCGCCAAGCGTACGTCGCGCCGGCGGTCCCAGCGGCGGTCGCCGTCGGGTTCCGCTTCCGGCAGCGCGAACAGCATCGCTTGCGGGTTGGCCGGCTCGCCGCACAAGACGCCCAGCGTCGCATCGCCGAGCGCGAGCATCGGCAGCTCGAGCGCGCGCAAGAGCCAGGCGTGACGGTAGGGATCGACGGCCACCCAGAGCGCGGCCAGCGCGTCGCCGGCTTCGGGCCGCGCGAGCAGATCGATGTCGCCGTGCAGCGCGACGGGAACGTTGGCGTCGACGAGGGCATCTTCGTACGCCGACAGGCAGCGCGCGCTGCGATGCACGAGCGCGATGCGCTCGGCCGGCGTTCCCGCGGCCACCAGCGCGGCAATGCTCTGGGCGACGAACGCGATCTCGTCCGCCCGATCGGGCGCGCGATGGACGCGCACCGCGCCGGTTGCGCCGCCGCGCCAGGCATTCGCGGTTCCGGTCCCGATCGCCGCAGCGCACGCGGCGATGGCCGGCGGCACGAGCGTTCCGGGCGGCAGCTCGATCGTCGTTGAGGCGAGTTTGAACGTGACGTCGGCGCGGGCGCCGGCGAACGAGCGAATCGCGGAGGTGAGCGTGCCGGCGAACGTTACCCCACGGAGCTTCGTGCCGAAGAGCGCTTGCAGCAACCGGACCTCGCCGCTGCGCAAATCGTGCGCGTCGTCGACGAGCGCGAACGCCAGGCGCGCGCGGTACTGCGTCGCGAGCGGCGGCTGTTCGCCGAGCAACCGGGTCGCTTCGGCGACGGCGTCGCCGGCGGTGAGACAGCCGTGCTTGACGAGTTCGTCGATATACGAGCGATAGAGTTTCGCGACGATCTTGGCCAAGTCGATCTCGCGCCGGCGCTGCCGTTCCAACTCGGCCGGCGCGACCAGCAGCGAACTGCGGTACTCGTCCTTGGTCGCCATCAGCAAGCCCGGATCGGCGAAGTTCGGCGGCTTGCCGTAAAACGTCGCGGCGCCGCGCAACGACTGCGCCAGCATCGACTCGGGCGTAATGCCGGCATCGCGCAGCTTCACGATCAAGCGCAGCACCGCGTCGGCGAACCGGTCCGGCGTGCGCAAACCACTGATCTCGGGATCGATGTCGGCGCCCAGATACTCGGCCCACTCGGCCGAAAACAACGGCGCGGCGGCGCGTTCGAAGATCTCCGCGATTTCGTCGGAGTCGACCAGCTCGAGGTCGGGCGCCAAGCCGCCCGCCAACGCTCCGTCGGCGACGATCGCCAGGGCCAGCACGTCGAGCGTAATCCCCGCGAACGGCGCGCAGACGAACGCGGTGCGCGCCGCGCCGTCGAGCCGGCGCGCGACGCGCGCCGCCAGGTCGCGCGCGCCGTCGGCGTGGGAGCTCGCCACGAGCACCGCTTCCGGCGCGATGTCGTTCGCCGCCGACAGCGCGCTGAAACGCTGCGCGAGCGCGTCGCTCTTGCCGCTTGCGACCGGGCCCGTGATGAGGATCAGATCCGACTGCAGCGGCGCGGTGCTGATCCGCGCGTCGCCGCCGACGAGCGCCCGGATCACCGGCCGAACCGTTCTTCGGCCACGAGCGGCCGCTCGCGGCACGCATCTTTATACGCGCAGTAGCGGCAGGCGTCGGGGTCGGTCGCGACCGCGTAGCGCGCGATCGTCGGCGTCGCCAGCGTCGCCGCGATGTCGATCATACGCTGCCGTGCGCGTTCGAGATCGATGACGCCGATCTCGGCGGTGGTGCCGCTTTGGCGGCGCCCGGTCTGCGGCGGCCGCTTGGCCACGACGGTGAGCTCGATCGGCTCGACGTCGAGCAGCGCCTCCTTCAGCGGAACGAGCGACAGCCGCGTGACCGTGTCGCCGGCCGCGGTGCGCGCCCAATAGTAGAACGGGAGTTGAAACTCGCGAAACGCCAGCACGTCGGTCAGGTACTCGCCCGCGCTCTTGGCGATCGCGCCGGTCTTGTAGTCCACCACCGTCACGGCGCCGGTCGCGTCATCGCGGTCGAGCCGGTCGATGTAGCCGATGAACGAGTACTCGCCGAGCTTGACGTCGGTCGACGTTTCGCAACCGATGACCTCGAAGGGCGCTTTGCGCGCTCGCTCGAGCAGCCAGCTGAGGTAGCGTTTGGCGGTGCGGCGCGCCCGCCGCTTCTGCAACTCGAATTCGACCGGGGCATCGAAGCGCGTGCGGTGCCGGTCGAACGCGGTCGTGATGCAGTAGTCGAGAAACGAGCCCAGCGCCGCCGGATCGCCGCCGTCGAAGCGCGCGTAGGTGCCGTGAAACTCCTCGAGCGCGGCGTGGAACGCGATGCCGTAGAACGAGGCCGACGAGCCGCGATCTTCGACCGCCGCGCAGACGTAGCGATAGAACCACTTGCGCTCGCACTCCGCGAACGCGTTGAGCGAGGAGGCCGAGAACGTCGCGCGGCGCGACGTGACCGGCAGCGGCGGTTCGGGCGCGACGGCCGGTGCTGCGAACACCGGGAACTCGGCGCGGCGCTGGGCGCAGCCCGCGAGTTCGGCATCGAACTCATCGATCGCATCGGCCGCTTCCCACGCCGGCGCCAAGATGCGCGCGGCGTCGAAGTCGCGCGCGATGCGTGCGAGCGCGGCGTGGGTTGCGGGGTCCAAACCGAGCGTCGCGGCGGCCGCGGCGAGAACGTCGCTCGCACCGGCGTCGGGCACGCGGTACGCCCGCGCGATCGTGCGCAGCGCGTGCGCGAACTCGCGGCCGCCGCCGGCGGCGCCGGCGTCGGACACATCGAGAACGTTCGCGCTCGCGCCGGCCACGGCCAGCAGCGTGCGCGCATCGTCGGGCGCGATCGGCGCGAGTTTCGAGCGCAGCGCCGCCCGCGCGTCGGCATCGGTCTCCGACGCCGCGAAACGCAGAAACGCAAACAGTCCGCGCGCACCGATCAGATCGAGCGCCGGCAACTCGATCGGCCCAAGTTCGACCGGTTCGAGTGCGAACTCGCCCAACGCCGCGAGCCGGCGCCAGGCAAAAGCGCCGTCGTCGACGAGCAGCAGCGTGTCGATGAGGAGCGTCGTCTGATCGGCCGAAAAGGTGCCGCCGCCCAAGACGTGGCGCAGGGCGCTGCCGGCATCGACCGCATTCACAAACGCCAGCAGCGTGCGATACTCGCCGCCGAGCCCGCCGAAGGCGTCGTCTTCGTCGCGGTCGATCGCGGCCAGCGCCAGCGCCGCAAACGACGCGCTGCGCCGGACGTGGGCGGGGATCGCCAGGTCGTCGCGCGTCGCCGCGATGCGCCGCACCATGGCCCGCCGCTCGCCGTCGCGCAACACGTTCAGCCCGCTGCCGCGCGATAAAAACGCGGCCGGAGACAGCACGCTCTCGGGATCGCCGCCGCCGATTCGCACGAGCACCGGGTCGATGCCGTACGCGAGCCGCCGCTCGTCGACGAGGATCATCCGGGAGACTTCGCCGCGGCGGCCACCAAGCCGTTTGCCAGCGCGATGTCCGACGGCCGGTCGACGTTGACCGCCACTTCCGGCAGCGAGCACGGAATCGCACCGGCCGGCGCGCGCAGGATCGCGCTCGCGCGGCGTTCGGCCGCGGCGACGGTGAGCGAGCCCAGCGCGAAGCGCGGAAAAATGTCCCAGCCGAAGATCGCCGCCAAACGCAGCGGTGACTTCCGCGCCGCGCCGAGCTCGTCGAGCACGCCGCGCAAGGCCGGCAAGACGCGCGGTTTGAGCGCCGCCAGCCCGCCGCCGCAGAAGCGTCCCTCGACCATCTTCGCCCAAGTATGCGGGACGGCCGGGTACGTGTCGCGATGGTCGCGCTCGCTGACGATCGCGTAGGCAACGTCCACGTCGCGCGCTATCGCCAGGGTGACGAACTCGGCAATCGCCGCGGCGCTGAGCAGCGGTAAGTCGGACGCGGCGATCAGCACGAGGTCGTCGGGCGGCGCGCCGGCGAGTCCCGATTCCAGGCTATCGACCATGCGCGCGCCGTCCGCACGCCGTTCGTCGGCCGCGGCCAGCGCGGCGCGGCCGTGGGCAGCGGGCGGTGCGACCGCGATGATGCGTCCGACCTCGGGCGCGCTGCGCAACGCGCGGATGACGCGCTCGACCAGTGCGATGCCGCCGATTTCGACGAACGCTTTGTTCGGCAGATCGGGCGCGCCGGCCGACACCGCGTCGGGTCCGCCGCCGGCGAGGACGATTGCGTTCATAGCTTGTCCTGAGCCTGTCGAAGGGCAGCGCTCGGTGCGCGCCAACCGGCCGCGGCGGCGAGCGGAACGGCGAACAGGCGCGCGCCAGCCGGTGTTGCGATCGTGGCCGCGAGCTCGCGCGCCTGCGTTTCGCATTCGCACAGCGCGAAGGTCGCACCACCGGAACCGGAGAGCATCGCGTGCGCCGCGCCGCCTTCGCGCAACGCGCGCAGCGCGTCCGCCACCGGCGGATACGCCGCGGCGATCAACGCTTCGAAATCGTTCGTCGCAGCCGCGAGCGCGGCCGCGTAATCGGCGCGTTGCAGCGCTTCGAGGGCGCGCAAACTCGCCGACTCGGCGCGGGCGCGCGTCGCAGCGGGAGCGTTTGCGCGCGCCGCGGCGAGGCGCCGGTACGCATCGCCGGTATCGACATGCACGTCGGGCGCGAGCACCACCACCCACCACGGCGGCAGCGCGCCGGCGGCCGTCACGCGTTCGCCGGTCCCTTCGACCAGCGCGCCGGTGCCGGTGAGAAAGAACGGCACGTCGGAGCCGAGCGTGCGCGCCGTCGCGAGCCAATCTTGGGTCGCAAGCGGGCCGAGCGCGCCGTCGATGGCGGCTCGCAAGATCGCCGCCGCGTCGGACGAGCCGCCGCCGAGTCCCGCGCCGGCCGGAATGCGCTTGCGCAACGCCACCGCGAGCGGCGCGCCTTCGGCGCCGGCCGCCGCGAGCGCGCGCACGACCAAGTTGTCGGCGGTCAGCGTTGCGGGGTCGCAGGTGAACGCGAAGCGCTCGGCCGGTTCGATGGCGATCTCATCCTCGAGCGCGATCGGCAGCATGACGCTGCGCAG